>JBPCPU010000124.1:0-3607 GCA_050998795.1 Pyrinomonadaceae bacterium
GCATCTGCTGAATTGTATCGAGAGGCTGACCGTCAACCCGAATGCAACGATCAAACGGGTCGCAAAATCGGCAGGAGTCAGCAGTTCGCGTTTAAGAGATTGGATGTTTGCACGGCTGGCATCGGAAAATGACGGCGTTCATCAAAAATTAACCTCAAGACTCAGGTAACATCGGAGAGTTGACAGGACACATAGATAAATGCCAATGTGTCTTTGCAAGCAAATGGATAATAAACAGTTTCAAAAAGTAGCCAAAGCACTCGCCGACCCGCGACGGTTCGAGATTTTTGAGATGCTCTCGGCGAAAGACGATAACGGGATGTGTTGCGGCGCGGTTTGCGATGAGTTTCCGGTTTCGCAAGCGACAGTTTCGCATCATTTGAAGGAGTTAACCGAAGCCGGACTGTTAGAGCCGCGCAGCGAAGGGCAATTTAAGTTTTGGTCGGTCAACACTGAAGTCGTGAACGAATATATCGCCGAGCTGCAAAATCGCTTACGGTTGCCGGAGACAAGCGGCAAAAAATAATTTTTCAAAATTTTTTGCGAAACATATAGACGTTTGTATATTTGCAGAAGTATCTAAATTAAGGAGTAAAATACGAATGAAAGACAATGAAACATCGAAGGAAGTCGGCAAAATAAAACGATTCTCAAGACGCGCCGCGCTGCGAATTTTCGGCGGCGCGGGTTTGGGATTGCTAATTGCAATTTTAATAAATCCGATTTTCGGCGCGGCGCAAGTGTCGTCACAAAATTCCACGATGAAAAAGCGGCTCGATGCCGTCATTGACCGCGCCGTTAAAGAAGAAAAAATTGTCGGAGCGACGATGCTCGTCGCGCGAGACGGCAAAATTGTTTATCGCCGGACAGCCGGTTTGAATGACCGCGAAGCGAAAAAGCCTTTGCGCGAAACAGCCGTTTTTCGGCTGGCTTCGATGACCAAACTGATTGTTTCAGTCGCCGCGCTCGCGCTGGTTGACGAAGGCAAACTCGGTTTGAATGATCCCGTCACAAAATACCTGCCTGATTTCCGCCCGAAACTCACCGACGGGCGTGAACCTCTTATCACCGTTCGTCATCTTCTGACGCACACCGCCGGACTGCATACCGTAGATCAGGAACAACCCGACGGCGCGTATCACCGCCTGAAAGTGTCAGATGGGATGAATAACATCGGCATTACCTTGGAAGAAAACTTGCGCCGGATTGCCGCCGCGCCGCTGCTGTTCGAGCCGGGAACGAGTTGGCGACCGACGTATTAGGAGCGATTGTGGCAAAAGCGGGCGGCGCGTCTCTGCCGGAAGTCGTCAGCCGCAAAGTTACCGCGCCGTTAAAGATGAAAGACACGGCTTTTCTCGCTCGTGATCCTGCTCGCCTTGTCACTCCTTACGGAGATGGCAACCCGCGTCCGGTGCGAATGACCGAACCGTTCGCTTTACCTTTCGGCAACAGTCAGATTGTTTACTCGCCTCGCCGGGCGACCGACGCGACTGCGTTTCCTTCGGGCGGCGCGGGAATGGTCGGCACGATTGACGATTATTTTCATTTCCTGGAAGCGTTGCGAAAAGGCGGCGCGCCCGTTTTAAAGCCTGAAACGGCGCGCCTTATTGCCGAAAACGCGATTGGCGACATTCCGCTTGATACCGCCCCAAATCCCGATGCTTGGGGTTGGAGCTTGGGGTTATCCATATTAAAAGACCCGATTGCCGCCAAATCACCGCAGAGCGCAGGCACCTGGCAGTGGGGCGGAATCTACGGACACAGTTATTTCGTTGACCCAAGTAAGAAGCTGACGGTGATTTGTTTAACCAACACCGCCGTCGCCGGAATGGTCGGAGAATTCCCGACGGCTTTAGTCAACGCGATTTACGGTAAATAAAATTCTATCGAGGGCTATCGGTTGAACCGGATGCGCCGATAGATAATCGCTTCGGTTAGAGCATCCATTTGGATATATGAGGAAACAATTATGACAGACAAAGTAAATCCAATCCCTGAAAACTACCGCGGCGCAATGCCTTACTTGAACGTAAAAGACGGGACTCGTGCGATTGAATTCTACAAGAAGGCGTTTGGCGCGAGCGAGGCGATACGCATACCTAGACAGGATGGCAAACTTGGTCACGCCGAATTAAGAATCGGCGAGGCACTGATAATGCTCCGCGACGAGATACCGGAGATGAACTTTCTTAGTCCGCAATCAATCGGCGGCACACCCGTGCAGATTCTTGTCTATGTGAACGACGTGGATGCGCTGGTGAAGCAAGCCGTGATTGCAGGAGCCAAGGTGATAAGTCCGCCCACGGAGCAGTTTCACGGCGACCGGATGGTGGTGCTAGAAGATCCGTTTGGACATTCGTGGTTCTTCGCCACGCACATCGAAGACTTATCGCCTGAAGAAATGAAAAAGCGGGCGGCGGACTGGGGTATTTAGTAACTCACTTTACACGTTTCTTAATCTTGGCCCGCGAATCTGTAAAACAAGTAAATCGCTTTAGGAAAATCTTTGTAAAAATAGGCAATAAAAATTTGCCCGATTTTTTGTTGACAGGAAATTAAGGAGAAAGAGTTATGGCAGTTGTCCAATCAAATACTCTATAAATCTTCGGCAGCGCAAGTCTCGTTTTTCTAATTGCAAATTTATCAAATCCAATTGAAAAAGAAGGAAAACAAAATGAATAAATTAGACGGAAAAGTTGCGGTCATTACGGGCGGAAACAGCGGCATCGGGCTGGCGACGGCGAAAGAATTCGCCCGCGAAGGAGCGCGTGTCGTTATTTCGGGACGCGACGAAAAGACTCTGGCGGAAGCCGAGAGGGAAATCGGCGGCGAGGTTCTGGCAATTCAAGCCGATGTAGGAAAACTAGCCGACATTGATAAACTTTATGATGCTGTAAAAGAGCGTTTCGGTAAGATTGACGTGCTTTTCGTCAACGCCGGAATCGGAATTTTCAAACCGCTCGAAGCCGTCACCGAAGAAGATTTCGATTTGCAGATGAACGTCAATTTGAAGGGCGCGTATTTTACGATTCAAAAGGCTTTGCCGCTTTTAAACGATAACGCTTCGATTGTCCTGAACACTTCCATCAACGCGCATATCGGAATGCCGAATTCGAGCATTTACGCGGCGAGCAAAGCGGCGGTGATTTCGTTTGCGAGAACCATTTCCGCCGAACTTGTCGGGCGCGGAATTCGCGTCAACGCGCTCAGTCCCGGTCCCGTCCAGACACCGATTTACGACCGTTGGGGCTTGCCGCCCGAACAGCTTGAAGAACTTACCAAAAACATTAAAAGTCAAATTCCGCTCGGCAGATTCGGACGCTCGGAAGAAATTGCCAAAGCCGCGCTGTTTCTGGCTTCGTCGGATTCGTCTTTTATTCTCGGCACGGAAATCATCGCCGACGGCGGAATGAGCCAGCTTTGATTTGCAGCATAACAATCAGGAGAAAATAAAAAGATTAAAAGGGGGAAATTATGAAAGAACATTTATCTGAAGACGAAGCAACCATCCGGGCGATTATTGCCAAACAGTCCGAAGCGTGGATGAGAGGTGATGCCAAAGAGTGGGCTAAACCGTTTGCCGTGGATGTAGATTTTGTGGTTCGGG
>JBPCPU010000156.1:0-8749 GCA_050998795.1 Pyrinomonadaceae bacterium
GCCGGAAGTTGACCTTTACTCAAAAGCGTTGTCAAATATCGTTCGTCCGTTTCGGTTAGTTTAATGTGTTGTTTCTTCATAAGAAAAAGAAACGACTAAAACCGAACAAATTTTAATTTACAGACTAATAAGCAGGTAAGCCAAAGTTTTGTAACATAATGCAGAAGCCCGCACACTAGAGCGGTTACGGATTGAGTGTCAGGTACAAAGGCAGAAGCCCGACTGTCAAGGAGGGCTAAATTCAAAGACAGCCCTTGCTGACGCGCGGGCTTCCGCCCCGTATATTCAAACTTTAACCGCTTTAGTTACTTAGGCGACAAATTTACGTTTTTGCAGATTTCAATAAAAGTATTTTCGTAATCTTAGAACTATCCTATTCTAACTTTTACTTAATTGAGTTTTTGCTTTTTCTCGTAAATCATTTATTATTTTTTTTGTTTTTTGCTCTTCCTCATTACTAAGCTTACTTGCTTTCATATAGAGTTCAAGCTCGTCCGCCGCTTCTTTATATTTTCTTAAATTATTAGCATAGAGTTGAGCAAGTTCTTTATAAATTTCAGGTACGCCAACCTTAGACAATTTTTTAGCTTGAAGGAGATGTTTTTCCGCATCCTCGTATTTACTCTCTAACCGTTCGGCTTTTCCAAGAACGAAAAGAACTTGTATTGAAGCTGGAGCAAGAATATGTGCTTGAGTTAAGGCAATAATAGCAGGCTTGCTGTAGTTGAGTTTAAGCAAAGAATAACCCAAGTAGTAGAGAGTTGTCGGGCTTTGCGGATTGACTTCAGCGGCTCTTATAAGAATAGGAACGGCTTCACCGTATTCGCCTTTTATAGAAAGTTCCTTACCTAATTGATACAAAGCAAGATAGTATTTGGGGAAAATTTTGATGGCTTCTCTTAAGCCGCTAAGACCTTCGTCTTTGCGAGATCTAGAGATGTCTTTAACAGCCTGTTCGTATACTTTTTTTGCTTCCGCGGGAACTTCTTGTGCAAAAATCACCCCTATTTCACTATCTGCCAAACTTCCTTTTTTGGGCATTAAATAGAAATCTTCAGTTATAAAGGTATTACCCTGCCCACCCCTAGCATTTATAGTATTGATTTCAATAGGATGAGATTGTTCTATTAAATCATATCGAAAGGGTAAAACATTCACTGAATATCTTCCATCAGATAAGCCGGAAAATTGATACCTGCCGGAACCGTCGGTCCGAGTACGATTTATCTGTTGATAATAATCATTAAGTAATTCGACATCTACATCAGACAACGGATTTCTATGATTATCATACACAGTACCTGAGATGGTGCTTGCCAATACACTTTGCGAAAGCAAAAGCATTCCGATAACGAATGAAATTCCAAAAAGGTATGTTTTTACCTTTAATTCTTTTACTAAAAACATAGTAACCTCCTTATGTTACAAGAACTAGTTTTGATTTTTATTGTTCAATATTATGGACTAAAAATTATATCACTAATATAATTATAAAAAAAGGATTTTTTGCTCGTTCGCTTAAAAAAATTGTAAATTATTGCAGAATTATCTAAACATATAAATTGATATGTGAAAATGACAATTCAAGAGTAGTCAAAAGCTCATTTTTTGCGAAATACTTCGCAAAATCAGAAGATAGCTGTCGGAGCAGAAGTCAATTTTCAAAAATTTCAGGGTTTTGCAGCCAGATAGTGAATCATTCATTAACAAAATTGAGAAAACTAAAGAGCTAACCAATAAGTCAAACCTTGTATTGATAATCGGCGTTTTCAAAATGGATAAGGTCAAGTTAAAGTTTCTTTCATCCTTCGCACACCTTCGATTATTTTCTCTTCGTCGTTGCAGAACGAAACGCGCAAAAATCCTTTTGCTTCGTTGCCGAAAGCAATTCCGGGAACTGTAATCACGCGGTTTTGCAGAAACTTTTCCGCAACTTCCAAATCGTCACCGAGTTTGCGTATATCAACCATTGTGTAAAACGCGCCTTCGGGCGAAGTTCCGCGCAAGCCGAGTTCATCTTGCAGAAGTTTTATCAAAAATTCACCGCGCCGACGGTAAATTTCCCGCGCTTCGGCTTTGGCTTTTTCGGCTTCTTTCGTCCAGCCGAGGAGCGATGCTTTCTGCGAAATTGTCGAGGTGCAAACGGCTAAAAATCCGTGCAGAGTGAGCGCGGCTTTGACAACATCGGCTTGCGAACTCGCCAGCCAGCCGACGCGCCAGCCCGTCATACTTAAAGATTTTGATAATCCGCTGACAATCAAAGTTTTATCGTAAAATTCCGAAGCAGAATGAGGTTTTTTATCGGTAAAATACAAATCGCTGTAAATCTCATCGGAAATCAAATAAATTCCTGTATCTTTCAAAACGTCAGCAATTTGCTGCAAATCTTCTTTTGTGAAAATTTTCCCCGTCGGGTTGGATGGTGAAATGACAACTGCCGCTTTCGTTTTCGGCGTGATTTTCGATTTAAATTCTTCGATGTCAAATCCGAAATCCTTTTCGGCGGGCAAACGATAAAAAACCGGAATGCCTTCGGAAATTTTGACGCAGTTTTCATACGCCGGAAATGACGGATTCGGAATCAAAACCTCATCGCCTTCGTCAATCATCGCTAGAAACGCGGCGGTCATCGCTTCCTGCGAGCCAACTGTTACGCAAACTTGATTCAATTGCAAATTAAGATGCGGATAGCTTGCCGCAATCTTTTCGCGCAAGGCGGGAAGTCCGGCGTGGTTTGTGTAACCGTTTTGTTCTTCTAAAATTACCCGCGCCGCTTCTGCGCGGATAAACTGCGGTGTCGGCAAATCCGGTTCGCCCAAACCAAAATTGATGCTGTCGGGCAACGCACGTTCAAATATCCGGCGGATTAAAGTCGGCTGAACGCCTTGCAAGCGTTTCGGTAATTGAAACTGTGTTTTCTCTCTGATTGCGTTCATTCGTTTCCAAAATTGTACTGCACTTTTACCAGTTTGTTTCCGTATTTTTCACCGCTTCGCCGTGTTCGACGAGAAATCTTTCGGCATCAATCGCTGCCATACAACCTGTTCCCGCCGCCGTTACAGCTTGCCGATAATAAGAATCCTGCGCGTCGCCGCAAGCGAAAATGCCTTCGATGTTGGTTTTCATCGTGCGCCCTTCGGTTTTGAGATAGCCGGTTTCGTCCATTTCCAGCCAATCTTTGAAAAGGTCTGTATTCGGCTTGTGTCCGATGGCGACGAAAACTCCTTGCGTCGGGAAAAGACTTTCTTCATTCGATTGGGTGTTGAAGATTCTCACGCCGGTTACGCCTTCTTCCTTTGTGCCGAGAATTTCGCGGATTCCCGTATTCCACATAATTTCGATTTTCTCGTTATTAAAAACCCGTTCCTGCATAATTTTTGAGGCGCGGAACGAATCGCGGCGGTGCATCAGTGTAACTTTTGAAGCAAAGCGCGTCAAAAACATCGCTTCTTCCATTGCCGTGTCGCCGCCGCCGACAATCACGACCGGCTTGCCGCGAAAAAAGAAACCGTCGCACGTCGCGCACGCTGAAACGCCGTTGCCGCCCAAACCTTCCGGCACAGGTTCTTCGCCCGGAACGCCGAGCCATTTCGCCGACGCACCCGTTGAAATTATTAAAGTTTCAGCTTTGATTATTGTGGAGATTTCTTCGCTGTCCTGACTGTCTTTGCCGTAGAGCGTGAACGGTCTTTTCGATAAATCAACTTTATCAATCCAGACGTTGATGATTTCCGTGCCGAAGCGTTCGGCTTGAGCGCGAAATTCGTTCATCATTTCCGGTCCCATAATTCCTTTGGAAAATCCCGGATAATTTTCAACATCGGTGGTAATCGTTAGTTGTCCGCCCGGCTGCGGTCCGTCTATCACAATCGGCTCAAGCTGCGCTCTTGAAGCATAAATAGCAGCAGTCAAACCTGCCGGACCCGAACCTAAAATAACAACCTTACGATTGATTTCCGTTTGCGACATAATAAGTTTTATTTCTCCCGGTAATGTTTTTTTGTAAATAAACGTAGCAATTTTCTTTATGCTTATAGTATAACTATGTCAGGCTTAGATAGTCGAATAAGAAAAAGAAAGGTCAATGCTGGTATATTCCGTAATTGGAAAGTTTTATTCTCGTTTTACAAAAAACTTTCGATTGGCTGTATTTCTTTGTAACTTTTCGTGTTAAACTGTTCATCGTTTTACTGAATTTCAATCAACGCTGCCGAATTTGGTATGTCAACCAATATGCAACCGCAATTTGAAGAAAAACGCTTTGCGCTTCGGATGCCGCTGCGTCTGCCGATTGTTATTTCGGGACGCGCTGACGACGGCGCGGCGTGGTCTGAGCCGACCGAAACCGACGATATTTCAACGACCGGCGCACTTTTCCACTTAAATCAAAAAATTGCGCCCGGCGAAAATCTTTATCTGCGTTCACACCGTCCCGACGGCATTCCGGTTGAAGTAAAAGCACAGGTTATACGGATTGCGCCCGCCGCGCACGGCACAACTCGTGTCGGCGTGAACATTGTCGAACCGAAAGATAACTGGCTGCGGCTATTTGTCGCCTGGGTTGCCGACGACCAGGACCTGGATGAAGACGAAGAATAAAAATTTGTTTTATATCATTTTTTTATCCTTATCAGTAATTATCAGTAATTTTCTGCATATAAACTACACAAACCAACTTCCTGAATAATTTCTCAGAATAAAGGACTTTCTCATTTTTAGAAAAAACATTTGTTTGAAAAATAGGAATAGACCGCGGATGACGCTGATTAAAGGGATTTTCGCTGATTTTATTTGATTAAATTATCCGCGCCCGTCCGCAGTCTATTTTCCCGTTTTTGAGAAAGTCCTAAGAATTGATAAGTCTGAAATTTGTTATAAATTTTTACTTTATGTCATAAAGCTCTTGACAAACAAAACAACTTGGTATAAATTCCAAACTATATGGCACAGACACAGGCAATCCGAAAAGAGGAAATTGAAACAAAACCGCCGGTGAATATCGGTGACAGAGCGTTTGATAATTTAAAATTTATCCGTGAAACGATGGAACGCTCGACACATTTCACGGCAGTTCCGGGCTACGGCGGAATTTTTATGGGCGTAACGGCAATTGCGGCGGCGGTTATCGCAAATTTCCAACCGCTGATTCGAGATTGGTTAATTGTCTGGTTTATTGAAGCGGTTTTAGCATTTGCAATCGGACTTTTTGCAATGTGGCAAAAATCGAAAATAACAAAATCGTCATTATTTTCAGTTCCCGCTAAAAAATTTGCGATGAGTTTTTTGCCGCCTTTGATTTGCGGCGTTTTTATCACGCTCGGACTCTGGCGATTCGGACATTTTGAAGTAATGATTCCTGTTTGGATTTTACTTTACGGCGCGGCGGTTGTAACGGGCGGCTCGTTTTCCGTCAGAGTCGTGCCGATTATGGGATGGTGTTTTATCGCGCTCGGTGCAATTGCATTTTTTCTCCCGACAGGTTTCGGCAATTCGATGATGGGTTTGAGTTTCGGCGTTTTGCACATTATTTTCGGAATTATTATCGCACGAAAATTTGGCGGATAGATTTGGAAACCGCGAAACACGCGAAAGACACGAAAAAAGATTTGAAATTTCAAATCTTTCATTAAATTTATATTTGATTTAAGCGTGTTTCGCGGTTAATAAAAATTATGGCAAGAAGAAATTCAGCAACAGCAAAAGAAAATCAAGTAGAAGAAATTACAAAACCACATGCTTTAAAAATTGAGAAAGCGGCGGAGAATGTTTCGAGCGAACTCGATAAAGTAATTCACGAACGAATGCGGCTTGGAATAATTTCCGCTTTGGCGGCGAATGAAAGTTTGTCTTTTACGGATTTAAAAAATCTTTTAAACACAACGGACGGCAATATCAGCGTTCACGCACGAAAATTGGAAGACGCAGGCTATCTCGAATGTTTGAAATCATTTAACGGGCGCGTTCCGCTGACCGAATACAAAATTACAAACGACGGACGCGAAGCATTGAATCGTTATCTAAATCACATGGAAGCGTTGATAAACGCGATGAAAGGAAATGTTTGATATAAATCGAAAATCAAAATTATGTTTCTAATTGAAGACTCTTTAGAAGATACTTGGTCGAATTTCTTTGCAATGTGGAAAACGCCCAAAGACAGTCTTCATATTTTTATGCTGACGTTCCTAATCTACATAACTGCGCCAATTTTTGAATGGCAGATTTTACAAACCAATTTGACAAACGATATTTATCCGGTTGATGCCGATTCAATCGGACTCGGTTTATTTCAATTTGTGGCTGCTTGGATTTTGTTCGCGCCGCTTGTTTTGGTTTTTACAATTTGGGTTTTGTGGAAATATCCGCCGCAGTGTTCTTTATTTGGGTTTAACTTCAGACGAACTATTTGGAGTTTCTTTTGGACTTCGGTTTTCGGCTTTTTATTTTTTAACTGCTTTGCATTGGCAATTCTCAGCATCTCCGAATTTTTCTTTATTGGCGCAATACAAAATTTATTGCTTGGATATTTGTTCCTGCTTTTTCGAGCAAGCATTATTTTCAGAAATTAATTGAGGTGAAGTTATGGGCGTAGTTTTAATGATAATGACAATCGGCGGTTTAATCGTTGCCGCACTTTTGTTGACAATTTCTTATTTTACTAAAAAAACTTGGCTGAAACATTTTGTTTGGGGCGGACTGACGACGTGGTTTGCCGCTTACATTTTCATGCTGTTTTGCGCCTCGTTTTTCAGCATGGAAAGAACGCTCGCACTTAATGAGCCGAAGGAGTTTTGCGGATTTTATTTCGATTGCCATCTGCACACGGCAGTTACAGACGTGAGACGAACAAAAACGCTCGGCGATAAAACGGCAAACGGCGAATTTTATATTGTCAAAGTAAAAGTTTCGAGCGACGCGAAACAGGCAACGCTCGGTTTAAATACGGTTGACGCGCACGTTGTTGACGACCAAAACCGCGAATTCAAACGCGACGAGCAAGCCGAAACTCAACTTGGCGAACAGCCGCCATTTGATAGAAAAATTTCGCCCGTCGAAAGTTTTGAAAAGGAAATCATCTTTGATTTGCCGCCGGACGTAAAAAATCCGCGCCTCGATATTCGGGAAGGCTACGGCATTGACCACTTTATTGAAGCAATTTTAATTGGCGACGAAGACAGTATTTTGCACAAGCAAAATTATTTTAAGTTGGAAACAAACGAACAAATCGCCGTAAATTAGCGAAAAGTTGAGGAAATCCACAGTCGCCGCAGTGGTTATCACGCTGGTTTTGATTTGAAAAGCAATACAAATTAGAAATTAAATTATGAACGAGAAAACAAAAACAGGTTTAGAGATTTTGCAAGCCGCCGTTCTGCTCGGCATTTTGGGCGACGTGCTGTTACGCGCAACGCCGTGGGGTTTGAATGTTTTTCTTTTTATCGGCGCGTTGGTGGCGGCGATGACAATGTTGATTTTGCGTCGCCGACAGGAATTTTGGAATACGCAGACAATTCTTTTGAGCGGCGCGTTGGTTTTCTTTGCGGCACTGTTTGTTTGGCGCGATGCGATGGAATTGAAAATTTTCGACACGCTGGCGATTTTGACAATTTTAGCTGTTTTGACCTTGCCCGCTTTGAAAATAAAAACACAGATTGCCGGAGTTTTTCATTACATTGTCGGCTTTGTCTGGTCGGGCATCAGCGCGGGATTTGCTCCGTTTTTCCTGATTTTTAACGATGTCGGATGGAAAACGATTCCGCAAAAAGGTTGGTCGAAGCATCTGATTTCCGTTTTAAGAGGCTTGGCAATTGCGATACCGATTTTGCTTGTTTTCGGCGCGTTGTTTGTCGCGGCTGATGCAGTTTTTCAAGGCATTATCGAAAAAACTTTCAACATCCAGCCGGACATTTTAGTCGGACATATATTTTTTATTGGCTTTTTTTCGTGGATTGTCGCCGGATATTTGCGCGGTTCGTTGGTTGAAAATTTTTCGGGCGATATAACGGAAACATTTTTGGAAAATAAAGATAAAACAAAGCCGCAAATTTTGAGCGTAACCGAAATTAAGGAAGAAGACGCGCCGAAAATTGAAGAAAAGCCGAAGCCGGAAGAAAAGAAAAAATGGCAATGGCAGAATTTTGACAATTCGGTTTTGCCAAACTACTTCACGCTCGGCGCAATCGAAACCGTTATTATTTTGGGTTTGATAAACCTGTTGTTTTTGAGTTTTGTCGTCGTGCAGATTCCGTATCTTTTCGGCGGAATGGATTTGGTGCAGAATACGCCCGATTTCAAACTCGCCGATTATGCGCGGCGCGGTTTCGGCGAACTCGTTACGGTTTCCGCGCTCGTGCTGCCGATTTTGCTCATTTCGCATTGGCTTTTGCGAAAAGATTCGCCCGTCAATGAAAAGATTTATCGCGTTTTGGCGGGAATTCAAATCATTTTATTGTTTGTCATAATGATTTCCGCCACTCAAAGATTAATTCTTTTAACCGGAAATTTGGGTTATGGTTTGACGACCATCAGATTTTATCCAATGGCGGTTATGGTTTTGCTGGCGTTGATTTTCGTTTGGTTTGCGCTGACGGTTTTGCGCGGAATGCGTCAGCAATTTGCGTGGGGCGCGTTGTGGCTTTCGTTGTTTATGCTCGGAACTTTGCACGTTTTAAGCCCGGATGATTTTATTGTCCGCACAAATGTTCGCCTGATGCAGGAAGGTCGCAGTTTTGACTCGCATTATGTTTCG
>JBPCPU010000158.1:0-49302 GCA_050998795.1 Pyrinomonadaceae bacterium
TGTATGACCGCTACGGCAACCGTAATTTCGACACGAACAACACGACGACTTTAGGAAGTTGTTCGCAGATGCAATGCAATCCGACGGTTGATGTTTCAAACAATCGTTTCACCACAGGACAAGGCTACACTTACGATTTAGCTGGAAATGTTATCACCGATGCCGAAGGTCGAACATTTGTTTATGACGCAGAAAATAAACAAAAAGAAGTTCGGGATGTTAATAATGTCGTCGTCGGGCAATACTACTATGACGGCGACGGCAAGCGCGTCAAAAAATATATCTTCTCGACACAGGAAACAACTCTGTTTGTCTATGACGCATCAGGTAGAATGGTGGCGGAGTATGCGACAACGGTTGCGCCCGCATCGGAAGCAAAGGTAAGTTATTTGACAAACGACCATCTGGGAAGCCCGCGCATTACAACCGATGCCAACGGCGGTGTCATTTCACGGCGAGATTTTCTCCCGTTCGGAGAAGAAATCGGTTCGACGCAGACAGCCCAGAGAAACATCAATCTGCATTACGCGGCGGATGATGTTCGTCAAAAGTTCACCGCGTATGAACGCGATAATGAATCTTCTCTCGATTATGCTCAAGCCAGATACTACAATTCAAATCACGGTAGATTTACAAGTCCAGATCCATATTTACCAAGTGCGGTTGTAGGAATTCCGCAAAGTTGGAATAGATATTCTTATATGCGAATCAGTAGTTGAAAAGACAGACAAAGAGGTTGATTGGTAGAATTTTCTTATCTATGGAAAATCAACTTATTCAACTTTATTTGTTTGTCTGTCAAATTTACGATACTCGTTCCACAACTTGTTTTCAACGTGCCAGTAATAATCGAAAGCCTCGTTTTACCGACCAGGAACTCGTCTGCATCTGGTTTTTCGGGCATCTCGAAGGTAAATTCAATAAACGACAAATCTACGATTTGATTGAAAACTACTGGGCTCAGTGGTTTCCTCTGCTGCCGAGTTATCAAACTTTTTGTTATCGCTTGAACCTGTTAGAGCAAACTTTTCAGAGCATCTGCACGCCCTTCAAAACCCGGAAATCGACCATTTGATTGATTCATTTCCCGTAATACTTGCCCAAAACGGACACGCTTATTCTGCCAAAGTTGCCCGCGAGATAGCGAATGTCGGCTATTGTGCGGCGAAAAAGACCTATTTTCACGGCGTTCCTCTGCACGTTATTGCCGAACGTCGCTTTGCCCGATTGCCCAACCCGACGCAAATCTGGCTCTGCGAAGCCTCGCATCACGACTTAACCGCCGCCAAAGAACAACATCTCGAACTGCCAAACACCACCCTTATCGCCGACCTCGCTTATCCTGAACCGGAGTTCGAGCAAATCCTAAAGCGACAAGATACTTCTCTTTACACCGGATACAAAAAGCCGAAAGGCAAAGACTTAACCAAATTTGAAAAATATCACAATCTTTTAGTCAGCAAATTTCGCCAACCGATTGAAAGCCTTTTTAACTGGATTAACGAGAAAACCAACATTCAAAAAGCCAGTAAAGTTCGCTCTGCTGACGGCTTGATGCTACACTGTTGGGGAAAACTCGCAGTTGCTTTCTATTTACTCGTTTTCAACTACTGATTCGCATCTTACTAAATAGTTTAGCTTATTTATGTCAACATAATCTTGGCAAGGGAAATCATTTTATTTTGGTCAAAGTTTGTTTGATTGAGATAAAACCTTTATAATTCCAAAAGAAAATTCGGTAAAACAATGATAAAATCCGCCGCCCAAAACATTTTTCTTTTTCTGCTGATGCTTTCTGCTTGCGTTATCACGGTTTTCGCGCAGGATTATCTGCCTGACCTTGTGCGCCGCGTGAAACCTTCGGCGGTGGCGATTGAAACTTTTGACGCGAAAGGCGCGACGATTTCACGCGGAAGCGGTTTTTTTGTTTCAAAAGATAAAATTATCACAAACCGCCACGTTATTGAAAAATCAAGCCGCGTCGAAATTCATCTAATGAACGGCAAAAAGTTTGTCGCTCGCGGAGTTTTGGCGATTGACGGCGAAGGCGATTTGGCTTTGTTGCAGGTTAATGTGCCGGAAGGCGAGGCTATTCCTTTGCCGATTGTTCGCGCCGTGCCGCAGGAAGGCGAATCAATCGTCGTGGTTGGCAATCCTTACGGGTTGGAAGGCTCGGTATCCAACGGTATTGTTTCCGCCGTCCGGGAAATTCCGGGTTACGGTAAAATTATCCAAATCACCGCGCCGATTTCACCCGGCTCGAGCGGTTCGCCCGTCGTCAATATGCTCGGACAGGTTATCGGCGTGGCGACATTGCAAGCCGCCGAAGGTCAAAGCCTTAATTTTGCCGTTCCGAGTGAAAGAATTTCGCAACTGAAAATCGGCGAATTGCAAACCTTTTCATCGCTCAACTCGCAGTCGCAAAAAAATAAACGCGCCGCCGCCCAAAGTTTGTATTCGCAAGGTCTCGGTATTTTATCGCGGGACGATTATGCCCGCGCCGTCACGTATTTTGAAAAAGCCGTCGAAATTGATGGAAATTATGCCGAGGCTTGGTATCAGGCAGGATTTTGTTACGGAATGCTCGGACGACACGCCGACGCGCTCAAAGCATCAAAACAAGCGGCAAAACTTCGCCCCGAATGGTCGGAAACGTATGTTAATATCGGCGCGTCGAGTTTCGCGCTCGGACAATATAAAGATGCGGCTGAGGCTTACAAACAAGCGACAAAAATTGATGCCAACAACGCCGACACGCAATACGCGCTCGGACTTTCGCTCAATAAATTAGGTCGCACGGATGAAGAAATTCTCGCGTATAAACGCGCCGTCGCGCTCAAGCCGGATTATGCCAATGCTTATGAATTGCTTGGCACGGCATATTTCAAACAAAAAAAATATAACGAATCGCTCGCCGCATTTGAGCAGTTAAAAACATACAAACCCGACGCGAAAACCTATAATTATTTGGGCGAAAGCTATTTTGAGTTGGGAAAAACCGAAGAAAGCGTTGATGCTTTTAACAACGCCGTCAACTATAATTCCAACTTTGAAAAGGCGCGTTTTAATCTTGGAAAAGCGTATCTCAAACTCGGCGACCGTGATTCCGCAATGATTCAATACGAAATTCTGCAAAACACCAAATCCGATTGGGCGGACAGACTTTTGATTTTGCTGAATCCGTAAAGATTCAAGATTTAAGATTCAAGATTTAAGATTCAAGATTCAAGATTTAAGATTCAAGATTCAAAATTTAAGATTCAAGATTTAAGATTTAAGATTAGTAATAACGTCAGTTTGGGATAAGAAATTCATCTTTGAGTCGGTGAAACCGACGCGCATATTTGTAGCCCATAGCGCAAGCTATGGGAAAAGAGATTCACGCAAAGCCGTTGAAAACGGCGACACAAATTTATGTCGCTCGTCTTCGATAGCTTACTTTGACGGCTTAATTCATTCCCACAACTTGCGTGTCGGCTACAACTATCTCGCCGTCTTCGACGGCTTATCCCGAACTGACGTTAGTAGTAATTTTGTTAATCAATCTGCTTTTGCTTCCCAACGACGATTTATCAGACTTGCGACAAAACCCGCGCCGAAACCGTTGTCAATGTTGACGACCGTAACATTTGACGCGCAGGAATTGAGCATTCCCAAAAGCGCGGCAAGACCGTTAAAAGACGCGCCGTAACCGATGCTTGTCGGAACGGCGATAACCGGAACTTTGACCAGCCCGCCGACGACCGACGGCAACGCGCCTTCCATTCCGGCAACTACGACAACGACGCGCGAATTTTGCAAAATTTCTCGTTCCGCCAAAATCCGATGAATTCCCGCCACGCCCGCGTCCCAAATTCGCTTGACGCGGTTTCCCATCGTTTCCGCCGTCAGCGCGGCTTCTTCGGCAATCGGAATATCGCTTGTTCCGGCGGTAACAATTGTAATTTCACCGACTCCGAGTTCGGTTTTATCACGAAAGACACGGATTAAATTTGCCGTTTCGTGCCATTCGGATTCGGTATAAATGTTGCGGATTTCGCCGAAAATGTCGGCTGTCGTGCGCGTAATTAAAACATTCGGTGCGCGTGCGATAAGGCGTTCAAAAATTCCTATAACTTGCTCACGCGTTTTTCCCTGACCGAAAATTACTTCGGGAAAACCTTGCCGCGTCGCGCGGGCGTGGTCAACTCTGGCGTAACCGATGTCTTCATACGAAAGATTTTTCAGTTTAGCGGTTGCTTCGTCGGTTGAAATTATTCCGCTCGCGTGCGATGCCAAAATTTTTTGAATCTCGTTTGTTTCCATAAATTTATTCTAACTGCTAACATTCTCTAAAACAAAAAACGGTGAATTTCTCATCGCTTGTGTCAAATTTAGTATCGGAGGCAGAAGCCCGCGCGTGAGCAAGGGCGCAAAACAGTCGGCAGAAGGCAGTGGCAGTCGGCAGTCGAAACTTTACTGCTTTCTGCCTGGTGCTGCTGCCAACTTGCAAAATCCGCCCTTGTTCACGCGCGGGCTTCTGCCCAATATGAAGCGATAGATTTTAAGCGGGCAATTTTGTTTATCAAAGAGGTTATGGTTAGAATGCTTTTATGGAATTAACAGTCGCTGTTACAGGTGCATCAGGCACGATTTACGCTTATCGAACACTGCAACTTTTGGTGCAGAGCGGCGCAGTTGAAACGATAAATCTTATATTGTCGGGAACATCCGCAACCGTCGCGCAGGTTGAAACAGGCGCGAATCTGCGCGAACCGAATGCGGAAAAAATCAACGAATGGCTTGGTTTGGCAAAAGATTCAAAAATTATCCGTTTTTGGCGGCTCGATAATTTGGCGGCGAAACCCGCGTCCGGTTCAAACAAACAAGCCGGAATGATTGTTGTGCCGTGTTCGATGGGAACTTTGGGTGCGATTGCTTCGGGCGCGGGAACAAATCTAATCCATCGCGCCGCCGATGTAACTCTAAAGGAAGGTCGCAAATTGGTTCTTGTTCCGCGCGAAACGCCGTATAACGCGATTCACCTTGAAAATATGCTCAAACTTTCTCGTGCGGGAGCGCAAATTTTACCCGCTAGTCCGGGTTTTTATCACCGTCCGAAAACTATCGAAGAACTCGTTGACCATTTATGTTTTAGAATTTTAGACCAATTTGACATTCAACATTCGCGCAAAACACAGTGGACGGGTGAGGAAATTTCGCACGGAGAATAAAGATGAAACAAAAAATAATTCATGTTGTTTTGCTTTTTTTGCTGTTAGATATTTCAGCAAATATTTCGGCGCAGGAACGCTATGTTCGTCCCGTTGACGAAGGCAAAACAGACGCATCATTCAGCAATTTCAGGGAAAAACTAATCGAAGCCGTCAAAAAACACGACAAGAAGCATCTTCTCAGCGTTCTCGACCCAAATATCAAAGCCAGTTTCGGCGGCGATGACGGCATCGAAGACTTCAAAAAAATGTGGAAAATCAACAGTCCGAAGAGCGAACTTTGGGATGAATTGTTTTCTGTTCTCTCAAACGGCGGAACATTTATCAAAGAAGGGAAAAATAATCTCTTTTGCGCTCCATATTCTTTTACCGCGTTTCCCGACGATTTGGACGCTTTCGAGAATCAAGTAATTTTCGGCAGCAATGTGAATTTACGCGCCCAACCCGATTTATCGGCGAAAGTAGATACTCAATTGTCTTTTAATGTCGTGAAAGTTGATTATGAAAACTCGGTCAGCAAGAAAAATAACAAAGACAAGTATCTTTGGTTAAAAGTCAAAACTTTGGGCGGAAAAGAAGGCTACGTCAGCGCGGAATTTGTCCGTAGTCCGATTGATTATCGCGCTTGTTTTGAAAAGAAAAACGGTCAATGGAAAATGACCGTTTTTGTTGCGGGTGATTAAATTCAAAAAATGCAATTAAATACCGAAGAATATCACTGAATAATGATAAAATTCAGAGAGAAAATAGTTAAGGAGTTTTAGAAAATGTCAGCCGTTTTAGAATTACCCGAAATCAGTGAAAAATCAATTGCTCTGGCGATTGAGGAGCGCAAACACGCGGTTTTCTTCGATGTCAGTTGGGAAACTTATGAAGATTTGCTCGACCTGTTTCCTAAAAGGCGCAATCCAAAACTTTTATATGACCGAGGAGTTTTAGAAGTTATGCCGTTACCCGAACACGAAATACCGATTTTTGCGATTTACACTTTAGTTGATATTTTTGCTTTGGAAATGGAAGTTGAAACTCACTGTATCGGTGCAAGCACGCTGAAGCGACGCGATTTAAAACACGGCTTAGAACCTGATTGCGCGTTTTATTTTGGCGAAAAAGCCGATTTTATGCGCGGCAAAGATGCTCTTGACTTGAGGATTAATCCTGCGCCCGATTTGGCAATCGAAATTGATGTTACCCACAGTTCACTTGGCAAATTTGAATTATATGCAGAACTCGGCATCAAAGAAATTTGGCTTTTTGAAGGTAAAGAACTGAAAATATTGCATCTTGAAGACGGCGCATACAAGGAAGAATTTGTGAGCGGGTTTTTACCAAATGTGACGAGTGAAGTAATCACCGAATTTGCGCTTGAGAATAGAAAAATAAGCCATATTCAATGGCATAAAAAAGTAACCGAATGGGCGCGTCAAAACTTGAAATGAACACCATCGAAAGATTCTCAAATCGGGTTGAAAATTACGTCAAATATCGTCCGGGCTATCCGCAGGAAGTTTTGAATTTATTTCGTGATGAAATGAATCTGCAAAAATCTTCTGTCATTGCCGACATCGGTTCAGGCACGGGAATTTCCGCGAAACTTTTTCTCCAAAATGACAATACGGTTTTCGGCGTTGAACCGAATGAAGTTATGCGGCGGGCGGCGGAATTTTTTTTACAAGATTTTCCAAAATTTAGAAGTATCAACGGAACAGCGGAGAACACGACACTTGAAGAGAGCAGCGTTGATTTTGTCATCGCGGCGCAGGCTTTTCATTGGTTTAATAAGTCAAAAACGAGAAATGAATTTCGTCGGATTTTGCGCGATAAAGGTTTTGCAGCTTTAATTTGGAATGAACGTCAACTGGATACAACAGCATTTTTGCGCGATTATGAAAAACTTTTAATCGAATTCGGGACCGATTATGAAAGCGTCCGGCACGAAAATATAGATAAGGAAATTTTGCGGGATTTCTTTTCGACAGACATTAAACAGGGAACTTTTCAAAATATACAAAGCCTTGATTTTGACGGTTTGAAGGGCAGAATGTTGTCAGCTTCCTATATTCCGACAAACGAGAATCCGCGTTTTGAAGAAATGTTGAAAAAACTCGAATTTCTTTTTGCAGAACACGCGGAAAACGGTAGAATAGAAATCTTATACAACACAAACATTTTTTACGCACGGATTTGATTTATGGACGCAAATTCTGAAAAGAGAATAATAACCGTCGCACATTCGCCTGATTCGGATGATGCTTTTATGTTTTACGGCTTGGCAACCAACAAATTGGAAACCAACGGCTTGAAGTTTGAACACACCTTAAAAGATATTCAAACATTAAACGAAGACGCAAAAAAAGGAGTCTATGACGTAACCGCAATCAGCTTTCACGCTTACGCTTATATTGCCGATAAATACGCGCTTTTGCCGCACGGCGCAAGCATCGGCGACAAATATGGTCCAATTTTGGTTTCCAAAGAAAAACGTTTACCGGAAGACATTCCTAAAATGAAAATTGCTGTTCCGGGCGAATTGACAAGTGCGTTTCTTGCCTTGCGAATTTACAATCAGGATTTTGAATATACGGTCGTGCCGTTTGACGAAATTATCGAAACCGTGCAGAAAGGCAAAGCCGACGCGGGGCTTCTGATTCACGAAGGACAACTGTTTTACAAACAAATCGGTTTGGTAAAAGTTCTTGATTTGGGCGAATGGTGGCACGAGAAAACGGGTTTGCCGCTGCCGATGGGCGGAAATGTAATCCGGCGTGATTTAGGCGCGAAATTGATGAAGGAAGTTTCCAATTGTCTGCACAAAAGCATTATATATTCAATGGAAAACCGCGAAGACGCGCTTTCTTACGCGATGCAGTTTGCCCGTGATATGCCGCCGGAACTTGCCGACCGGTTTGTTGCAATGTGGGTCAATGATTTAACGCTCGATTACGGAACGCGCGGGCGTGAAGCGGTGAAACTTCTGCTCAAAGAAGGTTACGAAAAAGGTATTATTCCGCACCAGGTCGAAGTTGATTTTGTTGAGTAATTCTTACTTTCCGCGCAAAACTTAACGACAAAAAATTGAAGTTTGAGAATTATTAGACGTTTATCAGTGATAAATAATTGATAGTTATACGATTTGAAATTGAGCAAATTTCATTGATTCAGTTTCATTTATCCGGTTTTATAAAATTGTCTAATGAAGCAAAGCGCAAAAAAATCACAAAAAACAAAAATTTTATCGGCAGTCGAAAGAGAAGATTTTATCGGCAGAAACCGGGAACTCGACGTGCTTTTGCGCCACGCCAAAGGTGAAAATCAAAACCGCGGACTTCTGCTTTTATCAGCGCCGGCATTGGGAGTTTCGGAACTTCTCAAACAAACTTACGACCAACTTTTTCACGGGCAAACCGAAGTTATTCCTTTTTATTTCGCGCTCAAAAAGAGCGATAAAACTGCGAAACAAACTGCGCTTCGTTTCCTGCAAAACTTTCTCCAACAAACGGTTGCATTTCGCCGTCGAGACGCAAGAATTTTAGACGTTGCGCCCGATGTCTGCGAACTCGCCGAGATTGCGCTTCCATCGGACGGTTATTGGATTGACCGCCTGGTTGAAACTTGTCAGACCGAAAGTAAAATTAGCGATGAACGCACATTTTTAAGTAGTTGTTTGAGCGCGCCGCTTCGCGCTTTTGCAAACGGCGCAAAATCGTTTGTGATGATTGATAATCTGACCGAAGGCGAACATTTATCGGGCGAAACAAATTTTATCGAGGAACTCAAAGAAATTTTCTCGCGCTCAAATATCCGGTTTGTTTTCGCCGGAAAACGGCGATTTATTCAGAAGGCGATGCCGATGCCGAATGCGGAAATGTTGGAACTTAAACCGCTTTCGTTTCCCGATGCGGGATTTTTGGCGGAAAATTTATCAGAAAAATTCGCTGTCAAAATCAACGAACAAACACGTGATTTAATTGCCGCACAGTTTGGCGGAAATCCGACTTTTATCAAATTTTTGTTTCAGGCGGCAAACAAAAGGGAAGTTGATTTAGACAGTTTTCAGCAAGTTGAAAAAATTTATGCGGATGAACTATTCGGCGGAAAATTCGCCAAATTTTACGATGCCGTTTTCGACGAAATCACGCCGAATATCGAGATACAAAAAAATATTCTAGGACTTTTGTATGATTCGCTGACGCTGGAAAAGGAAAAAACGCCGATAGAATACTGGCAGCCGCGGACAACTTTGAGCGAAATAAATTTTTACAAAACGATGCGCTTTTTGAATACGCACGAAATTATTCGCGTAACTTCAAACTTAGTTGAAGCAACGGGCGAAAACGCCGGTTTGAGCGATTACATAAAAGTGCGTTTTCGGCTTGAAATAGTTGCCGAACCCCGCGCTTTAGTGGTCGGCGAAATGCTTTCGGAATTTTTGAAACGTGCGCCGAAAACAATGGCGAAATTCTATCGCCGAAGTTCGGCAATCGGTTTGCGGGAGCTTTTATCTGTTTTTGATTGTCAGGAAATACCGGAAAGTTTGCTTAATTACGCGGTTTTCAAAGATAAACTAAAAGGTGTTCCGAATGATGAAGTTTTAAAAAGCATCAACAGCGAAACGAAGAAAGTTCGTTTGCCGCAAATGGCTTATACCGCGCACACGGTCGCATTTTACCCGCCGATTAGTCAGGTTATAGAAAAAGAGCGTTCCGCCGTCGCGCTCGGTTTTCAGGAATGCACATACACGGACGAGGACGAAATTGTCTGGATTGCGGCGGAAATTGATTCAAAACTCGAAGCGTCGAAGAAATTAACGGAATTTTGGTGCGACCGTTTGGAAATGGTTGCGCTGATGTGCAATTTTCTCAATTATAAACTTTGGTTAATTTCGCCGGAAGGCTTTTCGCCCGATGCGATTGAAGTTTTGCGCGGGCGAAAGTCTTACGGTTCAAGCCGCAAGCAAATCGAATTGTTAATTAAATTTCTTGATGCCGGAAAAATAGTCGGCGAAAATCTCAAAGCAAATGAATACGAAATGATTGTTCCGATGGGCGACGACACGGAACTTATCGCCGCGCACGCCGTCGAAGAAATCGCCCGCCGACATCATTTTGAGCCGAAAGCAATCAATCAAATAAAGACTGCGGTGGTCGAAGCGTGTATCAACGCAACCGAACATTCGCACAGTCCCGACCGCAAAATTTATCAGAAGTTTTCGATTGAAGATGACAAAATCGTCATCACAATCTCCAATCGCGGTTTGCGCCTGACAGATAAAAAAGCGAAAGAAATAAAACCCGACGAAGGTCGGCGCGGCTGGGGCTTAAAATTGATGCAAAATTTGATGGACGAAGTAAAATTTGAACAGGTTGACGACGGAACGCGCATCTCGATGACAAAATACTTAAAAAAATAATTGACGTTGTAAAATTATTTCCGAATTTAAAAACATTTCCAAATCTATTGTTGTTGAATAACTGACTGATTTTATTGCGTTTATAGCTTTGAAATTGCCAAAATAAATTTAATTACTGCTTTCGAGTTAGCAAATTCTTTGATTACGGCTTGCTACTATTATTTTTCTGTGATATGACCTTCATTCAAGGACAAAAAATCAGGAAATCACGGATTGTTTGTAGTTCAACTTTGCCCTTCCCGATTCGCGGTGCGGCTGCACCTGAATAATCCTTCCTGACTTCCTTTAACATTCACGTTCTAAAAGGAGAAAAACATGAAGCAGTTTCTTAAATATCGTAGCTTGACCATTTTTTTATTAATCGCTGTATTCATTATAGCGATTACATTTACATCAATTCAGTCTCAGCAAAATAAGTTTCAGATTAGCGAAGATGTTAATCTTGAAAATAAAGTTGAATTGCTCGTCGTCGAATCAATAACGCAAATGCCGAAGAGTGAGAATATTTTGCGTTCGGTTGAAGCGGAAAAGAGTTCAACGGAAACTAGTAATAGAAAAGATTTTGAGATTAGACTCAGGAATGATTACCAAAAACCGATTGTTCTTTACGCTTTGCGGATAGATGAAAAACCGAAGGATAAAGGGAAAATTCTTGATATTAACGAGGTCATTAGAGGCGGATTACTTGATGACTGGTCTCTTCAACCGGGTAAAACGGATCTAAATTTTTTTGGAACTACGGGGAAAGAAAAAACTACCGTAACAATTGCGGCGGCATTATTTGAAGACGGCACGGGGGTGGGCGACCCCGACGAGTTAGAGCGTCTGCGCCGGGATGTAGCCGGTTATAAACTCGCATATCAACGAGCCGCTCAAACACTCCGTCAAAATCTTTATCAAAGCCAACTGTCAAAATCCGATTCGGGAAGTGATTCGCTGGAACAACAAATTTCCGAAATCAAAAATCAAAGTGTGCCGATGAATCAGGTTTTTTCTTCCAGCTATAAAAGTGCGGTAACCACTGTCGCCGGTGAGATTAAAGAAATCAAAATGAGGATGAAATCAGATCCGAATCTGACGTATGAATCGGGAATAACGGCGGAGTTAGCGAGAATCGAAAGATTGCTCGTCAAAATGGAACCCTTTCAATAGGTTGCTTATCATAAAGGAGAACAAAATGAAAAAGAAAATGATATTTGGCTTTATAGTGATAAGCGCGGTGTTGGTACTTAGTTTTAACGCTTATAGTGATTGTTACGGATATTTTTGGGGTATTGTGCAAGACAGCGGCTTTCAATGTCCCAGTAAAACTCAACAAACCGTATTCTGGAGAATTAAATGGGGAGACGGTGTTGGTGAAGAAAAATCAAATTATGCTTATGGTTCGTGTTCCAATTATGGAGATTGCGCTCCGGTTTTTGATAATCCAGAGTTTAGTGAACAAATAATTGGTGGTCGACAGCATGTAATTTGGACTGAACTATCACATGATAGGAGTAGGATTTATGGATCTTGCCAGAATGATGGTTATAGAACATCTAGAGTAGATCATACTTGTCTTACAGGCACTGGCGGACATTGGGAATGTGATCCTTATTGTAATACGGTGCGTCCGCAACTGGATTCTTTCAGAGATATTATGCCTGATAATGTTGATTCGTGCTGTATTTACACGCCGATTCTGATTGATGTGGCTGGCGATGGTTTTGCTTTGACCGATGCCGCAAATGGCGTGATGTTCGACTTTAACGGCGACGGCATCGCTCATCGCATCTCGTGGACTGCCGCTAATTCCGATGACGCTTGGCTTGTCCTTGACCGCAACAATAATGCTTTGATTGACAGTTCAAAAGAAATGTTCGGCAATATGACCGATCAACCCGCGCCGCCGACCGGAGAACAGAAAAACGGATTTCTCGCTTTGGCTGAATACGACAAAACGGCAAACGGCGGCAACGGCGACGGCGTGATGGACAATCGGGATGCCATCTTTTCGAGTTTGCGGTTGTGGCAAGACATTAATCACAACGGAATATCGGAAGCCGGTGAACTGCACACGCTTGCGTCGCTGAACATTGTCAAGATGGATTTGAAATATAAGGAATCAAAGAAAGTTGACCAATATGGCAACGAGTTTCGGTATCGGGCAAGGGTTTTGGACGCGCACGGAGCGCAAATCGGACGCTGGGCGTGGGATGTGTTTCTGCAAATAACGCCGTCGGGAAATTAACAAAACAGTGGTCAACTATTAGAAATAAAACGTCGAAAGGTAATTTAACCTTTCGACGTTTTATCATTTCGCGGCTTGCGCCCGACGGATAAAAAGCGGAAGAAATAAAACCCGATGAAGGTCGGCGCGGCTGGGGCTTAAAATTGATGCAGAATTTGATGGACGAAGTAAAATTTGAACAAGTTGACGACGGAACGCGCATCTCGATGACGAAATACTTGAAAAATAGTTGATAGTATAAAATTATTTTCACAATTAAAAATTCTTTCAGATTTAATATTGCTGAAATATTCTACTGATTTTGTTGAATTTATATCTCTGCAATTGCCAAGATAAATTTAATTACTACTTTCGAGTTAGCAAATTCTTTGATTACGGCTTGCTATTTTTTTTTTTTCTATGGTATGACCTCTATTCAAGGACAAAAAATCAGGAAATCACGGATTGTTTGTAACTCAAATTTGCCCTTCCTAAATTGCAGTGCGGCTACATCACAAACAATATTCTGAGATTTCCTTTAACATTCACATTCTAAAGGAGAATCTAATGAAAAGAAAGTTAAATAAGGCGTATCATTTTTTGAATAGACGTAATTTCTTAGTTTTTTTGATTTGCTCTATAGTTTTGACTTTATCAGTAGCACCGATTTTTTATTTACATAGTCAAAGCAGCAAGATAAAACAAGATGGGGGAAAAATACTTAAAAAAGGCAATGGTTTTGACCCGCCTATGACTATTACATTGGTTAAGTCTAAACTTGGAGTTATTGAAACCGATAAAAATTTTGTTGCTAATGAAGATTGGCTTAAAGGCTTGGTAATTAGTGTTCTTAATAATTCTGAAAAACCTATAACTCACGTTTCAATTAGTATCAGATTTCCACGTCCCAAGGGTGACGACAGATTAGATTTTGTATCGCCAATTAATTATGGAGAAACACCATTTGCTTCTAAGAATGGGGAATTTCCGATAAACACAGCTAATCCCATATTGCCTAGGGAAAGCATAGAACTCAAATTGACGAACGAAGATTATTTGGATATTCAATCACAATTAAAGGAATTAGGTTATTCTAGTGAAATTAATGAAACAAAGATATACATTACAACGATTGGATTCGATGATGGGACTGTTTGGATGGGCGACCAAATTTATAAATTAGACAAAAACAATCCAGGGAAATTAATTCCGCTTAAAAAAAAAACTCTGAACGCACTAGAAACTATGAGTAATGAAAATCCATCTGGTATATGTGGAGATGAAATACAGAATACTTATAGAGAAAGTTGTAGTTTTTATTGTGAGGCAGTAGGGGTGATTATAGGTGGAAATATTAACGGTGGGCTTACAGCACAAAATGTAGAAAAACGATGTATTTCTACTCGTCAATTTGGCGAATCGTGTGGAAGAACAACGGTGGCTGAAACGGCTGAATGTCCTGTAACTTACACTCTTTCTGCTTCTCCTAGCAGTACTGCTCCAGGTGGCTCAGTTACAGTTAATTGGACTGCAAGTCGGAGTCGTACAAACTATGACCGAATACAATTGAATGAAGTTATTCAAAGTACCTTTTACTACTATTCTTCTAAATATATCACAGCTGGAACATCAGGAAGTTTAACATTTACTATGCCGCCTACACCTGGTTCTTATGAATTCCGATATATTGCTTCAGGAGATAGCCACGTCGTTACAAGTAACACAGTTACAGTAGTTACACCGGGTCCGGGATGTAATGAACGCCCTGTTTACAAACCGAATCTTGAAACTGTTGTTGGTAAAAATCCTAAACACACTCAAAACCTGCCAGAACCTGGTGGTGGAGATGATAGCTACTGTAGAAGGTATTACGGCGAGTTTGCGTATTGGGACCCGTCACAATGCCAATGCGTAGCCGGTCAACCGCCGGGTGGTTCACCGATTTTAATTGATATATCCGGTAACGATTTTAGTTTGACAAATGCTGTGAACGGCGTTCAATTTGACCTCAAAGGTAGAGGTAATCTTGAACAATTTTCGTGGACTTTTGCTGATTCCGATGATGCTTGGCTGGCACTTGACCGCAATGGAAATGGCATAATTGATAACGGTAAGGAATTGTTCGGAAACTATACGCCGCAGCCGTCTTCGATTCCTCTTAAGGATAGAAACGGCTTTTTAGCACTTGCCGAGTTTGATAAAGCAGAAAACGGCGGCAACGGCGATGATGTGATAGATGTTCAAGACGCGATATTCGCAAGTTTGCGGTTGTGGCAAGACACTAATCACAACGGAATATCGGAAGCCGCTGAGTTGAAAACATTACCATCGCTTGGATTAGCAAAAATTGAACTCGATTACAAAGAATCGAAACGCACGGACGAACACGGCAACCAATTCAAATACAGAGCAAAAGTTAAAGATGCGGATGGCGCACAAGTCGGACGTTGGGCGTGGGATGTGTTTTTGCAAATAACGCCGTCGGGAAATTAACAAAATAGTCGTTAACTATTAGAAATGAAACGTCGAAAGGTAAATTTATCTTTCGACGTTTTAGCGTAAGCAGTTGAAAATTGAGAAGATTTATAAATTAATCGGTTAAATTTAACTAAAAAATAGTTGACATTTTGCGGTTAAAGCCTTACTTTAGCTTTCGAGTTCTAAATCTATCCGGGAAAGCTGCAAATCAAATCCGTGAATATACAAACAAACATTTCTGTGCAAACGGAAGGCGAAACGGCAACTGTTTTCGCTGGCGATTACATAAATAAACTGAGCGGCGAAGTAATCGAACGCGAATGCAAACGCCAACTCGACGCGGGCTGCAAAACCATCGTCGTCAACTTTGCCGATACGGAAATGGTCAACAGCATCGGCGTTTCAATTCTTCTGGGCGTGATTAACGCGGCTTCGGATGCGGGCGCAAATATCGTTTTTTCCGATGTTAATGACGATACGATTCAGCTTTTTGAAATGCTCGGCGTTACCAATCACGTAGTCGTGAAGTCGTGAATCGTAAATCGTGAATCGTGAAGTCGTGAACAGGTAGTTTTTAATTATAAGAATATTTTTGATATTTGTAGTCGAAAAACAAAAACCGATTAAATTCATTACGATTCACGATTCACGATTCACGATTGACGATTCACGATTGACGATTTACAAAAAATGGCAGAAAATCAACAAAAACTAATCCATACATTCGGCGCGTTGGCAGAACTTGGCAACGAAGTGGCGCACAAGCAGAATTTCCAGGAGATGATTCGCACGTCGCTTCATCTGCTTCTCGGCAGCTTAGCGATTATGCGCGGCGGCGTGGCGCGTTATTCGCGTTTCGGACACGAGTTGAATATGCTGGTCGTGCGCGGACTCGGCGATGATTTTCCGCTTAGTTTGTCGCTGTGTTACGAGGATGAAAGACAGTTTTTGGCAAACGGTCTAAATGCAATTGAAGTCAGCCAAGCCAAAGTTCTGCCGTTTTTCCAGGTTTATGACCGCAGTTTTGAAAAGAAGCGGGTTGAACTGCTGGTGCCGCTCGTCGTCCGCAATGAAATTGTCGGCGTGATAATGTTAGGCGAAAAAGCCAACGGTGAACCTTATACTTCTTACGACAAAGAAATTATTTGCGCG
The DNA here is from genome assembly GCA_050998795.1 of Pyrinomonadaceae bacterium. Classification (GTDB taxonomy): domain Bacteria; phylum Acidobacteriota; class Blastocatellia; order Pyrinomonadales; family Pyrinomonadaceae. The sequence goes on from JBPCPU010000158.1 coordinate 16,463, forward strand.
ATGGCGCAGCATATCGGAGTCGGCATCGCACAGCGCAATTTGATGGCGGAACTTGAACGGCGTTCCGATGAAAATCGCCGTCTGTATGACGATTTGCGCCATACGTATAAAGACACGGTTAAAGCCTTTGCGACCGCGATTGACTGCAAAGACAAATACACGGAAGGGCATTCCGTCAGAGTCGGAAAATACTCGGAAATCATCGCGTCGGAACTCGGTTGGGACGACGATCAGGTTGAAGGCGCGGCGGTTGCGGGTTATCTGCACGACGTCGGAAAATTGACGGTGGAAAGTAAAATCATCAACGCGCCGTATCGCATCAACGCCAAAGAATCCGCCGAATTAAACAAACATCCCGCCGTCGGTTACGAAATTCTTTTGCCGATTCATCATCCATTTACGGACGTTCCGCTTGCCGCAAAATATCACCACGAAAGATTGGACGGGCGCGGTTATCCAGATGGTTTGGAAGATAAGGAAATTCCGTATATCGCCAAAATCGTCAATCTTGCCGATTCGTTTGATGCCATGACAACCGACCGACCTTATAAACGCCGCCGTCCCGCCAGTGAAGTAATCGAAGATTTACAGCGCAACGCGGGCAAACAGTTTGCGCCCGAACTCGTAACGGCATTCTGTCGGGCAATGTTAAAGGAAATTACGGGCGAGAGTAAGCAGAAAAAGTTTCGTCGCTCGCTCGGCAAAGATTATATGGAAGCCGAAGGAATTGTGCCGCTTTTGCAAAACGCGCTTAACGGAATGAGCGCGACTTCTTCGCTGACATTGGTGAGTTTGGATTAGCTTGAATTAACCCAAGTTGCCGGTAATAAAGATTTGAAGATTTTTTGCCCGCGAAACACGCGAAACAGACGAAAAAATGAAAATGTTTTACTTTTTTCGTCTGTTTCGCGTGTTTCGCGGGCAATATTCTAAAAAACTTTCATAACCGGCAACTTGGGTTAAATTAATAAGAACAATTTTGTGTAAAAAAATTTTGTGAAGAATGACCTACACAAAAAGTTTGTCAGTTTATTCAACTAAAAGTTAATTACTGACTCACCTTACGCGGCAACGATTTTCAGCCCGATTCATCGGGCTTCCCGCCGTCGGCGGCTTTTAGCCACGCCGCACAAGCCGCGTGGTATAAATGGCAATATAATTTTTCAGCCCGTTTCAACGGGCTTCTCATCAGCGGCTTAAGCCAAACCGGAGAAGGACGTTAAAACGCCCTTTAGTCTTATCAACGCTGACCACGCGATAAATTGTCGTGGCTAATTGCCCAAAGGGAAAGCCTCGTGAACGAGGCTAAAAATCAAAATCGCGTAAGCTGAGTTACTGAATTTCATTATATAAAGTCAAACCGTTTCACCACGTCGAATTTTTTCATTTCGATTAACTTTATCCAAATAATTATGCGCGGCTTCCGATTGAAAAAGTTCGCGTGTTTCGAGTTCGTCATCCGTTACGGGTTCTAACGCCAAATCCATATACTCAAGTTTTTTTGGGTCGTTTCTGACCTTTCTGTAAATCAAACGCAACCTCGTATAAAGCGAAATCCATTGAATTTGTTTCCACAGCATTTCGATAAAAATTTTTGGATAAAACAGCAGAGGATTTTCGAGCGGCAGACCGGAACGACGGGTTGTGCGGAACTTCATCCGCAGAAATCCGCCTTCGAGCGGGTGAATGTCCTCGATGTCAATACAGCCGTTAAACCACGTAATAAAAAACATCGTCTTGCCCGGACTCGTTCCGGTAGCGACGGCGCGGCGCAGAATCGTTTCGATATGTTCGTCGGTGTAATAAGTTTTCCACGCCTTTTGATACGTTTCTTCCCAATTTCGGCGTGACATTTTCGGATGCGCGGTCACGGCGTGATTTAAATCATACTTGTTCAAATCCGCGTCCATCGCAACACCGGCTTCGTGCAGTTTTTTGTGGTCTTCCGAACCCGGAAGCGGCGTTAAATAGAAAAATTCCAACAAATCAACGGGCAATTCACGCTTGATAATTTCGATGTCGCGCAAGATTGATTCCTGCGTGTCGGTTGGAAAACCTAAAATATAACCGCAATAGGTGACGATTCCGACTTTTTTCCATTCAAGCAGCATTTGGCGGTAATCGGTGATTTTGTTCTGGCGTTTGCTCGCGCCCAAAAGACTGTCGGGATTGATGTTTTCCAAACCGATAAAAACTCTTTTTACTCCGGCGCGTTTGGATTTTTCGATAAAATTCGGCAGTTTGTGGCAGAGCGTATCAACTTGAATAATAAAACTGATTTTCAGTTTTTCGACTTCGCGCAGGTAAATCAGTTTATCCAAAATTGCTTCCCAATCTTTGTTGCGGGCAAAATTGTCGTCAGTGATGAAAAATGAATGCAGACCTTGCGCGACGTTTGTGCGGACAATTCTTTCAATATCTTCGGGCGAACGGCGGCGCGATTTGCGTCCTTGCACATTGATAATCGTGCAGAACGAACAGGCGAACGGACAGCCGCGTCCGGCGTCGAAACTCGTCGTTGCGCCCGCCGTCAAATGAACTCTTTCCGCCGGAAGCAAAGGCGTGGCAACACCTTCCATATTCGGCAAATCGCCCATAAAATTGTAAATCGGTTCAAGTTTGTTATAAAAAGCATCGCGCAAAACTTGTCCCAAACGTCCTTCGGCTTCACCGGCAAAAAGCGTAACGCCCATTTCCAATGCCTTTTGAACGTGCAAATCTCTTTCTTTGAGCATCGAAAACGTACCGGAAACGTGAAAACCGCCGATTGCCACTTTGATTCCTTTGTCGCGCAAAGGCTTCGCAATATCGAGCGCACGCGGAAACTGATTTGACTGCACACCGACGAGCATCACCATTCCTGCGTCGGCGTTTTCGATTAAAGAGGCAATCTTTTTCGGGTTGATATAAGAATTTGTCTCGTCAAAAGCGTGAATATCAAATTCAACGTCTTCACCTAAAATCTTTTCTTCGGCGCACTCCAAAGCCAAACCGTAAAGAACGGCGAGCGAATTTGACGGAATCGCCGAGCGAAACCATTGAATCACATAGCCGTCGTCATCGTAATGCGAAGGCTTGATAAGCACCAGAGAAAATCGCTTTTGTTTTGTCATCTCTTTTTAGGTGAAACGATTTTAGCTTAATAGACAGGTAGATTACAAGATATTTATTTCCTAAATGCTTATCAGTTTTGTTTCATCAATTGCCACTAGCTTTTCGTATTTGCCTGACCAAAATAGGTAATTCTCTGCAATGCTTCGAGAATTGCTCTTTCCAAGTCGTTCGTAATATGTTCCTGATTTTTTAGTAGCTGTTTGAAAATTCCGAAATTTGCGCCGAAAGCGCGATAAGAACGTAGCCAGACGTGAAACGTCTGGAGTTTTGAAGCGAAAATTGGCGCGTTGAAGATGCGTCAAGACTTTCTTTCCGCACTTTCAGCGCGGAAAAATCTTGCTTAACTGACCTTTTTTATTAACTCATCTTACACAAAAAGAAGCAAGCAATCGAAGCGGTTGGCGAATTCTAAATTCTAAATTACTTGAATAAAGAAAAGATATTTCCTTGAGAATGCGAGAATCATCTTGCTTGTTGCGTAAGATGATTTATTAACTGAAAATTCGAGCCGGACGATTGCCCGACCCGAATAAATTTTTTGCCTGATATTATTTGCAATAGAGACGATCCGTGCCGGTCGAACTTGACAAGTAATGCCTTGTTTGCCAGGACAAAGCTACTCTGTAAGCGCAAGCCGGATCGGCGGAAACATCTACCGTAAATCCTCCGTTGAAGGCAGGCTGATGCGGTCCGCCCGCGCCGCCTCTGAATAGTAAATTATTCGTCGGCGGTGGCGGCACGAAACTTCCGGTCGGCATTGCCGGAGGCGGATGCACGCCGCCGTTGTTGTTTGAAATTCCGAGATTGAAGAACCGCAAATGCGGGTGATCAATCGTGTAAAGAATATGCACCGCACCTGCCGAAATAGGATTGCAGGCGTTTGTGCGAAGTTCTTCCAGATCGAGAGCTAGAATCACCGGAGAATTATCAAGCACAATCGAATCCAGCGTATCGATGGCAACCGTTGCGAGCGTTACACCGTCGCGGACTTCAAACATCAAGCGGTAGCGTCGAATCGGTTCGCGCTCGTTTGTATTTAAAGAGCGTCCGGCATCGGCAATCGGCAAACCGCCGGGTAATTTTGCCGGATGTGCGCTCGTAATTGCGGGCGAATTTAACTCAAACAAATCAAATGTCCGCAGGAAATTAGAATTATTTACATTGACAATAGCGGTTGTTCCGTCGCGCATATCAACGGTAACGGCTTTGCCGTCAACTCTAATCCATCCGCCCGCCTGCAAATCAGTGGAATCAATATTTACTTGTGCCGAATCCGGCAAATTGAGTGCGTTCGTGTAAAACACATAACCGACGAGCGTCTGGGCGATTTGCGTTACCGGATTTAATCCGGCAGGTGCAACCGTCGGAAGCGAATTCGGATCATCTGCTCCGCCCGTCCACGTCCATTCGCCGATTAGAAAGCGATATTCAAGCGGATTTGCCGGTGCTGCGACATTTCGCAAAGGACAGTTTCCTTTTAATGCTACACCGCCGCCAAAAACAAATGAATTTGCCGGACCGCCGGCGTAACCTTCCGCGGAAAAACCTGTCGCCGAACCGGATGGAAACGGATGAATATCGAAAATTTCAACCTGTTGCCAATGCGGAATCAGGTCGGGCGGCGGCGGCTGAACTTGGTCTGAGCAAAGTTCGACGCAGAAACAATGCCCGACATTTTCGCGTCCCGGTTGCCGACCGTCTGCTTGCGTTTCGTCAATAATGGTGATGCCGCCGAGTTCGGCTTTGAAATAAACGTCCGGTCCGCTTGCAAACTCGATGTTTATAAACGGAGAAAAAGGCGTAACGCGAAAATCCGCCGTTGTATAGTCAATGCGAAAACGCCCGGTCGCATCGGTAACTGCCGAGCCGAGCGAATCGTCCTGTAACCAGTCCGCATCAAACGCCCTGACAGTCGCCCCGGCAATCGGAGTTTGCGGCGCGGCACAAGTTCGCAAACGTCCGCAAATTGTCCACGCATTAAATCTTGCGCGAATCGCACACCAGAAACGAAACGGCAGACAATAGTTATAAACAAAAAGTAAGCCTTCGTTAGTTTCCCGCCAACGCGGTTGCAATGTTGTAATCGAAAATTGAACGGGCGGCGGCGGATTTTTGCCGGGTTTAAGATGCGGAACTGTTCCACAATAAACGTCAACTTCAAATGCTTCACCGTTATACTTCTGATTTTCGCCCAATTCAAAATTGAAATTACCTTCTTTGTCCGTTTCGGCTTCGGCAATCAGCAAAGATTCTTTAGCTTTTATCGCTTTTTCATCCACAACAGCGAATGTTTCTTTGGCATTTGCTACGGCATTTGCAACGATATTTTCCTGAGCCTCGATACGATAAATTCTTATCTTGACATTTGAAAGCGGTTCCGGGCATTCAGCGCAAATAAAACCGCACAGTCTTCCTTTGAATATATATTTCATGATTTTTTTAATCTCCTTTTCGTGATAGTTAAAAACAGCTGATTTTTGGGCGGTTGATAGATTTTTTTGTGAAATTTGCAACCGTTTAAATAGCTATTTGGTTAGTGGGAAACTGTTCGCGTGATTGATACATGGATTTTTTAGCGCATCAATGTCGCCTGCAATTTCCGAATCAACTTATTGCGGGCAGTTTTCCTGTGAATTGTTTATAAGGTGTTTTGATTTGGCGGTATATCGAATTTTGTGCCGTAAGAAAGTGAAATTTTCCGAAGGGTTGTCTGAAATGAATCTCGCAAACTTTAGGAATCTTAGACATAAAATCCTCTATACTATAGACTGATATTCTGTTTGCTTCGTAACCCGGCTCTTAACGGAGTGTTGATACAGCCTTATAATTCAAAACAATTTTATTACGAGTTTGGAAACTGCTTTCTTTTTATCTGTAAAGCAATAGGTAATTGCCTTAGCAGGTTGCTTAACTCGTAATAAAACTCGCTACTCTATACTGGACTTTGAGTTGGACGCATTTGTTTTCGGATTTTGCACAAAAATAAAGAAAATTAAAGATTATTGGAGAAAATTTTATTTGACGGAATAGCCGAGCGAAACCATTGAATCACATAGCCGTCGTCATCGTAATGCGACGGTTTAATAAGAACGAGCCTGAACTGTCGTTTATGCTTATTCATTTGTTCTTAAAAAATTTAACCGAATAAATTTTACTTGTTCATAACGTCGTAAGCCGTCAGACGATTGCCGTCCGCCGAATAAAGCAAGCCGACGGTTTCATCGGTTGTAAAACGCGCGTCGGGTTCGGAAATTAAAATAAACCGCGCATCTTCGCCGGTGTGGACATTTACGCCAACCAAGCCTTTTTTATCAAAAGGTTTCGGTAAATCGGTGTAGAAATACATATAATTTCCGCGCAAATCAGCGAGGCGTTTGCGGCGCAAAAAGTAATCGGAAAGTTTTTCGACCCGGCGCACCGGATCAATTCTGTCGAGCAGACTTTCCTGCACGTCCGCGCGTGAAGGCGTAATCCGGTTGACTGTGCCGCCAATGATTTTTCCGCGAATGTTTGACGGATTTGTAATCTGCAAACCGTTGATGCGATTAAATAAATTGGGCGTTCTCGAAGCAATGCCGTAAAGCGAAATTTGATTTGTAACGTAATTTTTTGCCGAATTTGAAGCAAGCGTCGTCAAATCAAAAGAAGAAAACTGATTTTTCAAACCCGACCAGCGAAGCGACAGCGCGGAACGAGCCAAATTTGCGCCGCGCACGAGATTTAAAGCAGAAGTGGCAACTCCGCCGTAACGAAAATAAAGCGCGGTTGCCCGCAGAGCAATTCCGGCGACAATGCGGAAAACGCCGCGCGACGGTGCTTTGTGTTTGACGCGCCAAACAGCATCTCGATTTTGGATTTTGGATTTTGGATTTTGGATTTTGACAAACTCTTGAACATTAAACTTTGAATTTTGAACTTCCAACTGACTTTGGACTTTGGACTTTGGACTTTGGACTATTTGAAATGCTGCAATTTCATCGCGTCCGCCGACAATCGCTTGACCGCGTTCATTTATCAAAACAAATTGCGCTTTTTCGACGTCGTGTTCAAATTTTTCAACGCGCTTTCCGCTTCGCGCATCAATCGTCATCAAATCATCTTTGTCAGCAATCAAAATCTTTTCAGCGTCTGCAAAAACAAAATTCGTCAAACCTTTGCCCGCGCCTTTGTAACGCCATAATGTTTTGCCGTTTTTCGTGTCAATTGCCGAAATGCCGAACGCTCCCTTTTCCTTTATTTCGCCGTCTTCGATGCGCGTAAATTGTCCGCCCGTGCGAACATACAAAATATTTCCGACAATCGCCATTTCCGGCGTAACGCCTAAATCGTCGGCTTTCCATTCGACTTCGCCGGTTCTGCGATTGACGGCGCGAATTTTTCCGCGCCCGGACGTATAAACATATTTTTCATCAAAAACCGGGTCGGCTTCGGTCAAAGCCAAACCGTCTTCGTTGATTTTAAATTTCTCGCGTTCTTTTTCCTTGCCGGTTTGCGCGTCAAAACTCGTCGCGCCCTCATAAAACAAATAAAGTCTGCCGTCGAGAATCAATGGCGGGCGATAATTGTTCAAAGTAAAGGGAACTTCGCCTAAGTTTTCGCCAAAACGCGACGGCATCATTTCAATATCCGAATCGAGTTCTTTTTTCCAAAGTTCATCACCGTCGGAAAGCCGTAAAACGTGAACGACAGGTTCGCGCTTTAACTCTTCGCCGATTTTACCTTTCGCTTTTTTGACCAAAACAACCGCCAGCAAATCTTGCTGCGGCTCAATGGCAATCTGCATCACGTCGCCTTTAACTTTATCGCTGCGCCAGACAGACGCGCCCGAAAGCAAATCAACTGCTTCGACGCGCGATTTGTCGCCTTCGTCCAAACTGAGTAAAATTAAATCCGTAGAAGGAATCGGCGTGATTGAAGTTTCGTCCAAACCTTTGTGCCGTCTGCGCCAGAGCGTTTCGCCCGTTTGCCCGTCAACTGCGTAAAGCGAACTATCTGTTCCCGTGAGAACAATGCCGAAATCGGTGGTTTGATAAAACTCAACTTTGCCGTCAAGTTTTGCTTGCCAAACAGTTTGCGCGTTTGAAATAGCCGCAAAAAAGCACAAAAGGCACAAGAATAACACCGCTTTCATAAGATTAATTTATCTCTGCTTGATGAACTTGAACAGGAATTTTACGGCGAAGTAACTCCTTTTCCAGCGTTATACCGCATTGACAACTTAGATAAGTAACCTTATTTTTTGTGAGCATCGCTTGATTTTATAATCTGTTGCCCGTTTTTCGGATTACTTGCTTTGATTGCCGTAAAATCAAGATTAGTAAAATCTTCAAAAACTGTAAAAACCATACTTGACGGCGTGAAATTATAATTTTTTGCAGACGGCGTTATCACATAATTTTGTCCGACTTCGACATCGGAAAACCGGTAAAAGCCGAAAGGATTGGTGCGCGTCGTTTTTGGTTCGGAATTTCCGCTGCCGTCGAAAGGAATAAACGCGCCGCTGACACCGCGACCATTTGCGGTTGCAATGCGCCCGCTAATCGTAACGGAAGCGGCTGTCGGAACAGCTTGAATTTTCAATACTTGCCCTGAAAGTGCCGTAATGTAGAGTTCGCCTGCGCTGTCTTCACCAAAAGATGAAATGTTATGCGGACTGTCGAGCAATAATTCCGGCGCAGTTCCGTTTAATCTGAAAATTTCGCCGGTGCAGTAATCGGCAAAAACGTAATTTCCGACTAGCGACGGAATTTGTGTTCCGCGATAAACATAACCGCCTGTAATCGAGCAGCGTCCGGCTGTGTGCGAGTATTCGCCAACCGGCGCGATATAATTTGCGGGCAAAGCGCAGGGGTCAATGGCGGTGCAAAGCGTTCCTTCATAAATTCGCCAACCGAGATTACCGCCGGGTGTGCCGCCGCCTGGCAAGCGGTCAATTTCTTCACGCGCCGATTGTCCGACATCGCCAATCCACAAATCGCCCGTCGTGCGGTCAAATGAAAACCGAAAAGGATTTCTTAGTCCCAGAAGGAAAATTTCATCAGCACCCGCCGTGCCGACAAACGGATTAGTCGCCGGAATGCCGTAATAAGGCGGCGTGTTGACGTTCTGGTCAACGTCGAGGCGCAGAATTTTTCCTAAAAGTTCGTTGATGTTTTGAGCGCGATTGCCCGGATCATTTCCCGAACCGCCGTCGCCTTTGCCGATATACAGATAACCGTCATTGCCGAATTCAATGGTTCCGCCGTTGTGATTGGAAAACGGCTGCGGAATGACAAGCAGAGTTTTGCCGGAAGATGAATCAACAACATTCGGGTTACTCGAAACCGTAAATCTGACTATCACATTATTTCCGCTTACCGGTATTGTGCCGTCGGGCAAAGCAGTTCCGTTTGAAGTAAAATGAACAAATATATAAGGCGTGGTCGGATACTGCGGATGAAAAGCCAAGCCGAGCAAACCGCGCTCGCCGCAGCAATTAACAAATGAAGAGATATTTAGAAAAGGTGTCGGCAGCAATGCGCCACTTTGATAAATTTTGATTTGCCCGGTTTGTTCGACAATAAACAGACGAGAATCTTTGGCATTAGTTACATACAGGGGATTTGAAAGACCGCTCACTACCGATTGTAGTTGGATAGCGGGCGGCGGCATTGCAAAACTCTTGTTTGAAAAAGCAATGTTTGCACCGCGAAACATTTGCGCGTCAACAAGTCCGCAGAAAAAACTCAACAAACATAAAGAGATTATGCCAAACTTCAAATACTGCAATGGTGTTTTAAACATAATGTTTATGTTACCACTTCGTTTGGTTAATTTCAAAATTTTTACTGTTGGGTATTTGGCAAAAGTTCATAATTGCCCATTTGCCGATTGTGCGCGTCGAGTGCGCCCATCGCGTCGGAAGTTGCGTCGAGCATTTGCTTGGTCATCGAAATCGAATCGCTCAATTGCTCAAAATCAAGCAGAGAGAATTTTTCGGGCGTGGACATCGTCACGATTTCGTCGTTCAAATAACCGAAAAAGTTTTCGATAGATTGCAGTTGACCTTCGACGAGTTTGACGCTTCGTTCGAGTTCGTCAAAAGATGCCAGACGGCGTTTCAGAATTTCGACATTTGTTTGCTGAATTCGTTTTGTTTTCTCATCGTCCGCACTTTCGGCGGCGCGGAAGGCTTGACTTAATTGATTGTGGACGGCTTGCCGGTTGATGGATTTTAAATGCTGTTTGCGACGGCGATAAACGTCCAGCAAATCAACAAAATCTTCCCAGCGTTGGTCAAGCGTAACCAGATTTGTCGGCAATTCTCTTGCGCCGGTAAATTTGAAATAATTTTCCTGAATTTTGTCTTTTTGATAGCGCAGATACTCAACTGCTTCACGTTCGCGGGGCGTGAAGGAATTTACCAGTTTTTTGCGATTGGCTTTGGCAAGTTCACGAAGCCGCTCTTTTTCGCGCCGGTTGACCAATTGACGATAAGACGGCAAATTCGGGACGATAAATAAATAAACTATCTCAAAAAGGAGCGCAATCATTAGAGGAATAATGCTTTGCGTATAAGCCGCCGCGACGGCAAAACCCGCCAAACCCCAAAAATTTACCGGCTCTTTGATAGCTTCTTTGGCGTAAGATGAATTGAATTTACTGATTTCCTGTTGATATTTTGCTAAATCTGCCATAACTAAATACTAGATGCTAATTTTGCCGTTTGAGTTTCGCTAATTCCGCTTTTAACTGTTCGATTTCTGATTCGAGAGTTTCAACTTTCGTTGCTTGCTGCGTCAATTCTTCCATCGTCGGTAAAAACTCTCTTGTTTCCGGGTTGAAAAGCCGGAGCATTTTATCTGTGTCAACAATTTCCAAACCAAGCGCAGGGCTGAAAATTCTGCTGTTATTAATTTTTATTTCTTCAAACTCACCATTTTTTAAGTGATATGCTATTAAGCCGTTTGGAAAGAAATCATATTCGGGGTCGAAAATATATTGTTCTTTCACGCCTACATTTTTCAAAACTTCCAATCGGTTAACGCTTTTAGTTGGATTTTTTTCTTTAAGAATTTTAAACGCAACCTGCGGTTTAAATTCGTCTTTCCAAGTGCAGTAAGAACTTCTTTTTTCCTGCCTCGGATTGTTCATTGCCACGACGTCAAAACAAACAAATTCGCGCAAATTTCTTTCCTCATAAAAAACACCGATATTCGCGTCAAGATTTAAATCAGGATTGTTACTTAAAAATACTTCCAATGACAGCAATAGATATTTAAAAGTTTGCCTGTAAGCATCGGTTTCATCTTTCAAAACATTTTCGTCTGAAGGATAAAAAACTTCGTCTATTTTATTTTCCAACCAAACAACTTCTTTCATTTTGACGAAACTTATTGATTTTCTTTGGCTTCGTTTAAAAGAACTTGGTCAAGCGCTTCCGATTCGTCTTTAACTTCCGAAGCGGCGGAAATCTGTTTGCCGCCGGCGCTTTTGCCCGTGCCGAGCAAACCCATTTGTTGTTTATATTCAAGCAGTTTATCTTGAAGCTGAATATCCATCGCTTCGCGTTCGATGTCCTGCATTTTTGAATCAACCGAAGAAGTTCCAAGCTGAAGTTTGGCTTCGGCGGCGGCAACTCTCCGGTCAATCTTCTCGCGCATTTCGTTAAAGGTCGAAGCGTCGTCCCCGATGTTGAAAGTTTCCATCGTTTGCGCCAGTTGCTCCTGCAATTTGGCTTGTTTTGACGCGCTGATGAGCTGCATCGCTTCCGCCGTGCGTTTCTGCATTTGCAAAACGTAGTTATCACGCGCTTTCAACGCTTGCTTCGAGGCGTTGGCGGCTTGCTCAAGCTGCACGGAAGTCTTTTGCAAATCAAGTTGCGATTGTTGCAATTGCCCGATGTAAGCCGTCGCAATATCGTCGCGCCCCAATTTGACCGACGCTTTGATTTTTGAATCGAGGTCAACGACCTGCTCGCTCAGACGCTCTTTGTTTTTCGCCAGAAGCCGTTCGGTCGCCATCACCTGCGCCACCGAATTATTCAAATCCGGCACACGGTCGCGCATATCGCGGATGGTTTGCTGAAGAACCATTTCCGGGTTTTCCACCTTGTCCAATGCCGCGCCCGTTCCGGCGCGAAATATCCTTTTTATTCTCGCCCACAATCCCATTTTTCTTATCTGCTCCTGAAAAAATTTACCCTTTAAAGAATTTACGATACAACTTAACGATTGTAAATTTGCCAAAGTTGCAAAATGACGATTTAAGTATATCAAGAAAAAGTCAAACGCAGAAATAAATAGTTGCATATTTAATCCGAGTTGCCGGTTAATCTGATTATAAGAAAATTCAACCGCGAAAGACGCGAAAATTGCTAAAATAAAGCCAAATAAAAAAGTCGTATTTTCCTGTTCTTTTTTCGTGTCTTTCGCGTGTTTCGCGGTTAAACATCTCTTTACTTATTGACAACTACTCTGACAAATCCTTTGACGAAAGACAGTCGCATTATCCAGAGATTTGATTTGTTTTTGTTAAATTCAACTTTTGCTAAAATTCCGCCCACAAATGTTTCTTTTTCGATAAACTCCTTCAAATCAATTTTTTGGTCAAACACAACCGTTTCAAACGAATGAATCGCTGTTCCTTCTTTGTTGGTCGCCGTTACACGCAAAGCATTATCGTTATTTTTGACCGTGCAGATGTAATTTAAAACTTGATTACAATTTGCCAGAAACCGGCGCGGCGGCATCACAAACTCTTTACCGATAAAACTTTCCGCCGCTTTCTTTAATTCATTCCGCGCCGCTTCTTCTTCGACCGGTTTTCGCGCCTCCGAATAATCAACAATTTTTCCCGCCAAAGAATAAAGGTAAAGATAGCGAAGCTGGGCGGGTTGTTTCTTTTCGTTGTCAATTTTGATGCGGTTTATCAATTGCGAAGCAAGAGCCGCGCTCTTCTCCCAATCTTCCGCCCGCAAAGAATCGTTCATTATTTGCCATTCTTTGTCGGAAATTTCCGTCGGGAATTGGTTCAAAACCGGAGTCGTTTGAGTTGGTTTTTCAATTCTTACAATTTTTTGGGCGAAACAAAACGTAACCGAAAAACACAATAAAATTGAAAAGAAAATAAGTTTTTTCATAAACAAGATTTAATCCAGGTTGCCAGCTATGTTTTTTACCGCAGAGGACGCTCTCGGACGCTGAGAAGAAACAAAGGCAATCAGTTGATTTTATCTTGATGTTTAATTTTCAACTGCCTTTTATCGTGAGAATCAGGCGAAAGTTTTCAAAAAACCTCTGCGTCCTCCGTGTCCTCTGCGGTGAAAAATTATAACCGGCAACTTAAGTAAGATTTAGCGAACTTTAACTAAAATTTCCTTTTTGCCGCACGGCGATTCAAAAATAGCGGTGAATGCGCCTTTATTTGTGCTGACGGATTTGATGACGAAAAATGCGCGACCGGAAAGCGCACCGATTTCCGGTTCAAACGTGATTTCAATATCAGTCGGACTGCTCGACACAGCCTTAATTTTTTTGACGTCGCCGCCGCCTTCAAATCCGACCAGGACGCCCAAACTTCCGCCGTCGTTCAATATCGAAACGGTTTCCTGACTGGTTAGTATTTTACACGGCGAAATATCTTCCGTTTTTCTTTCACCGACAATTCGAGGTCTTGTCAGAATTGAAGCGTTTTTTTCAATAATGTATTCCGTCGTCGCAGCCGCTTTATCTAATTTGAGTTCGGCTACCGTATTTTCACTCTGAACGGTTTCGACCGGTTTATCTTCAACTTTTGACGGTTCGCTTGCCGTTTTTGTCAACGGTTCGGTTTTCGGCACTGTGATGACAATCGTTTCAAAAGCAGAATTTTGCGATTGCTCCGGCTTTGGTTTGGAAACCTGATTTTTTACCGTTCCCGTTTGTTTCGCTTCCGTTTGCGGTTTGGTGTTTATTTCAGGCGTTGGCGAAACTTCGGGCGTGGATTCCGTTTTTATTTCGGGAGTCGGCGACGGAATAGGTTCAACAATCGGCTGGATTTCAGGTGTTGCCGTAATATCGGGAGTTGGAGTAGTTTTAACAGTTACCGCATTTTGCGACGTTTCCGCAGTCTGATTTGTTACCGGCGGCTTTATTTCGGGAGTCGGCGACGGAGTTTCTTCCGGTTTCGGCGTCGGAGAAATTTCGGGCGTTATTTCCGCGGCAGGTTTTGGCGATGGTTCAACTACAGGCGTTTCCATAACCCGGGCAACTGTTTCGGATTGTTTTATTTGATTGGGTAAAGCGGCAATGTTTAATTCCGGTTTGGGTCCGATTTTTTCGTCCAAGCCGTCGAGATTACCGTTGAGATTTTGATAAAGCGATTCAATGATGATGCGTTTTGATATTTCAGGCGCGCTGCTGGTATAGCTTTTGATATATGCGTCGAGTGCTTCTTTTGATTTACCCTGGTTTTGAAACGCTGAACCGAGCCGCCACATTGAGTCACGCCACCACGCGCTTTTTTCCGGCAAAATGCTTAACGCGCGTTTAAATCTCGTGACGGCTTCTTCCGGTTTTTCCTGCTGGTATAAAGCCCAGCCGGTTATTTCTTCAATTCTGCCGCGCAGGATATTAGAAAGCGTTTGGCGCGGAACATCGGGAATAATGACAAGTTCATTACGCGAGATGGCGATGGTGCGGCTTTCGTAAAGTTCGTCCGCCAAAACTGCCGCTGCCGGAACTGCCACATCCAACGCCGCGTCAACGCCGCCAACCGCCGCTTTTGTTAATTCCAAAGCCTTCGGTATAGCAATTCTTTTTTCCAAAAGCAGATTTGCCGCATAAATTTGGCGATGCAGTTTCATTTTGTCATCGCCGCCCGCAAACTTATCAGCCGCTTCCGAAATCGTTATTTCATTCGGATTGGACGAATCGAGTTGCAGAGAAAACTCGAGCAGGGATTTGAGTTTCTCGGCGTTTTCGGGACTGTCCGCCGCGAGCGGTTCAAAAATACTCGCCCGGCGTTCTGCCGCCAGCAATTCGATAAAACTTTTCGCTTGCTTTGATACGCGCCCGCCAAGTCGTGTTTCGATTGCATCATTGTTAACTGTGAAAGTTTTCTTTAATCCATTAGCGGCTTCGCGGTAAAATCCCGCCATCAATCTGACGGAAGCAAGTTCATAATCGAGTGTCGGAAAATTTCCGTATTGCCGCGCAACGAGCAGAGCGCGTTCGGCTTCGAGCGGACGATTTTGTTCAGTCAATCCACGCGCCAGAGCAATATGCGCCCAGGTGTAGCGCGGCTCGACGGCAACCGCTTTGTTTGCGAGTTCAACCGCTTTCGCGCCGTTTCTATGCGCCGCATACCAGTAAGCCGCGCCGACCAGCAAAGGCAAATTATTTGGATTTTGTGCGAGCGACGTCGTCAATTCCGTTTCCGCTTCGGTCTTTTTTTCGGCATCCAGCAGCGCAAGAATCAAACCCGTTTTTGCGGCTGCGTCGGCTTCATCTTTGGCTAAAATTTCACGGTATAATTCAACAGCGTCGGTCGGCTTTCCGACTGCTCGCTTCATTTCCGCCAAACTCCGTCTGGAAACGGTTGATTGCGGGTCGAGTTCCAACGCTTTGGCGTAGGCGTTTGCCGCGTCTTCCAATTGAAAATTTAGGCGATTGGCAAGTCCGAGAGTTTGATAAGCGGCAGGCAAATTCGGTTCGATTTCGATCGCCTTACCGGCAAGCCGCTGCGCTTCGGCGGCGTTTTCCGTGCCGATATAAAATGTTGCCAAACCGAGCAGTTGCTTGGCGTTTCCTTGAATTTTTTCTTCAATCATTTTCGCAGTTTCGACCGCCGCGCCGCGCTGACCGTAATAAAAAAGATTGGTTGGAATCTGCAAAATTACTTCGGTAAAAAGTTTGTCGGAAACAGGCGTCGGCGCACCTTTGACGGCAAGTTTGAAAATCTCGACGCCGTTTTCCGTGTCATCCGAGCGCAGCTTTTCATCGGCAAATTCGGCGCGTCCGCTGACGATGAGTTCCTGGGCGTGAGTTTTCTCGCCCGACTTTGGAAAATCTCTGATAAATTTCAGCAAAGCCGAAATTCTTTCCGCCGCGTCTGTTTGATTAACCGCTTTTTCAAATTCTTCTTTTTCGTTTGCGGTGTTTTCAACAGTTGTTTTGGTTAATTTTGTTTTAGCGGGATTTTTAGACGATTGAGGCTTTTGAGCAAAAGCCGTTAGCGAAAATAAAATCAAAAAAAGTATAATTGCTGAATTTTTCATAAAGATTTGTTAATCGTAAATCGTAAATCGTAAATCGTAAATCGTGAATCGTAAATCGTAAAGAACAAACTGCGGTTAATGATTAATAGTTAACAAATAACGATTAACGATTAACGATTAACGATTTACGATTAACGATTCACTGAATATCAAAATAATATCACAAAATTGCATTTTTTAAGCGACGGTTTTATGCTTTAAAGCAATGAACGAACTCGACGAAGTTTGGGCGCAAAAACTCAATGAAGCAATCAATCAAGCGCACAGCGACGGGCGCAGCGACGTCGCCGATTATCTTGCGCTCAAAGCCTCAAACGACGCGCTTCGTTCGACCGGCGTTAAATGGCTGTTTGACGCGCTGCTCGAAATCGCATCTTTCGCCAATCGGAATAATTCAAGCATCACGATTGAAAATGATAATCCGCACCAATTTACATTTGGAAATGCTAATCTCGTCGGTTCGGTTTTGCGCTTTCGTCAAGGTGTGAGATGTCTGACACTCGAAGCGGGTTGGACGCGGACTCCAACCGACGGTTTTATGCGCGGCGGCGCGTTGGCGTGTGCAAAACTGACGCATTTCGGCATCGGCAAACACAATGCCGAACTTTTGCTGGTTCACTCAAACAGTTTATTGAATTGGGTTTCGATAGATAAAAACGGCGGGAAAAATACTTTCGACTCGCACCATTTGAATCAGCATTTCCAAATATTTGCCGGTGAAATATAAATTAAAAAAGACGACAAATTTTTTTGTTTATATTTATTGTCGCGCAGTTTATAATCAAAACGGCTGACGAAATAATAATTTTACAATCAAAAGGAGATTTTAATGGCAGACACAAAACAGGACGAAGCGAAAAAACAAAAGGAAGACAACGAAAAAGCGGGAAGTTTAGCCGGAGTTGCCGGCGGCGCGCTCGCCGGAGCGCAGGTCGGAACGGTTTTACTTCCGATTCCGGTCGTCGGAACATTCACGGGCGCACTGGTCGGCGGCGTTCTCGGCAGCAAAGTCGGCAAAAAATATGGGGGCGCGTTGCTGGACAAAATGAATTCTAAAAAAGAAGCGGCAGCGGACGACAAAAAAGACGTAACGGCGGAACTGGAACGGCTTGCTAAATTACATAAACAAGGCGTGATAGACGACGAAGAATTTAAAGCGGCGAAAGCCTCTTTGCTCAATCTTTAAACACTGGGAGCGCAGGCATCCTGCCACTGGGAGCGCAGGCATCCTGCCTGCAATCGTGCGACAGCACGAAAAGATTTTACTTTAACTCGACGCTGAAGCCGGGCGAAGTGTTTTTGAACGCTTTCGCGTTCATTGCAGGCAGGATGCCTGCGCTCCCGGTTTTACTACTTTGCAAACTTTGCGCGAATCTTCACCGCACGTTCCAAACCGTCGGAATTTTCCAGAATCTTTAACCTCAAATCCTTGTCCAAATTCGGATTATCCGCCAAAAATTTATTTATAATTACCAGAGCCTGTTCGCTTTTTTGTCCGCCGATAAACGCGCCGAGCCAGCCGTTGACGAAAAAGATTTTGCGATTGCGTTTTAGATTCGGTAATTCGGCTAACGCCCTTTCGAGATACGGCAAAGTCAGTTCCGCGTGTTTTGATGAATTAAAAGAAACGAATGCCGATTCAATCCAACTTTCGGAGATTTCTTTGTTGCCCGTGAAATCGCCAAAGTATTTCTCCTTTGCTTCTTTAGTTGGAAAACCCGCGCCGACGGCGTAAGCATAGCGTTTGGCTTCGTCGGACATTTCGGTTTTTGCTAAATCGGCAAGTAATTTCGGCGCGTCGGCATCGCCGAGAATTGCAAGGCGCGTGATGATGTCGAATTTGTCTTTGGTCTTTAAAGGCAGAAACCCGCGCGTGAGCAAGGGTGCAGATTTCTCGCTGCTGTTTGAGTTTTCCGCATTTTTTGCACCCGCGCTTACGCTTGGGTTTCCGCCTTTGTTTTTGAGAATTTCCTTCAAAACATTTCGCGCCTTATCGCTCGAAGCGATGTTCAAAAACGCCCGATAAAACGTAATTCGCTGTCCGAGCGTCGGCGCGTTCTGCATTTTGTCAATCAAAAGATTTTCGAGTTGCGCGGCGATCTCATCGCGTTCAGAGGCGGAAACACGACCGTCAGGGAGTGTGTTGTTTCCGCGCGTTTCGGATTTTACACCCGCGCTTACGCTTGGGTTTCCGCCTTCGGGAATGTAATAATTCATCGCGGTTGAGACGCGACCGAGCAGAGTTTGAATCGTGCTTTCGTCGGTTTCGACGTTGATGTTTTTAATGACGAGCGCGGCGTAATCTCGCGGGCTTAATTCGGCTTCGCGCACGCTGTCCCACAAACTTCCCCACATCATCGCGCGGAGAAAATCGTCTTTTTCGTTTTGAATTTCCCAGATAACACGTTCCCTACTTTCTTGGTCAAGCAGAAAGATGCCGTAGCCATAATCTTGGTAGTTTGGGAAAATATACGCTGTGTGTAGCTTATGGTCGAATGATTCTTTCCAGTTAAATCCCGATGTAGCTAAGTTGGCTTTTGATTTATTTTTCAATGATATTTCTCTAATAACTTTGTTTCCAGTCTCCATTAAAACTAACACTTTAAATTTGGCGACCGGAATTAAGTCTTTATCAAAAATATGCTCAAAAGTAGGAATCAAATTGTATGCGTCTCCATTACTATAGTAAACTTTTTCAATTTTTATTTTGAAAACTCCTTTTTGCTTAACCCAAGATTCAGCAAAAGTTTTTAAATTTTTTCCGCTCGTTGTTTCAAATTCGTTCACCAAATCCGTCCATTCGGCGTTGGCGAATTCGTGTTTCTTCAAAAATGCGCGGACGGCGATTTGAAATTTATCTTCGCCCAGGTAAAACTCGGCTTGGCGCAGAAACGACGGGGCTTTGCGATAGACGATGTTGCCGTAAGCGGATTTTGCCGCCGAGAGGTTCGGGATTTCCTGATAAATCGGCGTTGTCCCGCGCGTCGAATCAGTCAGATAGGCAAGCTGTTTGTTGCGCTCGTAAAAGATTTTCCACGCATTGTATTCGGGCATCACTTTTTCCAGAGTCTTATACGCCATAAACTCGGCAAAGCCTTCCTTGAGCCACAAATCGTCAAACCATTTCATCGTTACCGTGTCGCCGAACCATTGATGCGCGGCTTCGTGAAAGATGACGTTGGCGCGTGAAATGTAATCGTTCTTCGTCGGCTCGGTCGGGAAAATGATTGAATCTTCGCGCAGAAAAGTCGCGCCCGCGTGTTCCATTCCGCGAAACGGAAATTCGGGAATCAAAACAAGGTCGTATTTCGGAAACGGGAATTTGTAATCGAACCAGCCTTCAAGAAATTTCACGCCTTCGCGGTTGAGCCGAAAGACTTCCCCAATTGGAGCGCGGGCATCGCTGCCCGCCAACGTCGTTTGCGATGTTGAAGATTCATTCGCGCTGTCGCGCCCATTGCGGGCAGGGATGCCCGCGCTCCCAGTGTTCGCATTTCTCAACTTTGCGGATTGCGATTTGCGAACATAAAGTTTGCTCGGTATCGAACTTTCCTTATCTTCAAACTCAGCAAAATCGCCCGCCGCAAACGCGAAAACATAGGTGCTGATTGGTTGCGTTTCTTCAAATTCATAACGGTAAGGCTCAATGTCTCGTCTATCGTCTGTTACTTGTATCCACTTTATTTTTCCATTTGTTATAGCTTTCCAAAGTCTAGGAACTACCAAAAATAATTTAAATCGCGCCTTCAAATCCGGCTGGTCAAACACGGGAAACGCCGTGCTTGCGTCCGACGGCACGAACAGTGAATAAACGTATTCTGCTCCGTCTTCCTTGTCAACGTAGCGCGTGATTGCCGCGCCGCTCGTCGCAATCGGCGATGTGAAATCGAGCTTAATAACATTTTCGCCTTTGACAACGCCTTCTTTGAAAACAAGATGCTCGTTGATTTCTTCAAACTTCGCCGCTTTGCCGTTGATAAAAACATTTGAAACAGTTGATAAATTTTCTTTGCCGCGAATCTTGCGCCAATCGAGAATTATTTGCGAAGGCAGAAGCCCAAGCGTCAGTGCGGGCTTTTCTTCTTTAGCCCTTCCTGACGGTCGGGCTTCCGCCAAATTAACGCGAATCTCAATCGTGCCTTTCAGCACAGGCGACATTTTTTCGAGCGTCAAATTCAATTTATAACGCACATTTGAGTAATTCGCCGCCCGCCATTTTGCCAGCGTTTGCGGAACGCCCGTTTCAATCGGCGGAGTTTGCGCGAAAATCGAAGTTTGCAGCATAAAAACAAAGGCGAAAATCAAAAATCGTAGAAGCATAATTTTATATTTACAGGGATAACAGGATAAGCAGGGATAAATCAAAAATAATTTTTTAATATCCCTGTCCATCCTGTTATCCCTGTAAATTTCTTTCCTGAAACATTAGGCGTGAATTGCGCTGAAAAGGTTGCCGACTACGGCTTATCATCGCCGATTTTGTAAATCTCCCTGGCGTTCGCTTCCGCCAAATCACGCCGCACCAGCAAATGAAGTTCAACGCCCGGACGCATCGGATATGTGCCGACGTATTTGTAATGTGCGCCGTAGCGTTGGTTTAGTTCGGCTTCCTGCGCTTTGGAGGCGACAATCATTTCTGAAGTGTTTGCATCGGCAAACTGCCCGTGAAAAATCGCTTTCGGATATTCGCGCATATACCACGGCATTGACCAGTATTCGGGCGAGATAATTTCAATCGAAGCGTCCTTACCTTTGCCGCTTTTGTCGGCGTAATACTCGATTTGTTTAATCAAATCAAGAAAACCGCGCCGCGTGTGAGCGTAAACATACGGCATCGAATCGTCGTCATACTTTTGAAAATTCAAATCGTAAGTTTGATAACCGAGAACGACAATGGCAAAAGCCGTGACCAATCCGCCGAGAATTTTTACGATGACATCACGCGCCGCAAACAATTCGTTAATGGCGTAACCGGCAATAATGCACATCGGCAGCAGAAACGACAACGCGAGCCACGGTGTTTTATACGGAATAATTGTATAAGCGGCAAACATTCCAAATGCCCAAAAACCTGTGAAAATCGCAAAACGCTTGTTTGCTTTGATTAACGCAATCAAAGTTCCGATTGCCGAAAGTATCAAAATCGGCGATTCGATTTTCATTCCCCATTTCAAGTATGCCCAAAAACCGTTTTGCGTGTGGTCTTTCGAGCCGGTTTTCGTCCAGAAAGCATATGCCTTGAACGCGCCCATAACGCCTTCGGGATAAGTGAAAAACGATGAGAAAAACAGACCGCCGACATAAATAAAGACGCACAAAACCGCACCGATTATCAAAAGTAAATCGGTTGAACCGCCTAAACGTGCGCGAAAATTCGTCCAGTTTAATTCGACCGGTTCGAGTTCGTTTTCCTTCGGTTCGCCGATCACGGCTTTGTAAATTTTACGCCACAGCCAAACGCAGACGACCGCAATCGCCATCGTCGCAATCGTGATGAATGCCGTTTCCTTCGTCGCAAAAAGCAAAGCGACACTTGCAGACGCAAGCATTAAATAAATCGGTCTGCCGTCCTGCCATCTGAGAAGCATCCGCATTATTAAAAAAACCAGAACCGCTTCGACGGCAAATAAACCGACGCGCAAAATCCACAGCAAAATTATATTTTCTTCACCGACCAAACTCGCCAGATTGAGCGCGGACGGCAAAAAGCAAATCAGTAAAAGCAAAGTCATCGTGGCAACGGCGAAAGTTCCCGCCTTGCGCTTTTCGATAAAATATAAAACGCCGACGACAATCCCTAAACTGAAAAATACGAACAAAATCTCGTGAATAAAATACCGCGAGATATAAACCATTCCGGGCGACAAGGCGAGAAACAGCGCGGCTGACAAACTTCCGATTTTGCCGATGTAGTTTTTCAAAAAGAAAGCTAAAACAACCGTCAAAACGCCGAAAATCGCCACGCTTGCGCGAATACTGATTGTGTTCAAATCAAAGATTTTCGAGAAAGCAAGCGCGATGTAATAAAGCGTCGGACCGTGATAATTGCTCGGGTCGTATTTGTAAATGCCGTCGGTGAAAAGCGTTTTCAAAAAAAATCCGTTCACGCCCTCGTCGTGATGCAGAGGTTTTAGCTCGAGCCAATAGAAGCGCAGAAACGAGGCAATCGCGGTTATCGCAAAACAGCCGATGAGCCACAGCCGATTATTTATTTGATTGTTTTCTTCTGTCTGTTCTTTCATTTCAACCTTTATTCAAACAGGATAGACAAGATGAACAGGATAAAACTTTCTTAATCCTGCCATCTTGTCTATCTTGTTTAATTCTTTATTTTATAAATTCGATATTGCCCGACTTCCGCCCCGACGGGAAACTTTCGGAAAAAATCTTCGTTAAACAGCACATTGTTCGTTTGAAAATAACTTCTTTCTTCGGGACTTATTAAAACATAATCAATGTCGTATTTTCGCAGGAAAATATCCGCCGTTGCTTCGCCTGCGTAAATGCGTTTCAAATCGGCTTCGCGTTCCGCATAATCAATGCCGTGCGAAGAAAGATGCCCGGTGTAGCGCATCAAAGAACGTCTGCCCGTCAAAACAACCGCTGTATTATATGTCGGCGCGTTCAGAAATAAAGCATCCGGCGCGATTTTTTGTTTGATTTGTGCAGCGATTTTAACCGCGTCCGCCTCGAAAACCTTATACTTTATCGCGCCCGAAGTTACGCGCCAAACGTCCAACGCGCCCGCCAAAGTCAGAACAACCAGACAACCGGCGGCGACAACTTTGAAAAAATCGTCTTTTTCCCACAACCACGCCAAAGCAAACGCGATAAACGGAATCGAGCCGACAAACCAGTAAATCAAAACTTTGATGTTGTCCCATTCCCACGGCGCGAGTTTTACGGCATTTGAAATAATAAATAAAATTACAAAGGGAATGTAAAATAATAATCGGTTTTTGGTTTTCGGTCTTTGGTCTTCGATTTTATTTTCTTCTTCCTTTGCGTCTTTGCGCCTTTGCGGGAAATAAATTAGATAAAGTCCAAAAATCACAAACGGAATAACAATCCCCGTGTTCTTCAGCCAAAACCAAAAGAAATTCATCTCTTTAGAATCCCAACCGAAATGCCAACCAATAAACTCGCTTGTTTGCGTCGCGCTTCCCGTCATCGCCCAAATCAATTCGGGAACGGCAATAATCGCCACGCCGACGCCAAACGCAATCCATTCGCGCCATTTGTCGAAACTGAAAAAGAACAAAAATGCGCTGACAATAAATAAAGCAAAAAGACTGTGCAGATGAATCAAAGGCAAAGTTCCGGCGAGTATTCCTATGAGAAAGGGAGAAAGGGAGAAAGGGAGAAAGGGAGAAACAGTAATTTCTTCCTTTGCGTCTTCGCTTCTTTGCGTCTTTGCGTTAAAAATCCCCCAAATTTTTTGCAGCACAACCAGTGTCAGCGGCATTCCCAAAAGCAGACTTCTCTGCGTTATGAACAGCGTAATCAGCGAATTTCCCCAGCTAAATTTTCCGCCAATCGTATAATCTCGCGGCAGATTCCAAATAAACTGATAAAAACCTTGCGTATTTAGCCAGGCATCTTTGAAAAACCACAAAAATCCGAGTCCGCCGCTGAAAAATAAAAGGACGGGCGCGATTTTCCCCGCAAGACGATTGTTAGTTAATTTGAAAGTGAATCTTTCCAAAACGATAAGTAGGGAAAATGCCAAAAAGACATTTTGCACGAGCATCGCATCACGCGCGGCGGCGCCGATTTTTACAAAACTTGCCGCGATTAAATCTGCCATAAACGGATAAGTAAATTTCACATTCGCAAACGACGGATATTGCGGAGGGAAATTGTTTCCGTCGGTAAAACCGAAAATTGCGCCGAGATGAAACGGTAAATCGCCCAGATTATTTGACCCGCCCGTGAAAATTCCGTCTTTTGTTTCAATAAATGCACGTTCAAAAAAGAAATAAAACAAGGTAAAAAACGCGGCATAATAAGCAAAACGAAGAAGTTTGCTGAAATCCGTGCCTTCCAGATTCTGCTTCGCCGTTTGCCAATCCGCCGAAAATTTTTCTCTTGTGTCTTTCCGGCTAAATAAAATCAGCGGCAAAAGACTAATCAAAAGCGAAAGCGAAATTGTCGCCGTCGTAAAGCCGAACAAACACGCCAGGACAAAACAAATCAAAGCAAAAATCGCTTGCCCGATAACATTTCCCGCACACAAACGCCACAAAAGCGGCTCGTCTTCGGCAAAAAGATAAGTCAAACTAAAACCGCCGACAGTAATGAGCAAGATTAAAAATATAGACAGAAGCATAATTTTTGCTGTTTTTGCAGGTGAAATGCCGGCGCAGATTAACCGAATTATTTCTCATATAAATTACCTTAGTTTTTCTTTAATACAAAATTTACGAAACTTTCCCGCCGCAAAATATTTTGAAAATTCATTTAAATAAGTTATACTTTTTTCGTCAACTATCAGATTTTCCAGTATATTAGAGAGGTCAAAATGAAAAACGTCCGTTTTCTAACAGCAATTCTTGTTTTGTCAGCAAATTTTTTGATTACTTCGGCAAAAGCGCAAAATTGGAACAAAAATCTTTTCGGCAATCTTGAAACAAACGTCTTACAAAATTTGCCGTCCGGGAACAGCCAAACAGTTTTGCCAAATTCGCAAATTAAGGATATTCAGGTTTTTGGCGAGAAATCAGGCATCGCATATACAAGTGACACACTTTTTCAAACAAACGATAACGGCGAAACGTGGCGCGAAGGCATTTTGCCAAAAAGCTATTCGGACACAATCAGCACGGTTTTGTTCTTAAATGAATCAATCGGCTGGGTGATTTTAGCGAATGAACAATATGCGCGTCTGGAATTTGTCAAAACACAAGACGGCGGAAATTCCTGGACGAAAATACCAATAAATTTGCGGCAGGAAGATTTGCGCGAAGCCTTTTTGGAAAACGCCTCGCTCGAATCAAACGGCGACGGCGATTTTACTTTAACTTTTCGTCTTCCGACAAGTTCAAATTTTGTCGGGACGATAATTTATGAATCTTCAAATGACGGACAGACTTGGGAATTTTCAAAACGCTTGGTTGAAATTCGCCGCGAAGACACCGCATCGGCTGAAAAAATTTCGGGAAATTGGACGTTGAAAACCGTCGGAAATTGTGAAGGCTCGAAAGTTGGCTGTGTGCAGGAAACAAAAGTTTTTAATCGGGAAACGGAAATCACGCCGCCGCAAATCAAAGAACGATCCCGAATCGAAAAAGAAAATGCCCGACTCGAAGCGCAAAATTCCGTTTTTGCCGCGCCGCCCGGCGGTTCAACGCGCATCAGCCTGAATCGCGGTTTCGACAAATGCACCGCCGCCACCGTCGCACAAATGCAAACCTGGTGGAACACTTCGCCGTTTTACGATTCAAACATTTACATATCGGGCAGAAATCGAGGCTGTCAGCAGCCGCAATTGACGGCAGCTTGGGTTGACCAAGTTTCCGCGATGGGCTGGGGTTTGATTCCAACGATTGTCGGTTATCAAGCACCTTGCGTGACAGGAACTTGTCAAACGAATCCTAATTGTCAAAAACACAGTTCCGACGCGGCAATCGCCGAAACGCAGGGACGCGGCGAAGCCGACATCGCCATTAACGATGCGAACAATCTCGGACTGACGCAAGGCACAGTGCTTTATTACGATATGGAGCGTTACGACGAAACGAGCGGTACGCCCGGTTGTCGGCTGTCGGTCAATGCGTTTCTAAAAGGCTGGACTGACCGCGTGAAAGAGCAAGGTTATATTTCCGGCGTCTACGGTTCGCCGACGAATGCCGTCAATGATTGGATAAGTCTTCCACCAGCAAGCCGTATGGATGCGGTTTGGCTTGCTCGCTGGGACAATGTTGCGTCGGTATGGTATTACGCGCCGCCGTCGCCGGTCGTACCGGTTAATTTTTGGTCAAATCATCAGCGCATCAAACAATGGCAGGCACCGCACAACGAAACGTGGGGCGGCGTAACTTTCAATATTGACGGCGACATTTCCGACGCGCCGGTGGCAGGGGCGGCAATCGCCAAAAATAAAACGGCGGATTTCGACGGCGACGGTAAAACTGATATTAGCGTTTTTCGTCCCGACGCGGGCAGTTGGTATATTTTAAACAGTTCAAATTCGAGTTTTAGCGGAGTTGCGTTTGGAAGCGGCACCGATATTCTCGCGCCCGGCGATTACGACGGCGACGGCAAAACCGACACGGCGGTTTTTCGTCCGGGCGACGGCACGTGGTATTTCCTAACCAAAGCCGGAGTTTTTAATGCGCGTCAGTTCGGCGCAAACGGCGACATTCCCGTTCCGGCAGATTTCAACGGCGACGGCAAAACGGATATTGCGGTTTTTCGTCCGTCGAACGGTGTCTGGTATATCGCCAACAGCGACAGCCGCGGAACTTTTAATTTTGTTCAGTTCGGCGCGGACGGCGATAAACCCGTTCAAGGTGATTATGATGGCGATGGAAAGACTGACATTGCAGTCTGGCGACCTTCGACCGGCAGTTGGTATGTTTTGAAAAGTTCCGACGGAACTTTCTACGGCATCGCTTTCGGAGCTTCGACCGACCAGCCCGCGCAAGGCGATTATGACGGTGACGGCAAGACGGATTTTGTTGTCTTTCGACCAAGCAACGGCGTTTGGTATCTGCTGAACACGACAAACGGGTTTTCCGCCGTGCAGTTCGGCACAATCGGAGATTTACCCGTAACCGGCGATTTTGACGGCGACAATAAAGCCGATGTCGCGGTATTTCGCCCGTCAAACGGCGTTTGGTATCTGCTGCAAAGCCGAAACGGATTCAACAGCGCGGCATTCGGAGTTTCGACCGACAAACCGATTCCGAATATGTATCTGCCGAATTAAAATTCAAGATTCAAGATTTAAGATTCAAGATTTAAGATTCAAGATTTAAGATTCAAAGTTCCAGGATGTTGACTGGCAATCATTTTGGAACTTTGAACTCATCATTGCGCCCTTGCCCGATGCGCGGACTTTTGCCTCATTCACTTACCCGATTTCTCGAAATCCGTTTTCAAGGTTACAATATCCGTTTTAATTTTAAATCTTAAATCTTAAATCTTGAATCTTAAATCTTAAATCTTGAATTATGCTGCAAGCTGGAATCGTCGGACTGCCGAATGTTGGAAAATCTACACTTTTTAACGCGCTGACCGCGCAGGAATCTGCGCTCGCCGCAAATTATCCATTTGCCACGATTGAGCCGAATATCGGTGTCGTCGCCGTTCCCGATGAACGTCTTGCCGTTTTGGAAAAGATGAACAAGGCGCAAAAAACAATTCCCGCGACGGTTGAATTTGTTGACATTGCGGGACTCGTTCGCGGTGCGTCGAAGGGCGAAGGTTTGGGAAATCAATTTCTCGCCAATATCCGCGAAACTGATGCCGTTATCCAGGTCGTGCGTTGTTTTGAAGATGAAAATATCATTCACGTCGAAGGTTCGGTCAACCCGATCCGTGATATTGAAACGATTCAGATTGAACTCGCGCTGGCGGATTTGACTTCGATTGAAAAGCGGCGCGACAAAGCGCAGCGCGGCGCACGGGCGGGCGATAAAGTTGCCAAAGCCGAACTCGAAGTTCTTGATAAAATCCAGCCTGTTCTTGAAGAAGGTCGTCCGGCGCGTGCCGTCGAATTGACGAAGGAAGAAAAGTTAATCGCCAAACAATTTTTTCTTTTGACGACGAAACCGACGATTTACGCGGCGAATGTTGACGAAGAAACACTAATGAATCCCGATGCGAATCCGCACGTCCAAACCGTCAAAGAAAACGCGGCGCAGGAAAACGCGGAAGTCGTCGTCATTTGCGCGAAACTCGAAGCCGAACTCGTCGCTCTTGAAGAAGCCGAACGCACGGAATTTTTGGCGGATTTGGGCGTAACGTCGAGCGGCGTTGACAAACTAATCAAATCGGCTTACAAAATGCTCGGCTTGATGTCGTTTTTGACAGCCGGGGAAAAGGAAGTTCGCGCGTGGACAATTCCCATCGGCACGAAAGCACCGCAAGCAGCCGGCGAAATCCATTCGGACATCGAACGCGGTTTTATTCGCGCCGAAATTGTTTCTTACAATGATTTAATCAATGCAGGTTCAAACGCGGCGGCGAAGGAAAAAGGTTTAACGCGGCTCGAAGGCAAAGAATACATTATGCAGGAAGGCGACATTGTTAATTTTCGTTTTAATGTTTGATTTTTGATGGTAAAATCTTTTTTGAGGTGAACGAAATGAGCGTAGCGATAAAAGAAAACTTAAAAGAAAAATTGCTTGAGATATTCAAAGATTTGCCCGTCGAATCAATCGGCGAAGTGATTGATTTTGCCGAATTTTTGCACGAGAAAAAATGCAGGAATCAAACCGAAACAGAGCCGAAAAAAGAGCGTGTTTTCGGAATGTATAACGGTCAAGGTTGGATAAGCGATGATTTTAACGACGAACTGCCCGACGAGTTTTGGTTTGGTGAAGATTTTGGAATAATTGAAAAAGATAATGAATCTACTGCTTGATACACACATTTTTATTTGGTTGCAGATTGAACTCCATAAAATCTCCGCCCAAAGAATGCTAATTCTAAAAAATCCCGGCAATACGCTTTTTCTTAGTCTGGCGAGCATTTGGGAACTGCAAATAAAAATTCAAAATGGCAAATTCATTTTTCCAAAACCTTTGCCCGAAATTATTCAAGGGCAGCAAAAAATCAACGATTTGCAGATTTTGCCAATCACGCTCGAACATATCTACGAACTGGAAAAGTTGCCATTTCATCACAAAGATCCTTTTGACCGTTTGTTGATTGCTCAAGCTGTTATCGAAGATTTTACGCTTATAACTGATGACCCGAAGTTCTCGGATTATTCCTTGAGTCTGCTTTAACCTTTAAAACTGGACAACGGAAGCTGTTTTCAGTTATTCTAAGCGTTAATGAAATTTCGACAGAACACAAAACGAATTATGGCTGGTTCGCTAATCTTATGGTTAAGCGGCGTTGTATTTCTTTTTTGCTGTGAAACGGCGAAAGTTCAGGCTTCGGGAAACGAAAGTTGTCCTTTAGCTAAAACTAATAATTCTTGTCATAAAGTTAAAGCAGAGGGTAATTCGCCATTTTCTTCAATCGAAGGAAATTTAACGCTCGATTGTTGTAAATTTCTGCCGCAAGTTTTTGACAAGGCGCGAAAGATTGAAAAAATTCAAAAAGCAGAAGCGACGGCGACGATTGTAAAAATTTCCGCGCCGAAGTTCGTATTCGTCAAACACGAATCTAATCAACCGAAGGTTTTTCAATCGCCGATTCTGAGCCGCGAAAATATATACATAAAAAATTGTGTGTTGAGAATTTAAAGAGAAATTCGTCTTTTCACGTCAAATCAATCGCAGGTTTGGCAAACTATTTAACCTAATTTTTAATTTAGAGGAAACAAAAATGAAAAAACGAATTCTGTTAGCAATTGCCGTTTTGTTGGTTTTCGGACTGACGATTGCGGCTTTTGCATATAACAAAACAAACACAACCAATCAGGCGGCAATGGATTGCTGTAAGAAAAACGATTCTTGCCCGTTGAAAAACAAAAGTTCGGACGCAGCCGTCAAAGAAGATTGCTGCTTAAAGGACGATTCCTGTCCGATGAAAGATAAGCAGGCGCAAGATTCAAGCGTTGATATGAAAAATGTCACGGTTGTCAGCGGCGAAAGCTGTTGTCATCCGGGCGCGGATTGCTGCAACGGCGGCGCGTGTTGTAAAAACAAGAAAAGCTAACGGCTGATTTGCCGGCTTTTCGAGATAAAGACAGCGTATGTTAAAATTACGCTGTCTTTTATTTTTTTGGACAAAATAATGAAAAAGTTTTTCTTGTCTTTTCTCTCGCTTTTTGAAGAAGCCCGCACGATAGTCGAGGCGCAATTCACACTTACTTCGTGCGTGTTTCCGCATTTGAGAAAGTCTTAAATAAATCAAAAAATGCCCGGAACTCTTTATCTTGTCGCTACGCCAATTGGAAATCTCGCCGACATTTCGCGCCGCGCTCTGGAAACTCTGGAAACCGTTGACCTGATTGCTTGCGAAGACACGCGCCATACGCGCAAACTGCTTAATCATTACGGCATTTCCAAAAAACTCGTCAGCTATCACGTATATAATGAACAGGCGCGGACGGACGAATTTGCCGGACTGCTGGAGCAGGGAAAATCAATCGCCGTCGTGTCGGACGCGGGAACACCGGCGATTTGCGACCCGGCGTTGCGCGTGGTGCAGAAAGCGCACGAAATCGGCGCAACAGTGACGGCGATTCCGGGTGCAGTCGCTTTTGTCAATGCGCTGATTATTTCCGGTTTGCCAACTGATTCCATATTTTTCGGCGGTTTTTTGCCGTCAAGAAAAACCGAAAGACGCAGGCGTTTGCTGGAAGTTAAAGAAATTCTCGCCACACTTTGCTTTTACGAAACGCCGCATCGCATTGCGAAAAGTTTGGTTGATTGTTTGGAAGTTTTAGGCAATCGAAACTCTGCAATTGTGCGCGAAATTACAAAACTTTACGAAGAAATTGTGCGTGGAACTTTGGCGGAATTGGCGGAAAAGTATTCGCAGGAAAATGTTAAAGGCGAGATTGTGCTGGTGATTGACCGCGAAGAAATTCAAGATTCAAGATTCAAGATTCAAGATTTAAAAACTCTTGCGTCTCGTGTTGGTGAATTGGAAAATGAAGGTTTAGACCGCAAACTTGCGCTCAAAAAAGCAGCAAAGGAATTCGGTTTGCCGCGTTCCGAAGCGTATCGAATTTTGCAGGCGGGTAAAGAAAGTAAAAAGTAAAAAGTAAAAGCCATAAGTCGAGAACATTAAATTAACCCGAGTTGCCGGTTATGAAAATTTTTCAGAATATTGCCCGCGAAACACGCGAAACACACGGAAAAATTAAAATGTTTTCTTTTTTTCGTCTGTTTCGCGGGCAAAAAATCTTCAAATCTTTATTACCGGCAACTCGGGTTAATTTAAAATATTGACACTCTCCAATCAAATCGAAACGATTATGAATGGAGATTCCAGCGACCTATGAAACTTTTCAGTTACATCTTTCGGCATATTTTAGAGGAACAACACTCAATATGCAGGATTCCACTTTACGCTCTCGTTCAGCCCGAACGTGGTTGTTCTATTGAGAATTTTAGTGGTTGTGCGGTTGAAAGCGGGCAGCCGTTTGAAAACACGGCTGCTGTGGAACGCGCCCTACATCTCCGACCAAATTTGCCAACGCACTAAATTATGGTCGGAGTCTTGGGCTAGTCTTGGATAAAATCTTCCCGCATTTGCCTTAACATTATTGTAAAGCTATCATTTTCGTTTCGGTTTCATATTCATTTTGATATTGGATTTGTCCGTAAGCGTAAAAAATCGTAGTAATCTTGGAGATAATCAATGGTAGAAAAAGGCGTGGAAATTAAACCGGCAAGCGGCAAACTTGGGATTTTGCTGGTCGGACTCGGCGCGGTCAGCACGACGTTTGTCGCCGGTGTCGAAGCGATTCGCAAGGGAGAGGCAAAACCTATCGGCTCTTTGACGCAGATGGGAACGATTCGTTTGGGCAAGCGGACGGATAATCGCGTGCCGCTCATTAAGGATTTTGTGCCGCTTGCGGATTTAAACGACATTGTTTTCGGCGCGTGGGATATTTTTCCCGATTCGGCATACCAAGCCGCGTTGCACGCCGGAGTTTTGGAAAAATCTTTGGTCGAAGATTTGCGCGAGCAGCTTGATTCGCTCAAGCCGATGGCGGCGGTTTTTAATCAAAATTACGTCAAACGTCTGCACGGCACGAACATCAAGGAAGGCAAAAATAAAATGGAACTTGCCGAACAATTGATGACTGATATGGCTAAGTTTAAAGCCGATAAAGGCTGCGATAGATTGGTGATTGTCTGGGCGGCTTCGACCGAAATTTTTCTTGAAGCGTCGGAAATTCACCAGTCAATCGAAGCGTTTGAAAAGGCTTTGTATGACAATGATGAACGTATCGCGCCTTCGATGATTTATGCTTACGCGGCGATAAAATCAGGCATTCCGTTTGCCAACGGCGCGCCGAATCTGACGGTTGACATTCCTGCGTTGACCAAACTTGCCGAAGAAACAGGCGTGCCGATTTGTGGCAAAGATTTTAAAACCGGACAGACTTTGATGAAAACAATTCTCGCACCCGGTTTAAAGTCGAGAATGCTCGGCTTGGACGGCTGGTATTCGACCAATATTTTAGGCAACCGCGACGGCGAAGTTTTGGACGATCCCGAAAATTTCAAAACCAAAGAAGAATCGAAACTCTCGGTTCTTGAACATATTTTGCAGCCGGACGTTTATCCCGATTTATACAAAGATTTTTCGCACGTCGTCCGCATCAATTATTATCCGCCGCGCGGCGACAACA
>JBPCPU010000187.1:0-34275 GCA_050998795.1 Pyrinomonadaceae bacterium
TAAAAACTATGCAATAAAGTCCTTCGTTTAGAGGCGGTCTATGACCGCCAACTATCAAAATATCAAGTCTTAGCGGTCATAGACCGCTTCTAAACTATTGCTTGGTTTATTTATCAAAAGCGTATAATGTTAAATTTAGAAAGGCGGAAACTCTATTTGTTGACTGTATTTCCGCCTTTTCTATTATTTTTTCACAAGCTGCAAAATATCTTGAATTATTCCATCCGGTTCAAAAGGCTTTGTGTGATATTTTTGAAAACCGGCATTGTAGGCTTTTGTTTTATTATCATTTGAGGCAAATGCGCTTAAGGCAAGTGCGGGAATTTTTCCTCCGGTTTCGACAGTCAATTTTCGGATGCGTTCAATCAACGAATATCCATCCTCATTCGGCATCGCTAAATCCGAAACTATCACATCGGGCAAATTATCTCCTGATTCGCGTAATAAACTCATTGCTTCCTGTGCCGATTCCGTGCTTTTAACTTCTGCGCCGCTCTGTTCCAAAAGGAAATGCAAAACTTCGCGCGAATCGGGATCGTCTTCAACAACCAAAACTTTGATTCCGTTCAGATATTTAACTTCCTTTGTGCCGGATTCTCTTGTGCCGGATTGTCTGATTTTAGTTGATGCACTGGTTTCCGTTCCGCACAAGGGTAAAGTAACCGTAAATGTTGACCCCTTTCCTGTACCGTCACTTTTCGCCTCAATTTTCCCCTTGTGTTTTTCAACTAAAATTTTGACAATTGATAAACCGAGTCCCAGACCGCTCCGGTCGAGCGATTTTCTTTCATCATCTTGACGAAATTGCCGGAAAATGTTGGGTAAAGCACTTGGACTTATTCCTTGTCCATCATCCTGAATAATGATTTTGACGAGGTTACTATCGGATTGAACGATAATTCGGATATTGCCGCCCTTTTCGGTAAATTTCAAGGAGTTTGAAAGTAAATTTGTAAAGATTTGCTGTAAGCGAAACGTATCACCATAAACCTGGATGTTTTCCGCGTCCGCAGAAAATTCAAGATTTAAATTCTTCGCTTCGGCGGCAGGTTGCTGCAAATTATAGGCGGTTTTAATAACTTCATAAAGATTTAACGGACGCAGCTCAAGACGCAGTTTGCCGGAGGACACTCGTGACGAATCAATCAAATCTTCAATTAATTTAGCTTGCGAACGCGCACTTTTTTCAATGGTTTCGAGGGCGTTTATTCTAGTTTCTTCGTCAACTTCTTTGGTCAGTAAAATTTTTGTCCATCCCAAAATTGCGTTGAGCGGTGAACGCAACTCGTGCGACACTACGGCAAGGAAAAAATCTTTGGCGCGATTAGCTTCTTCGGCTTCGTCACGCGCTTTTTTCTCGCGGGCATAAACTTTTGAAAGTTCCTCGTTGGCAAGTTTTTTGTCTGTAACTTTTCTGACAACGCCCATCATAATCTTTGGATTTCCCTCGTCATCGAGATAGGTTTTTCCGCGTGCGCCAATCCAATGGATATTGCCGTCCGAATATATAACCCGACATTCCGTGTTATATTCTCTGCCGTGCGTTTGGGATTCTTGTAACGCAGATTCAACCCGTGAACGGTCTTCGGGATGGACAATTTTTATGAAAGAGTCGAGAGTAATAACGTCGTGAGCGGGAATTTCAAAAAGTTCGTTGCATTTTGGTGTCGAGTATATTTTGTCTTTCGACAAATCCCAGTACCATAATCCGACTTCCGCATTTTCCGCCGCATAAAGCAGATGTTCGCTTCGCTCTTTATAATACTCAATTTCCTTCTCCCGGGCAGTAACTTCCTGAGCGCAAAAGAAAATTTGTCTTACTTCTTCATTTTCAATAATCGGCTGTAGATATAATTCGATATTTATTATTTCATTGGCACTAACTCTGAAATCTACTAAAATCTTTGCCTTATTACCCTTTGCTGATTCGGTAATTACGCTATTAATTTGCCCGGAGATGTGTTCCGATGATTGCCAATAAACTGTTTCAGAAAATTTCTGACCGATTAACAACTCGGGTTCGGTTGCAGTTCTCTCAAAAACTTTACCGTCAAGGCTGTGAACATAACCTTTCGATGAAAGAGTTCCAAAGAAAGCAAACACATTTTTGAAAATATCTAAAGTTTGACTATTAGGTATAAATTCCATTTTTTACTCCGTCGGAAAGTCTGGTAAAAATTAGTTGTTTTATGTGACGAGATTATTTTACTTTAAGCACTATGTGCCGAAAATTTAAGCCAAATTGAAATTCAAGACATCAATTTTCTGAAAAACCTCGCTTTCGATTAATCGAAAGCGAGGTTTAGATTGCAAAAAGTTAAATGCTTACCCAAATTGTTGCCGGTCGAATATCTTATTTATCAAGTTATACCACTTTTCTACCAGAAACCAGTCTGATTACCAAGACCACAAGTGCAATAACTAAAAGTAAATGGATAATGCTTCCGCCAAAACCACCAATAAAACCCAGTAACCACAACACCACCAAAATAACGATAATTGTTTCCAACATAATTTTTACCTCGTTCTCCTTTTTTGAAATTTATGCCTTTCAGCACTGTGATGTTTCGACAATTCAATTATTGTGCCAAACAAATAAACTTAAATAACTAAAGTAGTTAGAACTAATACAAACTTTTAGATTAAGATAATCAAGCGTCTTAGTATCAAATCAATACAAAAAAATATAACTAACTAACTACAAATACCGGAGGCGTGAATACTAAGAAGTAAGTTAAGAAGGCTTGACTCTTTCTTTATGTCAAAGTTACAAATTATCCGCTTGATTCTTATACTCAATAATTTTTTGCTACAATAAACTTAATTTTTAATTAAACTGTTTGAAAGTGATAAAAGTCATTTTGAAGGTATGTCACTAATATCCTTCGACAATCGGCTTTCAGGCTTTGAATCTGAAACTTGGAGTGAAATACTTGATAAATCTATGGCAAACAAAGCATTAGTGATTGATGACGACGCGGCGACTTTGGATTTGATGAAATATCATTTGAAGGCGGAAGGATTTGAAGTAACTACTGCGGAACGCGGCGAAAAGGGAATAAAATTAGTTGAAGAAGATGAGTTTGATATTATCTTAACTGACTTAAATTTGCCGGATTTTGACGGAATAGAAATGGTTCGCCGCTGCAAGGAATTCGCACCGGATACCGAAATTATAATGATTACGGGTTACGGTTCGACGGAAAAAGCAATAGAAGCAACCAAGGCAGGCGCATTTTATTTCTTTGAAAAACCGGTTGAATTTGAGGAATTGCTGGTTTTAATTGAAAAAGCCGTCGAGCGAAAAAAACAAACGGTTGAAATAAAAGAATTACGCGACAAACTTTCAAGTCGCACCTCTTACGAAGGCGTTATCGGCGGAAGCCGTTCGATGCAGGATATTTACGAAATAATCGAGAGCGTTGCCGAATCCGATGCCAACATTTTTATTCTCGGTGAATCAGGAACGGGAAAAGAAGTTATCGCCAACGCCATTCATTACAAAAGTCATCGCTCAAAAAAACCGTTTGTTAAACTTAATTGTTCAGCATTGCCAAAAGATTTAATTGAATCTGAACTTTTCGGGCATAAAAAAGGCGCATTCACCGGCGCAACCGGCGATAAAGAAGGATTTCTCGGACGTGCTAACGGCGGAAGTCTTTTATTAGACGAAATTGGTGAAATGCCTGTGGGTTTGCAACCGAAACTCCTGCGGGTTTTACAAGAAAGAATCTACTATCGCGTTGGAAGCGACAAACCGCAGGAAGTTGATTTTCGTCTTATCTCTTCAACCAATCGCAGTCCTTTTGAAGCGATAGAAAACGGAAACTTACGGGAAGATTTGTATTATCGTATCAACACCATCGAGATAAAAATTCCGCCTTTGCGAGAGAGAATGGACGACGTGCCGATGCTTGCCGAACATTTCCTGGAAATATATGCGGATAAATACAAGAAGGAAAATTACAGGTTTTCCGAAAGGGCTTACAACCAAATGCTTAACTATAATTGGCGAGGCAACGTGCGCGAACTTCAGCACATTATCGAAAGAGCTATTTTACTTTCCAAAAACGGCACGATCAATGAGTTAAATATACCTGAAAACCTTGTTGGTTCTATTTCATATTCAGATATTTCAAAAAGGGAAACACTAATAAATAGCGATTTGCCGATTATTGGAACAGAGATCGACACCGCAAAAAACGGCAATGGTCTGTTGTATCAAAAGGATTTGGAAGGCGATGAATTATTTGAAGAAGTAGGAAAGTATATTGTCGAAAAGTTATCCGAACCGATGGAAGGTGAAGAACAAAAAGACGTATTTAATTCAATTGAAAATGGTATTGTTTTAGCCGCACTAAGACGTACTAACGGAAATAAACAAGCCGCCGCAAATCTTTTAGGATTGTATCGTCCACGACTTTACGGAATGATAAAACGCCATAATCTTGAGGAAAAGATTAGTAATTTATGACATGGCTTTTGACTTTTGTTTTGATATTTAACCTAATATCAGAGTGGGAGTCTTCACGTCAAATTCAAATTCTGATGCTAATGTAAATAAACAGCTACTGAATCCGCCAATAGCATATTCAGTAGGCTTTGAAACATACAAAGACCGGATAAAACTTCATTTAGCCGCAGGAGCAGAGGGTGCTTTTATCTCAACATTGATGTCTTTATTCTGGGTCTTATTACCTTGCAAAACAGTAAAATATAATGCTCCGGCAATAATCGCCACAATAATTAGAGTTGTAATCGCCCAAATCAAATTATTTCCCGTATTGTTTTCTTCTGACATATCAATTTATCTCCTAATGAAAAGTTAGAATTCTCCGAAAGAACCCGAAGCAAAAATAGTGCCAAATAAAACAGCCTCTGTAAATACTACATTTCAACAATGTTAGAGTAATTACTAAGCTGGAAAACTTTAACTTTGCAACGATTTAAGACGTTATAAATAAGAATAAATAAGATAATATGTAAATTATTCATACAAAATACGGAAAAAGTAATGGTTAAACCATTTCAAATATATTTTAAATCAGCGTTTTCAGACGGCACAGATATTGCGTTTAAGAATGAATTTAGTGAGTATAAACTTATTCCTTTGCTAGTTCATTTCAGCGAATAATCGGGTGGAATTGTGTCTAAATTTACGGATAAATTATTTACGGATAAATTAGAAAATGATAATACCGCTAAATTACCCCTTTTAATTTTGGCAGTTTCTATTTTAGTGACCATTGGTGTTACTTATAATTTTTATCAGAGTGCCAAAAGCAAAGATGCTGTTAGATTTAATAATGAAGTCAATAGAACTCAAGCCTCTCTCGAAAATAAAATAAGTTTGTATATTGCTCTGCTCAAGGGCGGGCGCGGATTTATCGAGTCTACAGATATGTTAAACCGTGAAACCTTTGCCAACTATGTAGAAAGTTTGGAATTAGGCGTAAATTATGCCGGTGTGCAAGGCATCGGTTACAACAAAATAGTTTCACCAAACGAGCGCGAAGTTTTGATAACTCAAATGAAAGCGGAAGGTTACACCGACTTTAAATTATTTCCCGAAATTGAGCGAAATTCTTACCAGGCAATCATATATCTTGAACCGTTTGACGAGCGTAACAAAAAAGCTATCGGTTACGATATGTCAACAGAAGAAAATCGCCGCGAAGCCTTAAATCGTGCGCGGGATACAGGACAAGCCGCAGTGAGCGCGAAGGTTTTTTTAGTTCAAGAAGACGAAAATGATAAACAATTTGGTTTTTTAATTTATCTGCCGATTTATGAGAGAGGAAAGTCATCACCGACTTTAGAAGAAAAAAGACAAAATTTGATTGGTTATATTTACAGTTCGTTTCGGGCGGGAGACTTCTTAAATGAGATTCAAACAAATGCCTCAACCTCTGAAGTGGCGATACGAATTTATGATGGAGAAATCGCGCCCGAAAATCTCATGGCTCAAACCACTCAACAAAAAGATACGAACTTTACAGGTCAAATCGAAAAAAAGTATTCGACTACATATAATTCAGAGGTTGCGGGCAGAAAATGGACGATTGAATATTATTCATTGCCGGAATTTGCCGCGCAATCAAGCGTTGGTTGGACACCGTTGATTTTTTTGAGTGGAATAATATTCAGTTTTTTTATGTCCGGGATGACTTACTGGGAAGCGTCGGCGCGGGCTAAAATGCAAACTACTGCCGCCGAACTGTTTGAATCGGAAAAACAGAAACAAGGCTTGCTCGAAAAAGAACAAAAAGCACGACAAACGGCGGAACAAGCTAATAAAACAAAGGATGAGTTTATCGCGGTTGTTTCCCACGAATTAAGAACACCTTTAAACGCTATCGCAGGTTGGGCAAGGATTCTAAGAACTGAAAGCCTGTCGGATAATACGAAAACATTGGCTCTCGAAAAAATTGATAAAAATTTGCGTCTGCAAACACAATTGGTTGAGGAACTGTTGGATTATTCGCAAGTTATTTCGGAAGGTATTAATCTTGATGGAAAAAGAGTTGTTTTTTCAGAAGTTTTTGAGAGTTCCTGTCAGCAAGTTGAAGAACAAGTACGAGAAAAAAGTATCGAGTTTATCAAAGACAACAGACTTAACGGACATACGATTTTAGGCGATAAAAATAAAATCAAAATTGTTATTGGCAATTTGCTTTCAAATGCCGTTAAATTTACGGATGTCGGCGGAAAAGTAGAAGCCTTAGTTCAAGCTGACAATGAAAATATTCAAATGATTGTTAAAGATAACGGCAAAGGCATCAGTGCGGACTTTCTGCCGCACATTTTTGATAGGTTTCGACAAGACGATGCGACGAGTACACGTATTTACGGCGGTTTAGGATTAGGATTGGCTATCTCCAATCATATTGTCAAACTTCACAACGGAACTATCGAAGTAAGCAGCGAAGGAAATGGTAAGGGCGCAACTTTCGTAGTCAAATTGCCTTGTAATAACAGATAAACTCCGTGTATTGCTTTATTACGGGAATTACTTTATTTTAATTAACTAATTTTTAGACGCTTGAGTAATCAAAATACCAATCTCTTTCTAAATAGACAAATTTGAAGGGCTTGAGGGAACTTTAACTTCACTGGCACAATTCTTGCTTCTGTATCAATCAGAAAGTATAGCAAATTCTTTAACTCTCCTTCTATGCTTGCACAAACTTCTTAACTAGATGGAGGAAAATTTTATTATGAAAAAGCAAATACTAAATTTATTTACATTTGCATTATTGATACTTGGCTTTACAATAGCGACGATGAGCGTTCAAGCGCAAAATCGCCCTTATCGTGTGTCTGACAGAAATGTTCAATTTCTGCTCGATCGAATTGAAACCAGAACCGATACTTTTAAGCGTGGGTTAAATACAGCACTTGATACCAGCCGATTAAATAACACAAGCGCCGAAGATATGGTAATAAACTATGTCGCCGATTTTGAGAATGCAACCGACGTTTTGAAGCAAAAGTTCGATGCAAAAAATTCGGTTATTCCCGATGTCGAAGATGTTTTAAATCGAGCCGCATATATCAATCAATTTATGAAGGACAATCGCTTAACGGCAACAGCCCAGAGAGATTGGACATATATACGCACGGATTTAACCACTTTGGCGAATTATTATTCGGTGAGATGGGATTGGATGAATCCGACGGTGGTGAATACGAATACGGCAGCAAACGTGCCTTACCGTGTAAATGACAATATGGTCAGCACACTTTTAGCGCGTATTGAAACCAAAACGGACAATTACAAACGGGTATTAAATAACGCGCTTGACCGCAGCCGCATCAACAATACGAACAACGAAGATATGATAAACAATTACGTTGCCGATTTTGAAAGGGCGACCGATAGTTTAAAACAAAGGTTCGATGCTCGTCAGTCAACCAACTCGGATGTCAGCGAAGTCTTAAATCGCGCTTATACTATTGATAATTACATGCGTGAAAACCGTTTAACGCCTAATGCGGAACGTCAATGGAATTTTCTGAAAACCGATTTGCAAACTTTGGCAAACTATTACAGCGTGAGTTTAAATTGGAATAGGGTTCCC
The DNA here is from genome assembly GCA_050998795.1 of Pyrinomonadaceae bacterium. Classification (GTDB taxonomy): domain Bacteria; phylum Acidobacteriota; class Blastocatellia; order Pyrinomonadales; family Pyrinomonadaceae. Next base: position 8,082 of record JBPCPU010000187.1, read on the forward strand.
GCAATTGGCAACACGACAACCGGCGGATTACCTTATCAAGTTACGGATAACAATGTTCGGACGCTTTTAACGCGAATTGAACAGCGCACGGATTTATACAAACGAAATATGAGTGCCGCGCTTGACCGGGGCGTTTTGGATAACACCAGAAGCGAGGAAACAATTTACGGCTACATCACCGATTTTGAAAATGCAACCGATTCGTTGAAACAAAAATTTGACGCCCGCCGTTCAACGACGGCAGACGTTGAAGAAGTTTTAAGTCGGGCATATTTCATTGACGGATTTATGCGTGATTATCGTTCTACGCCAAATGCTGAAAGCGATTGGCGATTGCTTCGCACGGATTTGAATACATTGTCGAATTATTACAAAGTTAGTTTTGATTTCGACAAACGTCAGTATTCGCCGCCGAGCAAATTTGACGCGATGTTAACCGGAACTTATCGGTTAAATACCGCGCAAAGTGATAATGTCAGCGAAGTTGTCGGTCGGGCGACTAATCGTTACACGGCAAACCAACGGGATAACATCCAGAGAAATCTTGAAAGAAGACTTTCTTCGCCTGATATGTTGGTGATTGAAAAAAGAGATAAGGAAGTAACAGTTGCTTCAAGCAATTCGCCGCAGGTTATGTTCACTGCCGACGGCATTGCGCGGACTGAAACTACTAATAACGGAAGGTCTATCAAAGTTACCGCCAACACTTATTACGACGGCGTATCTTTGAATTATGAAGGCGACCGGATAAATGACTTCTACGTCAATTTTATACCGATGAATAACGGTAAATTAAAAGTCGTGCGTCGTGTTTATCTGGAAAACAGAAACGAAACGGTAACTGTTGCCAGTGTATATGACAAAGTCAATGACACCGCGCAGTTTTCAAATATAAACAATAACAATACGGGTGTTCAAAATAATGATTTTATCATTCCCAACAACACTCAAATAACGGCAGCTTTGAAATCTGTAATTTCTACCAAATCTAGTCAAAACGGCGACAAATTCACAATGGAAGTTGCGTCGCCGTCGCCGTATGACGGAGCAATTATCGAAGGTCGCGTTACCAAAGCGGAAAGGTCGGGACAAGTTTCCGGCAGAGCAAATGTATCGCTGGAATTCGACACGATTCGCTTGAGAAACGGTAGAACCTATCGCTTTGCCGGTATTGTTGATAGCGTAAAATTGGCGAGCGGTGAAAATGTTACCGTCAATAACGAAGGCAGTGTCCGTGATAATAACCAGACGACAAAAACCGTGCAGCGTGCCGGAATCGGCGCAGCACTCGGAGCGTTAATCGGCGCTATCGCCGGTGGCGGACAAGGTGCGGCAATCGGTGCGGCAATCGGTGCCGGCGCAGGAGCGGGAACAGTTGTTTTGCAGGGACGCGATGATGTTGAGTTGGATGCAGGAACGCAGTTTATAATTACGGCAACTGCTCCGGCAAATGTCAACCGCTAATTACATTCAATAACAGTAAAAGAAAAAGGTGAACGAACAGTTCACCTTTTTCTTTTACTTCAATACAGAAACGTGATTTGTTTCAATACATAAGTTTTAAGGGAATTTTATAAAAGGTCGAATTAAGCAGTTCACCGATGTGGCATAGAATTTGAATAGAAGGTTAGGAAAAAGCAAGTTCTATTCCAATCAACTTTAGGAGAACAAATGACACAAACAGCCGCCAAAAAATCAAAGGCAAAAATCGAAGAAAAAATTTCAACGCATAATAAACCGAATGACGCAATTGTACAAAGTCTACAAAAACAGGTTGCTAATGCTTTCATTCTTTATTTAAATTACAAGCATTATCACTGGCAAACCTTCGGACCACTTTTCCGTGATTTGCACCGTCTGTTTGATGAATTTGCCGACGAAGTTTATGTAACTATTGATGTAATGGCGGAACGAGTAAGGATGATTGGTCAAAATCCGGTATCGCGCATCGAAGAATTTCAAAAAACAGCCACTATCAAATCAGCCGCTGACGGCAGTGATATGCGGAAAATGATTAAAGAAGCCGATACAAATGCGATACAAATTATCAAAGAAATGCGCGAAGCAATTAAAACGGCGGATGATAACGACGACCCCGGAACTGCGGATGTATTAACAAGATTTGTCCAAATCCACGAAAAACACGAATGGTGGCTGCGCGATATTTTAGAAAAACGCGACGGCTTAACGGTATAAAATTTTAAGTAAATATTTCCGTCAATTTTGAACGAACAAGGGTGGTTTTATAAAAAGGAGAAATATGCAAGACGAAACAAAAGTAAATCCCGAACAATTTCCTGATGTTGAAAGGCAGGATTGGGATGCCGAACAAGTTTCAAACGAATCGGCTAATAAATCTTCAGATGATACGGTAAGGGAAATGCTGCGCGGTGATGAAACAGAGGGAAATGCAGATGACCGCGATATAGCGGGAGGCGTTGAATCGGCAGACACGCCGCACGGACGTGAAGAAACGAAAAGGAATTAACAAAAGGAGGTTTTCTTAAATGGTTGACGATAAACTTGCCCTTGAAGAAGCACAAAGAAATGCAAATTATGAAGCGATAAAGTCGGACGTAAAATCGGAAGTTGGAGCAGAAATAGCCGTCGAAGCGCAACGCCCAACGGCAAATGAAGCCGCCAGAATTGATAATCTTGCCGGAAATATGCGGCAAAAAGCGGTTGACGAATATGCAGAAACTGAAAATGAGGTCGAGCGCGGCAGAACTCTGGCGCGTGTTTCCCAAATCGTAGATTATATTTTCTTTATTATTTACGGGCTTTTGGCGGTTCGATTGTTGTTAGAACTTTTCGCCGCACGTGAAAATACCGGTTTTGTAAAATTTATTAAATCGGCAACCGGTCTTTTATATGCGCCGTTTGCGGGAATTATGGCAAGCCCTTCTACCAAAGAAGGTTTTACATTAGCACTCCCGATCATCGTCGCAATAGTTGTTTATATGCTTATACATTTAGCTATTAATGGCTTGCTGAGAATTTTTGTTCATCGAAAAACAGCGGTTTGAGGAAATCGTAATATATTAGAGCGTGTCTGAAAAGTCCCGCAAGGGACGATTTGACAGTAGCCCAGCGATTCATCGCTGGGAAAAGTATCACCAAGAGCATCCAAGTCCCGTAGGGACGGCAGAGGTTTGTGATTTCTAGCGTCCCTACGGGACTCAGACAACTTTTTTGTCCGATACGAGAGCGATGAATCGCTGGGCTATTTTCACGCGCGTCCGCTTCACGGACGACAAAACTGACTTTTCAGACACGCTCTTACAGATTACCGAAAACCATTCTGGTAATTTGTAATAATAAACTTTATATTTATCAAGGGGAAAGATGGCTTTATTAGCTTTTCAAACACAACAAAATGCAGATGTTTCAATACTTCAAAGAATCGCCGGAGAAGATAAACGGGCGGTTGAAGAATGTTTGAACAAATACGGTAATTTAGTCTGGTCAATGGCTTTAAACTTTACAAATTCCAGAGAAGACGCTGAAGACGCGGTGCAGGACATTTTTATTGACATCTGGAAATACGCCGGACGTTTTGACGCGGCAAAATCTGCCGAAGTAAGTTTTATTGCATTAATTGCACGGCGGCGTTTAATTGATCTCTTACGCAAAACAAATCGTCAGCCGAAAACACTTTTTTCCGAAGAAGTTTTGGAAAATTATCCTGATGAAACCTATAAAAAATTGCAAACTCAAATAGAAGTTAAGCAAGCCTTTCGGCATTTAGACAGGTTAAATCCTCAGCAACGAAAAGTAGTGCAGATGGCAGTCTACGGCGGAATGTCGCAAAGCGAAATTGCCGAAACAATCGGATTGCCGCTTGGCACGGTAAAATCAATTATTCGGCGCGGTTTTCAAAAAATCCGCGAAGCTATCCCAATCGAAAATGATAATTCACGGTTTTTGGCGGCTGGATGATTATCGTTTTAGTGCTTTTCGTAAGACATTTTTTTGGGAAATTTAGTTTAATAAGAAAATGCTTCGCTGAAGTTTTAGCGAAGCATTTTTTGATTGAATTATTATAAAAGACTATTGACAACCCGAATGTCCGCAATCGCAACTGATTTCGATTATGTCCTGGTCTTCTGCATTTTCACAATGCTGACTGCAATAATCCTCGTCATCCGTTACCATACAATTGCACAAATCATGAGCGCATTTGTTATTTTCATCCGCCATAATTAACCCTCCGTGTTCTAAACATATTTGTCGTTTCCAACAAAATTATTATAAACAAATTAGACGGATTCAACAAAGTATATGCGAAAAATACTTATCTCTTTGACCCGTTATTGAACGGCAAAGTTGTAAATTATAATACCGGTTACTTTAACCTTCTGTTTGGATAAAGTTGTCGGAGTAAATTTTGAAGATTTAGCAGCATTTACTGCCGAATCACGTAGAAGCGGATGTCCGTTGATAGCCTTTGCCGAAATTACATTCCCGTCTTCGTCAATCGTAACCTGCACTTTAACTTCGCCGCCTGCCCGAATTGCCCGCGCCGCCGCAGAATAAATCGGTTTCACTAGATTTATTGCCTTACTATTGACGACACCGCCCGTAACAATCGTTTTGCTTTTTTCGGCAATTGGTTTTACCGTTTGTTTAATAATCGGCGGTTTTTCTATAATCATTTTTTCAGTTGCTTCCGTCGGTGTAACCGTGCCGGAAAGTCCTATTGTATTTTTACCGTCGCTGATTCCGCTGACGGTAGAGGCTGCCGGATTTGAGTCAATATTTTTAAGAACAAAAGGAAAGTTCGGGCGCGCCTGATATTTATTCTGCGATACGGAAACTGAATCCGGCGGTTTTATCGGTGATTCTTCCGGTCTTTGCATATTAACGATGCGCGACGGCGCTTTATCAGTCGTTTTTTCGGTTGGCTGCGGATTTTGTCTTGGTTCGGGCGGCGGCGATTGCTCCACAATGGTTATTGGCGCAACTAAAGTGGAAACATCCAAACTTTCGCTGCCCATTGCCAGAGTTTGACTGAAGAGGCTGTATATCAACCCGAAAGTCAATACGGAAACTACCGTTAAAAACGTCGTCAACAAAAAACCACTCAGTCTTCTATTTTCTCCGCCATTATTTTTCGATTCTATTAATTTATCTAACATTTTATTTTTCTCCTGTATTTCCGGTGCCGATTCGGGTCAAGAATTTGTAAAACTTTATAATTGTGCAAAGCATATAATCCAATGCTGTAACAGTTTCCTGTTATGAAATTAGACACCGGAATTTATTGTTTGTTCCCGAAAATGTAAAAGAATCGAGAATGGATTAGATAAATCAAGAAAGGCGATGGTCATTTTCAGATAATTCAATGTTTATTTTAAGAATATATTTATCAAAGCCTTAAATACTAAATTGAAAGATGCCTTTTGATTATTTGTGTTTCTTGATTACATAAAACAAAAAAGACTTGACCAATTAAGGAAAAGTCTTTTTGCCTCCGAACATAACAAGTTCAATTGAAGGATTTTTAAGGTTGGCAGACAAGTCGGAATCCAATATACAAGGCTTTGACATCCGCCGGTAGTGACCATCGACGTGTTAACATCCAGGTTGCATTTTTAAGTTTACTTGGAGATTCGCCGAAAGAATTTCCGCGAGCAACAAAAAGTTCCTCACTGCGGGGAACTAACTGTAGTGGATGACCCGGATACAGCGAGTATTTTGAGGAAGTCCACTCAATAACATTTCCCATCATATCTTTTATTCCGCCGACTAAAGTTTCATCCGGGTAAATGCCCGCTTCACTAATTTTAGTTGTAGCGATATTAGTAAAATCGGCATTCCAATTATCGCCCCAGGGAAATGAAGTTTGTTGTGTGCCGTTGCGGGCGGCAAACTCCCATTCTTCTTCTTTCGGCAAGCGGCAGATTTTTTTCTCCTGTTTTGAATACCATTCGGCGTAATCTTTAGCATCAGCTAAGGAAACGGATGTAACGGGAAATTTTTCCTGACCATTCGGTAGTTTGCCTTTGTCCCAATTTTGCGGCGCGGAATGACCGGTTGCCTGCACGAATTTGACGTATTCTTCGTTGCTGGTTTCGGTTTTGCTGATATAAAACGAATCAACCTTGACCGGGTGAGCCGGAAATTCACTGCCCCAATCCAGGTCATCTTTAGGAACGTCGTTTCTGCCCATTTGAAAACTGCCGCCTTTAATCAAAACCATTTCCGTTTTTGCATCCGGCGAAGTTCCAATCGGCTGAGTATTTGTATTATCGTTTGTTTGACTGACGACAATAGGTTGGGAATTTTCAGACTTTTTGATAAAAAGATAATAAAACCCGTAACCACTGGCGGCGGCAGCGAGAAATAATGCAAAAACACTTGTCAGAATTATCGGCAGAGATATTTTTCGTTTTGGAATTGAAGCGGTATTTAACACACCCGTAAAATTCTCATTGGAATTTCGCGGAGTTTGTATTTCAACCGTTCCGCGCTGTGAATCAAAAACGGTTTGAATAGTGGGTGATGGAACTTCGCCTAAATTATTAACAGATATTTTTGCTTCTCCAAAATTTAACGACGAATCCGGGGGCGAACCGTAGTCGGATAATGGAGAATCCGGTCGAGCAAAAGAACCGGATGACGAATGCTGTTGCGAAGAATCGGATGTTTCTTTATTTGAGTGTTGTTGAATCTCTTGAATATGCCTTTGAACCCGATTGATTTCTTCCGCCAACCGGCGGGCTTCTTCTTCGGCGCGAAGTTTGGCGGCTTCGGCTTGCTCGCGCTTTCGGGTTTCCAATTCCGCCAATTGTCGTGCTTCTTCAACGCGCTGCTGCGCGACAAAAGCATCTCTTTCATAGCGGCTGGCTTGTTCTTGAATTTGTTTTTGGGCTTCTATTTCGGCTGACTTTCGGAGTTCGGTTTCGTGTTCGGCAATGGCTTGCAGTTCGCTTTCGATTTTCTGCCGTTTGCCTTCCGCCGCAATTCTTAATCCGGCTTCATAATCGGCTTGCTGTTTGGCTTCTTCATATTTCTTTTTAGCATCGGCAACTTGTCCGGCAAGTTGGACGGAAGCAATTTCCGCCCGCCGCCGGACACTTTCGGCAAGTTCCCGCTGACGCGCCTCGTTTTCCGCTTTTTTTCGTTCCGCTTCGGCAATTTGCTGCGCTTCAAGAGCGGCTTGAGCAAGATAATTGGCGCGTTCTTCAGCTTGTTTTCGCGCTACGGCTTCCTGGGCAAGCCGTTCCGATTCGGCTTTTTGCCGGGCTTGCTGTTCAAAAGCCTGTTTGTTTTCCATCTCGGCTTCGACGCGCCGCCGCACGTCGGCTTCAATTCTGTATTTAGCCTGTAGCGCGTTTTGCTGCGCTTGTTGAGCAAGTTTTTGTGCCTCGGCAAATTCACGAACCAGTTTATCCGCTTCGTCAACTTGTTCTTTGGCTTCTTCGACGCGGTTCTGGGCTTCAAGAAATTCCTGAGCTAACTGTTCATCAACAATAAGACCGGGGTCAGCCGAAGAATCCAAGTAGGAATAAAGTTTTTCTTTTTGAGTTTCTGATAAAGGACGAGTTTGTTCATCTTTCGCAGAAGGTTTATAAGGCTTTAATTGTTCAATCGGAACATTAATTGTCAAAGGAACATCAATTGTGGCAAGTGCTTCTTCAAATTCCTCAAGCATTTCTTCGACCGTTTCGGGACGGTCATTACGCTCTTTTTGCAAAGCCCGCCCGACGACGGCTTCCAACTGCGAAGAGAGAGAAACGCCGTATGTAGCAAAAGAAGGCATCTGAACAGTTAAATGCTGATACATTATGGACGGAACCGAATCGCCTTGAAACGGCAGATTACCCGTCAGCATTTGATAAAGTATGACGCCCAAACCATAAATATCCGTGCGGTGGTCAACTTCATTGTTTTCCCACTGTTCCGGCGACATATACGGCGGCGAACCGATAACACTCATTGTTTCGGCTTGAATCATCGAACCGAACAATTCGGTTGATTTGATTTTCGCCAAACCGAAATCCAGAACTTTGATAGCTTTTTTTAGTGGAAGACCTTTCACCACCATAATGTTTTGAGGTTTTAAATCGCGGTGAACGATTCCTCTGCGGTGCGCTTCCGCAACACCCAAAGCTATCGGTTGAAAAAGTTCAAACGCTCGTTCGGGAGTAAGTCTTTGATTTTTTATTAAATGAGCAGATAAGGGAGAACCGTCAACAAATTCCATTACCAGATACGGCATAGTTTCGTCTTCGACACCGAAATCCGTAACTCTGATGACGTTTGGATGGTCAATCGAAGCAGCTAAAATCGCTTCCTGTTTGAAACGAATCAACAAAGAATCATCGTCTTCGACCAAACTCGGCAGAATTAATTTGATGGCGTGATAAGACTTAAGAAATTTATGTTTTGCCTTAAAGACAATTCCCATCCCGCCTTTGCCCAATCTTTGCTCCAGCATATACCGCCCGCTGATAATTACATTACAGGTAATGGAATTTACCAGCGGTTTGTCATCAATCGGACAAATCGTATAGCTGTCATCGTAACAATGGCGACATTTGGAACATTCTTTCATTGTTTTTATAAAATACCGGTAATTATGCCTGTATTCCAGCGGATGGTTAAGGTAAAAATCCGAATTCGTTCCGGCTGATACTAATTCTTAAACACACCTGATGTTATTCGTGTAAAACTGAAATTAAATATACTCTGGAACTTGTGATTTTATCGCAGACCAGAGTAAATTTCAACTATTTTAATGACACGAGGTTGCGCAAACGGTAAAAGTCCCGACTTCCGAATTGGCATTTTCACGACCGACTATTCCAACCGCGCCCTTCCGAAAATTTTTGTCGCGGTCAATCATATTGCCTACTTCGTGACTTTCGCCCGTTTCGCTGTCCTCTAAAAAAATTTTGAAAGTATTATTATCTTTATTTTCTTCGCCCTTAATTATAACGCGAAAAGATTTTTTTGCTTGAATGGTTTTAGCGAAATGGTCAATCGGAATAGAAAACAAAAGCGTGGCTTTATTATTTTTGATGACAAAGCCGGTCGCCAGAAAAGGTTCTGATGCTTTGGCGCCGGAGATTCGCACCAAATAATAATTTTGCCTGTCAACCGCCCGCAGAGCAAAACCGATGGAATTGCCGTCGGTCATTATTACATCACTGGTCATTTCAAATTTTGTGTAGTAGCGATATTGTTCGTTGCGCGGCAGAGCAATTCCGGCTAAACCCGCAGTTTTCATTTTTCGGTCTTGTAATTTCCAACCTTGCTGCAAATCCCATTCATCATTAATCCAAGCCGAAGCAAATGTTTCCGTGCTGATTTTTTTGTCTAATTCGATACGATAACTTTGCTGTTCATTTGATTCCGTATCATTTTTGTCGAGAATCTCGGTCGGTACGTTGATGGCAGTCAGCACCGGCTGATATTCGACGGCGGACGGACGAATATCAATGTTGTAATAACCTTTTTGCAATTCGTTGATAACCGCCTTTCCTTTTTTAATCAGAACGATACAATAACCGCCCGTTTCGATTGTCTTTAAAGAACCGTCGGAATTTGTTCCTTCAAGCCGCGCGGGTGCAAAGCGAACTTCGCCGTCAGTCACGTTGGTGTCAATATTTAACTGATATTTATAGGATTCCAAATCTAAACTGATACCGACGGTTTTTTGCGGAGCAATTGTAACTTCCGTTTCTTGAGTTTTATAGCCGTCAAGCGAAGCTGTTACGGTGTATTTGCCGGGACGCAAATTTTCAAATTCTACGGTTTTATCTCTGGAATTATTCTTTGAAATTTCTTTGGTCATCGGTTTCACGCCGCTTATCGAACTTTCCAGCACCACTTTAGCACCGGCTTCGCTGGAAACCGTCAAATTACTGGTTTTGACAATTTTGGTTTCGGTTCTGACTTCTCGCACCGGTACGATTACTCGTTGGATTTTGACCTGTCGCGGAGGTGTTCTTGAACCTGATGAAGGTTGCCGGTTTCGGACAACACTGGTAAACGGAACGCGCACTCCGAGTCCTTCTTGAGCCGCAAAGGGCAAGATATATGCCCAAAATAAAAGAATGTTACAAAAAATTACAAATTTTATTAATTTACACCAATTTTTCATATACTTTGCACCAACAAATTTGCTGAAAAAATGATACCACATCGCTTTATTGTTGAAAATCAATTTATATAGAGCGGTTACGGATTGAGTGTCAGGTATGAAAATCAAAGGCAGAAGCCCGACTGTCAAGGAGGGCTAAATTCAAAGACAGCCCTTGCTGACACGCGGGCTTCCGCCCCCGTATATGCAACTTTAACCGCTCCAGGACTTCACTTTTGCAGAAGTTCGCACGAAGTAGGGGCGAACATCACACTCGACTATCGTGCGTGTCTCCGCATTTTTCACAATTACCGTTAAAGGTTTTATGCTTCAAGAAACACAATTTAAGATTATTTTGTAAAAAAACTAAAACATTAAAAAGATTTACGGAGTATAGGCGGAAGTTAAAGAATTTTCTTTAACTTCCGCTGATACTCCGTTTAAGGTTTATTTCCGACACATATCTCAAAAGATATACTTCACAGCGAATTGAAAACGCCTTCCCGGAGTTACGGTATCAGTCGCCTGCCCAAAGCCGGTAGCTTCAAGAAACCGCACCGGAACTCCGAAGTTAGCACGGTTGATAAAATTGAAAATATCAGTCCGAAATTGCACAGTTTGACCTTCTCTGAGAGCGAAACGCTTGATGAACGATAAATCCAAATCCAGAATGCTTCCCGCACGAAAACTGTTGCGCGGAACAGAACCATCTGCTCCGAATGCAGCCAACGCGGCTCGACAGTTACCTAAATTCGGATCACAAGTTCGATTTAATGGCTGTCGCCTATCTTCTGTTACGGTAATAAACTGTGTATTATTCAAACGATCCGTCAAATTTCCATCTTGATTTCTGTCGAAAATCGAATTAACCGTAAAAGGCTGTCCGGTATTAAATTTGCCTGTTCCGGCAATCTGCCAGCCGCCGAGCAAAAACCGGACGAAATCATTTTGGTTTCTGAATTCCGGCGTTTCATAAACAAAATTATAAGTGAACCGATGCCGGACATCAAAATTTGCCGGAGCATATTCGCCTGCAAAAGTTACGCTGTTTTGCGGTAATGCGAATGCGCCCGCCAAATCAAAAACATCGGAAACGTCGTCTTTCACATTGCCATAGACATAATTAGTGCGATACTGAAAACTCCGCGTCAATCGCCCGTGCAGTTCAACTTGCAGAGAATGATATTGAGAACGTCCGGTCGTTTCAAATTGATTAATTACACCGGCATTTGGAAAACGTCTTGGAGAAAAACTCGGAGTCCCGCCTGAAACAGTGCCTTGTGCCGCTATTGGGCGACAAAACAACGGATTAGTTGGATCAAAATTGCAATTAAAATCATCATAGAAAAAGCCGTCAATTCGGGAAGCGGCATTGCCTCCCAGATTAGGAGTTGTAAAACGAAGCAAATTACGCCCCGTCGTTCCAACATAAGCTACTGACAAAAATGTATTTTTCAGCAACTTTTGTTCAACACCGATTGAGTATTGATATGATAATGGGGTATCCAATGTTTTAGAAGGCAAAGTGGTTTCAAATAAACTGCCGGATGGAAATATTGAATTTAAAAATCCTAAGATCGTGTTTGATTGTTGCGAAGTTAAGTTAGGGTTTATCGTGTTTAATGTTCCCGGTTGAACAAGACTCACACTGGTGTTGGGATTACAATCGCCGACAGGTAGTCCGAGAACAATATTGGATATGTTGCAAATTATTGTTCTTCCTTGTCCGTTCGTGTCGAAAAAAGCGTATCTCGGATTGAAGAGAGTGAAAATACCGGCATTGTTACTAAAAGTTCCGCCGCCGAAATTGGCTGTGGTAAAAGTCGGAAAGACATTGCGCGATTGGCTGACGACCGCACCGAGAATTTGGTCGTAGTACATACCGACTCCGCCGCGAATAACCGTATTTGAATTCGGCGAGTAGGCAAAGCCCAAACGCGGAGCGAAATTATTACGGTCGCTTTCATAGATATTTGTTCTGCCGCTTATGAATTGGCTGAGTCCGCTTAAAAAAGAAGGAAGAGTTTGACCGAAAGTTTGCTCGATTTTTTTGTCGGCTTCCTTCGGAGTCGTATTCAATTCATACCGCACGCCGAAGTTGAAGGTCAGATTTCTAGCGGCACGCCATTCATCCTGGACAAAAAAGTTTAGTTGATTATAACTTAAATTAATTGCCGCATCCTTTCCCGGCGCAACTAATGATTGAGAAAATCCGGTCGGTGCTCCGGTGGCTACAAAGTCCAAAGGTTGAGCAAATCCGGCGGTTTGCCCACAAAGAGTAGCCACGTTAAAACAATTTCCGCCGTAAAAGGTAACCAACGGGCGCGAATTGCGCGGCAAATCGCTGTCCAGATAAACGCGGCGAATGTCTGCTCCAAACGCCAAACTATGCTGACCTTTGGCGTTAAATTGTTGTCGAAGAGTATCGGCAAATTGAAAAGTGTCATTTTTACGTTCTTGCGGAAAATTGAAAACATCAACGCCAACCGGACTAAACCCGGCGATGATAACTTGACCAACCGGTCCTAAACTGAAATCTTCAGTATTTACTGTAGAACGAACATAGTTCACAGCAGATGAGGGCGTTAAATTTGACCTCAGACAAGGAACTGCTGCGGGAAAACAACTTGGTCTTGTGGTATTAAGAATTATCGGCGCGTTCAGAAGAAAGCGGGTATCTTCAGAAGAATTGAGAGATGTAATCGGTCGCAAGAAATCATCACGCAGTTCTTCAAATTTGAGGCGGGTACGCCCCCATGAAAAACGAAATTCATTCGATAAATTAGTGCTTAATGAGCCGGTTAAAAATGTCGAAAAGTTATCGGTGCGAACAAGCGGACGAATCGCCGAGAAAATTGCGCCGCCGACATCCGTCAAATCTCGCTTATCGTCCGTGTAGTTATATCGTGCGGTTAATACCTGCGGTCTTTCCGTATCCTTAAAAAAGTTATAGTCAACTTTCCCCGACAAAATTACTCCGCGAGCATCAATAGAAAGTGCCTTCGTATAAGTGTTACGCCCGTAGATGCCGGTCGGGTCGTTTGGAAATGGAAATAGACTAAAAATGGTATCACCATTTAAGTTTGTCGGAAATACCGGAAAGGCTGTATTATTCTGACCATTTCCAAAAAGACCTTCCGCACCAAATCCTAAAAGTCCGCGCTGTTCGACGGTCGGAACGGCAAAGTGGCGTTCTCTTACGCCGTCCATATGTTGCCCTTCGCCCGATGCGAAGAAAAACAATTTCTCACGGCGAATCGGACCGCCGACGGCAAAACCGCCTTGCAAAAGCGAAAAGGTATCCTTTTCTCCGGCACCATTTGTAACATTCAAAGGTTGACGTTGATTAGTACTCGCATCAAATAAAAAAACAGGAATTGATGTTCTGTCGTTTCTTCTTATGCCTTCTAAAGCATTTGTCGTATCACCGCTCGTGTTGTCGAAAAAGTTGCGGGCGTTTAAAAAATCGGCATTGCCAAAGCCGTAAATAGTGCCGTGAAAATCATTACCGCCGCCTTTTGAAAGCGCGTTGACCTGCGCTCCGAGATTGCGCCCGAATTCTGCCGGTGCAAGCAAAGTGATAATTGAAAATTCCTGGATTGATTCAATCGGCTGCGGCACGAGCGAGAAAAAACCTTGCCGCCGTACGCCGATGTCTTCATCATTATTGTCCGAACCGTCAACCGTAAAATTGTTGGCGCGTGAACGCAAACCGTTGACGGCAAACTGACCGGAAGTTCCGACACCGCCTCCAACGCCGGGTCCGACGCTGTTGCCGATAGCCTGTGGCGGCGGCGCAACGCCCGGCGCAAGAAATGCCAATTCGTCAAAAGTGCGCGTCAAAGTCGTTCCGCCCAAAGGCAAAGTCCGAACATCACGTTCATTAAAAGCCGCATCGCGTCTAGGATTCAGACTAGCAACTTCATCACCATCCGTGCCTGCCGCTTTTGCCCGCTTAACATTTGAAGTCGTCGTTGTAGTAGTAACCGGAGAAGGAGTCGGGTCGGGATTACTCGCAACGGCGGCTTCTTTTTCAAGTTGGACGGGTAAAGGAACAATTTGATTTGACCGGGTTGCATAAAGTTCTTGAATTATCCTCGCGGTTTTATAACCCTCGAGCGTAACTTCAATTTCATAAACTCCCGGCTGCAAAGTATCCTGCCGAAAATAGCCGGTTTCGTCTGATTTTCTGGCGGTTCTAAATCCGTTTGTTTGATTGACGAATCTAACGGTCGCGCCGGGCAAAACCTGACCATTGCTTATATCGGTAACTTGTCCGGCAAAACCTCCGCTAACAGGACTCTGCGCTTTGACAGCCGGGTTTGAAAATAACAAAACACCCGACAAAAAAATAAATATAAAGGTAGAGCGAATTAAGTAAATTCTGCTGTAATTCCGCCAAAAATTTTGAATAGTTTTCTGATTACCGGTTAGCATCATTTGTTTCTTCATATATTTGTTTTAAGTTATTCAGGCTTTACCTGAGAATTTATCTTTGTGATTTTTGGTTTTCAAGTGTAAATATAAGACGTAAAGTGGACATTTTTTGCTTAAGCTGCTCAAACCAAAATGCTCATCCGCTAAAAAGCCAATCGCAATTTTTCGATTGTTCGCGCTAAATAACAACAACGACTGGAGCGCAAGCGTCCTCGCTTGCAAAGCATTCGAGAGAATGCTAAAAACTTTTTCGCCCTATCGCGCTCACTGCAAGCGAGGACGCTTGCGCTCCAATCAAGGTATCTAAATAAGATTATTTAAGGTTCAATAACTTAGAAATGACGCACAATAATTTCTAAAATTTGATTGGGTTATAAAAAATTTAATGAAATTCAAAAAACGATAATAAATTCTGTATTCCTAAATTTGAATAATATAATTTAATACTCCAGATATTTCTTAATGTCAATAATTTCATCTATATTTAACAATCTTTTGTTTTTCTATTTTCTAAAAATAAATACTGGTGCTTTATAATCTAATACCAATTCAATTGTGCGTAAAAAGGGCGGAAGCCCAAGCGTGAGCGAGGGCTTTTCCCGATTCATCAGCCCTCCTTGACAGTCGGGCTTCCGCCTTGTCTACGCATATTTCAATTTGAATCGGTGTAAGTTCTAAAAGTTCCGAGTTCACGCTGAGAGCGTGTCTTAGTTTTAAGACAGAGCAAACTATAGTTTGAACTCAATATGCTTGCTCAATACTTAATCCGAAAACTTCGATTATGAAGCACTGGATGGTTGAGTTGACAGAAGCCGGGTTGCTTCCGCATCTTTATTTTGTGTGCGGCGCAAGGTAAATTTACGGTTATAAAAGTGTTCGGAACTGATTTATCAGTTGATATGGCAAATTGCTTAGAGACAAAACTCTTTAGTGCTTTTTAACCAAATTCTAACTTTATAAAAGTAATATTTACCTTCTTTTAGCGAGTCCCAAACGTGCAAAACTTCCCGTTGTATTCATTGCCGCAGAAAGCCGCTCGAATACCCGATAAAATTGATGTCAGTGTTGTCTTTGTTGAGGTCTAAAACCTGCGAATGTTTTCCGAAAGTGTAGCGTTTTGCTTTTGCCGTCAAGAGATAGGTTTGTCCGACCTCGACAGCAGCAAATCGGTAGCGACCGCCGCTTTCCGAAGTCGCCCTTCTGACATTACCGTTTGAATCCGTCATCGTGACAACGACATTTTTAATGCCTCTGCCCTGCGCCGTCAACAATCTCCCTGAAACAGAAACCGTCGCCGCCTTGCCCGTGATGGTCAATACACCGTCGGTGAATCTCGTGGCAAGTGCCTGAACGCCTCCCGAATTCGACGCACTGCTTGCCACTTCTCTGAAAGCCAGTGTGTCGGTGAAAGCCAGCAGCGGCGTGCCTGTAGTGGCATCGGCGGCAACGGAAAACCGAATGTTCATCAGCCGCTGATTATTGCCCGCCGCAATTGTTCCGCCGCCGAAACTGACCGAGATGCCAACTATGCCCGCTTGCGAAGTGTTTGATGAAACAGACCCGCCGGCTCTGCCAATGGTGACAACCGGATTAGACAACTTTGTCGAATCATAGCTGAGGCTAAAACCGTAAACACTTTCGTCGCCAACAGCGTCAACCTCAATCGGCACTGTTATGGTTTGACCAATACCAGCACTGGAATTAACGACTCGCACTTCGCGCGATGCCTGCACATCTGATTGGACGTTTGCCTGATTCGTTTCCCCGTAATTTGTCATCGTGTCAGGCTCGAATGTGCTTGCACCACCGGCGGGCGCAATTGGACCGGCTGCGGCTTGCAAAGTGCCGTCGAGAGCTAAATTAAATCCAAGTTGATAAGCCTGCGCTTGCGAGACATCAATCGAGGAGATGCGTCCGTCGCCGCGCGAATTAAACGGAGCGCAATCGGCGCGTTGGAACTCGTTGCTCTGATACGGCAGACCAAGTCCGAGTTGAAAACCTTGAATCACTGAAACATCGGTCGAGGAAACCGCGCCGTTGCCGTTCGGACGAGGCGAGACATCAGCTTCACTGCCGGTTCCGGCTGTTGTGTACTCGAACGCGCCAATATCAGATGCGGCACCTTGCGGGCGCACAATAAAATCATAGTCGTCGGGCTGCGTGTACAGGTTGAGGGCAGCGTCAATAGCAGGACTGCCGGTTAGCAGGTGATAGTTGGAAGTCCCGACAAAGCGCGGGTCGGCTTGAATGTTGTTTTGAAAAGTTAAGCCGCGCTTCAGTCTCTCGTCGCTTGGAATATCACCAGCCGCGTTTTGCCAAAAGAGATTATTTCTGACAATATGCCCGGAAGTCGTCAGCTCATGGCTGTGGATTGCGTATAGACCGTTCAGAGCTATGATATTATTGACCACCTGATTGTTCGTTGGTTGAGAAGGACACGGACCTTGGCAATCTGTTGTTTTACCGCCGATGATTACGCCCGACTTACCATTTTTGATGATGGTGTTTTGCTGAACAATAACATTGGACGCAGACGGATAGAGATGGACTCCGAAGGCGTAGTTTTTTTCGACGATGTTATTGGCAATTAAGCCCGAACCTGAACCAAAGTAAATACCGTGATCGAGATTGGCAGT
This sequence comes from Pyrinomonadaceae bacterium, assembly GCA_050998795.1. Lineage (GTDB taxonomy): Bacteria > Acidobacteriota > Blastocatellia > Pyrinomonadales > Pyrinomonadaceae. The sequence goes on from JBPCPU010000187.1 coordinate 25,245, forward strand.
GCTTGGGTCGTTGAAATTGCCGTTATCGTGTATATAGTTGCCGATTATTCGCGCATTGTCGGCATCCTGGAGGTAAATGCCCGCGTGCGCTAAGCTCTTCCTAATTTCGCAATGATTGATTTCGACATTGTCGCCGGAGATCCAAATCAGATTTACCTCCCTCGGTGGGATAGGCGGATTTGTATTCGGATTTGCATCCACTAGCCCGGTCGGACCATCAAACAGCAGTCCCGAAATTACAATATTGTTACCGCCGATAGGAAAATACCCTAAAATCGTCGGTCTAGCATCGCCTGGATAGCCTTTCAAGGTGATTGGAGCCGACGGCGTTCCGCTGACGGTCATATAAGCTTCAATACCGCGAGCGCCATGATCGCCGGCGCGCAGACAACCGACATCGCCCGGTGTTAGTGTATCAAGGAAGGCTCTCAGATTTGGACCGGGCAGTCTTACTTTCGTGCAAGCAGGTGCCTCAGGAGTGACAGTCGAAGCGTAGAGTGCCGGTGTCAAATCAAGTGTGCCAAACGAGTCAATAGCATCCCGCGCCGTTGCGTCTGAAATTTCGTTTGACAGCCAGGAATCAACAAGGTGAGGAAAAAGTTTTCCCTGTTGTGCGTCAATCAATGTGACGGACGTAAAAAGCACAGAGACGAGGACGAACAGCGTCCGAACCATGCGAAATACTCTTTTATTTTGTGTTTTCATAATAACTCCTTCAAACGTGTTTTAACTTTCCCTGCTGTCTACTATGACCTTATGTATAAAAGTGTTTCATTTTTTTTTATTATCTCCCTGGCTCAAAGTCCGGGATCTTGACAGTCAAACAAATACATTGCGCGAGAAAACAAAGCCGTTAGCGGCAGCAATTACATCATATTCGCAGCCGCAAAAATTTGTTTTCTCGCGCGATTTATTGCCTAAGTTCGGTTAAAAGACTCTGGCTCGCTTACGCGATTTATTCGTCGGTTGATTAATGGTCAAACTGCCGCCGGTAAATGATGTTGGAAGTGAAACCACTCCGCTTGGATTTGACGCATCACCAGCCACTTCTTTGAAAGTCGGTGCTTCTGTAAAGACAAGCGGCAATGTTTCCGCTTGTGCATTTGCCGCTACCGTAAACTGCACATTAATCAAATGTCGATTATTACCCGCCGCGATTGTTCTGCCGCCGAAAGTAACCGAAATTCCAATTCTGCCTGCCTGCGTCGTGTTCGATGAAACAGAGCCGCCGGCTGTCCCGATTGAAACGACCGGATTAGACAGCTTTGTTGAATCATAGCTGAGGCTAAAACCGTAAACACTTTCGTCACCAACAGCGTCAACCTCAATCGGCACTGTTATGGTTTGACCAATACCAGCACTGGAATTAACGACTCTAACTTCGCGCGGTGACTGCACGTCTGATTGGACGTTTGCCTGATTCGTCTCCCCGTAATTTGTCACCGTGTCAGACTCGAATGTGCTTGCACCACCAGCGGGCGCGATTGGACCGGCTGCGGCTTGCAAAGTGCCGTCGAGAGCTAAATTAAATCCGAGTTGATAAGCCTGAGCTTGCGAGACATCAACCGAAGAGATGCGTCCGTCGCCGCGCGAATCAAACGGAGCGCAATCGGCGCGTTGAAATTCATTGCTCTGATAGGGCAAACCGAAGCCGAGTTGAAAACCTTGAATTATTGAAACATCGGTCGAAGTTACCGCACCGTTGCCATTGCCGCGCGGCGATATATCTGCTTCGTATGTATTACTTGCCAGATTATAGGTAACGAGTCCCGAACGGTTAGCCACATTATCCTCGGCAAAAGCATAGACAACAGGCGTTTGTGCTGGATTGAGGTTAAGCGGCTCAACGTATGGTTGAAAGTTAGTGCCATTGAGCGAGTAAAACAACGAGCGCACACCCGAACCGTCGTCAGTGGCAGTAATAGTGACGCGCCTTGATGTTGGCGATTGTATAACTTCAGCAATAGTGACAACCGGAGCGTCGGTATCCTGAGCGGCTTGTCCTGTAACAGAAACTGTCGGCGTGATGGGTGTATCGAACGTGCCATCTCCGTTGCTGTCATATCGAAGTTCGCCAACGCCTTCCGGCGTAATTACAAGTTGAACTTTTGTGTTAGCCGGCAAATCTAAATCCAAATATCGAATGGCTTGCGCCGTCTCAATATGTGTCCCTTTGGTGAGATCAATAGCTACCGGACTATTACCGGTGACAAACGTGAGCGTGTAAGAATCATCTATCGGCATAATAGATAAGAAAGTATCTTCTCCGAGTAGATACGAAGTAACTTCCGGCACACCGGCATTCGGCACACCGGCATTCGGCACATCGCCAATCGGATAAGTCAAATTTCCTGCTTCATCCGTTAAGGTAGCAGAAGTCGCACCTCCGACTTCAAGATAGTAGGCTTGTTGCGTAACCGGCTCAACCATTTGATTTAGTTCATTTGTGTTGTCTTTCTCATTTAATTCCTCTGTAAGTGATTGTGGTGGAGAATTCAAATATGTAATAACATTCTGATGAACGTAAGGGTTCACCGTTAGTCCGAAATGATCTGTTTCAGGACCGAAAACAGGCAAAATTTTTGCGTTTTCCTCATTGTAATCGTAACCTTGCCCGCGCCGCGCCGCGCTAAGTACCGGCACTGTTCCATCTCCAGGACCTAACTTTACATCAAATTTGCGATAAGCCTTTTCTACACAAGCGCGGCTTCGCGAGCTAAAACAACGAGCTTCCCATTTAGCGACTACTTGGACGATTGTATTAGAGTGATCTTTCCAACCGTAGATGTGGTAGTAACTCACTCCGAATCCTTTACCTCGCCAATCATCTTGAATCGGTTGATCAGTATAATCACGCCAATTATGAAAAAGTTCATTTCTTCTATATGGTAGACTTCTTAGGAGACGTTCGTTAACGTCGCCTGCCGCACCATTAAGGAAATCGTACAATTGGTTATATGTGTAAAATTCATACGAGTCCTTGTTTCCGTTAACATTCCATCCATTTTCTCTAAAAGGCTTATCTCTAAAAGGGTTACCGCCCTTATCAGCTACATCAAAATATATCTTGGATGGCAGCAGTTCATGCACGCTGGGGAAAAACTCAACCAACTTTTTGATGGTACTTTTTTTTGGTATCGGACCAGATACAAACTCTCCTGTTTCCATTGCCAATATAGCTTTAGGCGCACCCAGCCACGGAGCTGCGATTGTTATGAGCTTATCTACATGATGCGAATCAGGAGAAGGATTTTCAATGATATACCTTCGCGCAAGTAGGCTTCCCATGCTGTGCGTGACAATATTCACTTTAGTGTTTGGGTAGATAGAACGAATACGGGTGACCAGCTTTTTCAGCTCATCGGTATTATCAAAGTTGCTTTTGCGCCAATCATAAGCAAATGGAAATAATGTCGGACGTGCGCCTACATCAGTATAGCCTTTACTACGAAACATATCGAGTATTTTTCCGTAAGACGGTATCGTAGGTATGTCTGATATAAGAACACCAGCAACATCCACATTAGGTCTGTAACAGGCAAACGGAGCAGCATAGTTTGGACAAGGATCAGTGTCCGGGTCTAAACCTAGACTATCGTGGGGACCAGCCAATCCAAGCCAAAGTTCTAACGTCCCCAGGATCCCTGGGGTGTTTAAGCGACTACCCGCCGTGCCGGGTATAAAAATCACAGGCGTAAGCGTCGGGTCTGGAGTTGGAAATGGCGGCGGCGGCGGATCATCGTATCCTAATCCATCTTTCCGTTTGAGCTTAACCACTGTGAACTTATTCCACCCGTTTGAAGTAGGTATCACTTCACCGGCGACTATTACGTCGCTGTTACGATCCATAACAACGTCATGGGCATTGTTGCCGTTACCTGGAACTGGTGTGGTTGATGAATACAGCCATGGTCGTCCTCCGCTACTACCCCAAAACTTAACTGCGGTAAATCTACCGTTATGTTTACCCGCGGCGACTATGTTTCCGTAAGCATTTACCGAAAGCGCAAAAGCCCGACCCGAAATTTCCGCTCCATTAAACGGAACATCCTGAGCAGGTTTACTCCAAAGGTTGTTGCCGGTTGTCCCTGAGAACTTAATCACGTGAAAATGCTCTACACTGCCGAATGAATTAGCATCTTGAAAACTACCTGCCGCTATCACGTTGTCATCTCTATCCACAACGACAGCATTGGCTATATCCTGCCAGTGAGACGTGCCATCTATTGTTCGCATCCATAATCTTGTTCCATCCAGCGAATACTTAGCAACAGTGAAATCCGTAGGACCCCCAGACGCATTTGAGGTTACGCCGGCTACTACCACATTTCCGCCAGAGTCTACAGCGACAGCGTTAGCGACATCGTAATCGCCAACATTTGAGAGATTACCCGTTCCATTAATCTCTCTTTGCCAGATTTCGCTACCGTTAGTTCCATTAAGTCTGACCGCCACGAAGTTTTTATTCATCTGACCTGCCGCAGCCACATTTCCGTTTGTGTCTATTGCTACATCATATGCTACATCATAGGTGGGACCTCCACGCTCGTAACGCCACATTTCTGTTCCGTCCGTGCCTCGCAATTTACCGACGTTAAATAGCCCGCCGACTTGACCTGCCGTCACGACGTTATTATCGCGGTCTACGGCGACCGCATGAATAATTGGTTGATAACCATTAAAATTTGTTTGACCTACGAGTCCCTGCCACATCCTTGTGCCTGTGGCGCCGGAGACTTTAACCACCGACCTACTCCAAGCAAACACTACGAAAACATCACCGTTGGAGTCTATCGCAAGGTCTCCAATAGGATCGTTGGAAACAATGGAACGCCATATTACACTTCCATCTGCTTTTGACATCTTGACCACTTCTTTCTCGTTGACAGTCCCCACCGCAATGACATCTCCAGCAGCATCTACTACTACATGACGAGCATCACCACCACAGGTGTCACAATAAGAAATTGTCCGCTCCCAAGCGCGAACATTATTAGACAAAAGTGTCAGACATACAGCTAACAATACTGCTGAAAAAAGTGTTTTTGATTTATACATAGCGGAAAACTCCTTAGAAGATGCAAATAGTATATACAGTAACGCAACAAAAGTCGGGAATTTGTGTCAAAATAATTGACAAAGATTTTGTTTTGGTGATAAGTTGATGGCAAAGGAATAAGGAGCGAAAAGATTGTCAGAGCCTTACGCGATAAGCGAAACCGATTTGTTGGGGACGTTCGATGTCGGACGGTTAAATGAACTCGTTACTAAAGTTTATACCGAACTTAAACGTCTCGCGGCTTATCATCTGCAAAATGAAAGACCGAATCACACTTTGCATCCGACGGAACTCGTTCACGAAGTTTATCTCTTGCTGCACAAACAGCATTCGCTTAACCTGAACGACCGCGTTTATTTTTTGAGCGTTGCTTCTTCGATTATGCGGCGCGTGCTGGTCAATTACGCTATACACCGAAAGCGCAAGAAACGCGGCGAAGGTGTGGAGGATATTCCGTTCGACGCGGTTGGCGAAAGAACGCTGATTGGATTTGAGCAAAGCGAAATTGATGTTATCGCGCTCGAAGAAGTGCTTATCGCATTAGCAAAACTTGATGCTCAAGCGATGAAAATTGTTGAACTGCACTTTTACGGCGGCTTGACGTTTGAGGAAATCGCTCGATTTTTAGGCATTTCTCTCAGCACGGTGATGCGCGAATGGCGTTTTGCGCGAAATTGGCTTTATCGTAATCTTTACGGAAATGGTTAAACATATTAAATAGGTCTTTCTCAAAAATAAAAAATTTTAACGCAAAGGCGCAAAGTTGCCAAGACGCAAAGAAAGAATCTTTTTTTGTCCAATCAATGCCAATATCTAATTTATTAAAGTGCCTTTAAAAACTTAGCGTCTCAGCGTCTTTGCGACTTTGCGTTAAAAAATCTTACTTTGAGAAAGACCTATTTAACTTAACACCTTGTTCTTCCTAAAAAATCAATGAAAGATTTTAATCAAAATCGCTGGCAAAAACTGAAAGATGTTTTTAACGAAGCAATTGAACTTGCGCCCGAATCGCGTTCGGCTTATCTGTCCGCGCTTCGTCTGAACGAGAAGACGCTTTATCAGGAACTCGCCGAATTGATTGAGGTTGACGAAGATGCTGAAGATTTTCTCTATGAACCGGTTTCTTTGGAATCAAATTCTTTACCGCCGCTGTCGTCGCTGGTCGGGGAAACCGTCGGGCATTATAAAATCGTCCGCGAGATTGAGCGCGGCGGAATGGGCGTGGTTTTTGAAGCGATTCGGATTGACGGAGAATTTGAGCAGCGTGCTGCCGTCAAGCTCATCAACCGGCATTTTTCTTCGCTTGAACTCGTCAAACGCTTTAAAAAAGAGCGGCAAATTCTTGCCAAACTCGAACACAAAAATATCGTGCGCCTGCTCGACGGCGGTTTGACCGGCGACAATACTCCTTATTATGTGATGGAGTTTATCGAAGGCACGCCGATAAATGTTTACTGCCGCGAAAACCATCTTGACAAAAACCGAAAACTCGAACTTTTTTTGCAGGTTTGCGAAGCGGTCGCGTACGCGCACAGCCAGTTAATCGTCCATCGTGATTTGAAGCCGTCGAATATCCTGGTGACGAAAAATGAACAGGTAAAATTGCTTGATTTTGGTATTGCGAAAATTCTCGACACGGACACCGATGTGCAAACGCAGACGCAAAACGCGCCGCTCACGCCCGCTTATTCGAGTCCCGAACAAATCAAAGGCGAAACAATCACCACCGCCAGCGACGTTTTCTCGCTCGGCGTAATTTTGTATGAACTGCTGACCGAAAAATCGCCGTCCGAAATTTACGGTGTCGGACAAATGGAGATTTTGCGCGGCATTTGTGAAAACGAGCCGAAACCGCCGTCGGCGGCTGTTAGTCCAAAGTCCAAAGTCCAAAGTCCAAAGTCCGAAAAGCAAAATCCAAAGTCAGAAATCCAAACTTCTCTGAACAAAGGACAAAGGACAAAGAATGAAGGACAAACAACCAATCCAAAATCCAAAATCCAAAATCTAAAATCGTTAAAGGGTGATTTGGACAATATAGTTTTGAAAGCCTTACGCAAGGAAAAAGAAAGGCGTTATGCAACAGTTGAGCAATTTGCCGACGACATTGAATCTTATTTGAAAGGTTTGCCCGTCAAAGCGCATCCGCAATCTTTCGGGTATCGCGCCGCGAAATTTGTCAAACGCAATCGGTTGATGGTCGGGCTGGCAGCAGCGGCGATTTTGCTGATTGCGGGCGGCGTGGTTGCAGCAATTTGGCAATCGTTTGAAGCCAGAAAACAACAGCAAATCGCCGAGCAAAGATTCGAGCAGGTGCGAAAAATCGCTCATTCTCTGATTTTTGATTACCACGACGAAATTGCCAAACTCGACGGCTCAACCAAATTGCGCGAAAGGCTAGTCAGCGACGGCGTAAATTATCTCGACGCAGTGGCGCAGGAAGAAAATGCCGACTCTGATTTGTTAAAAGAATCGGGAATCGCATACAGGAAAATCGGCGACGCGCAGGGCAAGCCTTATATGGCGAATTTGGGAAAGTTGGATGATGCGATTCAAAGCTATCGAAAATCCGTCGCGCTGCTGGAACGAGCGTTGCCGCTCGCGCCCGCCGACCTCTCGCTCAAAGATGAACTCGTTGAATCGTATCGCGTGCTGGCAAACGCCGAAGGACGCGGCGGTAATAAAGAGCAAGCGCAACTAACTTTACAAAAAGCCCTGACATTGAATCGGGAATTAATCGCTTCGGACGAAAACAACGTCGAAAGGAAAATCTCGTCTTTGAGTTTGCAAATTGCAGTGGGCGATACCGGAGGCGGTGTGGAAACTCACGAACAAGCTCTAGCCGAAGCCAACACGCTTTTTCAGTCCGAACCACGAAACGGGAAATTAATTTATCTTTTGAAAAAACTGCATTCGAGAATCGGCTTCGGTCTCTTCTATCGAGGCAAGCAGGAAGATAAAAAAGGAAATCCCGAGGCGGCTCGGAACTGGTTTTTGCAAGCCGTCGGACACGGCGAACGCCAAGTTTATTACGCCAAATCATATCCCGACGTGATAACTGATAAGCGCACGATTTTTGACTCATACATGAATTATGCCGAGAGCTTAGACAAAATCGGGCGCGTTGACGAGTCAATGGAAAATCTGGAAATCGCCGAAAAAATATTGAGAGATTTGAAAAAGAACAACGCTGACGACCGTGAAATCGCGTTATTTGAAATCTGGTTTCTGAGCGTTAAGCAAACTATTCTCAAACAGCAAGGCAATCCCCAAGACGCGCTTGCCGTTGCAGAAATGGGTTTGAATTTAGCTTTAGAATGCCTCCAATCCGACCCGACGAACGTCGAACCGCTTTCGGCGACGATAAACTTAGCCAAAGACGCGGCGAATCTGGCGAGCGAGCAAAAGAAAGAACGGCAAGCCGAAAGCTATCGGCAGATTGTTCGGAAGTATGAAAATCAATATAAAGAGAGATTCGGTTCTGATTTTACGTTTTAGCTTTTAAGTCGCTCGGTTCAAAATCAATCACAGTTTATAAACGTCCTCACAAAAATTATGTAATAGCAAAAACATTCCGGTATTTTCAAATAATTTCCATTTAGAGCAATTTTCAGCTAAATGAAATACAAATCATTTCACCACCGAGGTGCAGAGAATTCGCCGCGTGTCGCAAAGAATTTCTCAGCATTTCTCTGCGCGTTCTCTGCGTCTTTGCGGTGATGTATTTCATTTAATTGAAGCCTGAGCGCAATTCATTTTTGCTAACTAAAACACTTCGTGTCGTTTAGAAGCGGTCTTTGACCGCTGTCCACTCAAGTTTCTCAAACGGCGGGAACAGACCGCCTCTCAACGATGAAATTAGTATTAGTTACTCACCTTACGCGATTTCGGTTTTTTGCTCTTGTCGCCAACGGCGACCAACATTATAGCCCAGCGAGAATCGCTCTCGTTAAGTATCGGCAACGCGCCCGCTCG
>JBPCPU010000209.1:0-5920 GCA_050998795.1 Pyrinomonadaceae bacterium
ATATAACCGGCAACGACCGACGAACCCGCGCCGAGCGCAAATGAAATAACCGTCCACGTCGCTAAACCGATAACGCCGATTTCCTTCGGGTCGCCTTCACTCGGCTGCCGCAGGAAAGCGTAAAGAATAAAAAGTAAAGCGGCGAGTGCCACCGCCAGCAATCCGATAGTTTTATTTTGCCGCGCCAGAAACGCCTCAGCGCCTTCTTTAATCGCGTTCGAGATATTTTGCATTTCCGCCGTGCCGGTGCTGCGCTTTAAGACATTACTCACCAGAAAAAGCGCGAACAAAATGGCAACGATGCTAATGCCGATAATCAGCCAAAATTCCACAATAAATTTCCTCTCTGTTATGTTAATAGATACTGAAGTTATTCAAAACGGTTATTATGGCTGATTTTATAGTGAAGATTCAAATGCACTTTGCGAATGAAGCGCAAAATTGCACAGATTTTTTATTTTCTTTGTCTTGTCAGAACCATTTGCGGTAACTTTCGGTTTTGAGTTTGCCGTAGCAACACCTGACCGCGTATAACTTTTAAAATGATAATAGAAAAAAATCAATTTTATTGCCGGGAGCGCACGCATCCGTGCGTGCTACGTCGCTGAAAGCGGCGTAAAAAGCGTTACTCCGGCGCACGACTTTGTAGTAACGTCTTTATTCGCGCTATCGCGCTCAGCACGCTGGGAAGAGTGCGCTCCCAGCGAACAACGCCTTTTTTTACTTTCAATTCTTTAAAAGTGATAAGCGGTCAGTAGCAACACAGGTTGACAAACTTGCTAACCAGCCGCAGATAATTTTTCGCTCGATTTCTCCATCAATTCAATAAAACGCTTGAAAAGATATTCCGAATCGTGCGGTCCCGGCGCAGATTCGGGATGATATTGAACGCTGAAGATTGGCAAACTTTTGTGCTGAAGACCTGAAACTGTTTGGTCGTTTAAGTTGATGTGAGTAATTTCGACATCGGCGGGCAAACTTTCCGCATCAATGGCAAAACCGTGATTGTGCGCGGTGATTTCAACTTTTCCCGTCGTTAAATCCATAATCGGCTGATTGCCGCCGCGATGTCCGAATTTTAATTTGTAAGTTTCGCCGCCGAAAACCTGCCCTAAAATCTGATGTCCGAGACAAATGCCAAACATCGGCACGTTTTTCTCAGTCAGTTTTTTGATTTCCGCAACGACTTTTTTCATCGAACCCGGGTCGCCCGGACCGTTTGAGAGAAAAATTCCGTCAGGTTTCAGCGCGAGAACTTCTTCGGCGGAAGTTTCGGCGGGAACAACCGTCAAACGACAGCCGGATTTTGAAAATTCGCGCAGAGAATTGGTTTTTACGCCGAAATCGTAAGCAACAACGTGAAACTTTTCATCGCCGTTCGCATTATATTCAAACGATTGCTTTGTCGTAACCGCGCTGGCAAGTTCGCGGTTTTTCATTTCGGGCGAATTTTGCACTTTTTCCAAAAGGCTTTTCTCATCAAAATCAATCGAAGAAATTGCCGCCCGCATCGCGCCTTTGCTCCGAATGTGCCGAACGAGTGCGCGGGTGTCAATGTGTTCAATGCCGACGATTTTGTGGCGTTTCAGATATGAATCTAAAGTTTCGGTTGAACGCCAATTGGAAGCAGTGCGGCTGGCTTCGCGGACGACAAAACCTTCCACCCAAGGTCGGCGTGATTCGGTGTCTTCTTCGTTCACGCCGTAATTTCCGATGAGCGGATATGTCATACAAACGAGTTGTCCGGCGTAGCTCGGGTCGGTCAAAATCTCCTGGTAACCCGTCATCGAAGTATTAAAAACCATCTCGCCAAACGCTTCGCCTTCCGCGCCGAACGATTCACCGCGAAACGCGCGTCCGTCTTCGAGAACCAAGATTGCTTTTTTTGACAAATTCATTTTAATTTCGTGAATCGTGATTTTGTGAATCGTGAATCGTAAATCGTGAATTGTAAGAACGCAATACGATTTACGATTCACGATTCACGATTCACGATTCACGATTTACTATTCATCATTCTCGGCGCGAGCATCGTCTGGTTTTACTTCTTCGATATTGTATTTGCCGTGTTCCAAAAAACCGATTTCCGAAGGTTTCCAATAACGGAAAAAGGCTTTGCCGTAAATATATTTTTCGGGAACTAAACCCCAATAGCGCGAATCGGAAGAATTATCACGGTTGTCGCCCATCACGAAATAATAATACTCGTCAACTTTTTTCGACTGAAAATTCGGCAAACTTCGGTTGTGTTCCGTGTCCAAATAAGGTTCGTTCAATTCTTGTCCGTCAATAAAAACTTTTCCGCTCCGCAGTTCAACCATTTCGCCCGGCAAACCGATAACCCGTTTGACATAACTTTTATCCGGGTCGTGCGGATACCAGAAAACCACGATGTCGCCGCGCTCGAGATGTCCCCAGCCGACGCTTTGGAATTTGTAATAAACCATCTTGTTGACGAGCAGACGCTCGCCGTCGTGAAGCTGCGGAAGCATCGAAGTTCCTTCGACGACGACCGGCTGCGCGACAAAAACGCCGAGAAGAATAAAAACGGCGACGATTAAAATAATATCGCGCAGAAGTTTCAGACTTTCCGACCACAGACCTTGCCGCGATTCGGTTCTCAGGCGGACAACTTCAATATCACGGTCATCCGCCGCCGAAACGAAGCCGTAATCGAATTGGTTTTTTCTTTGAAAATCAAACATAATTAGGTAATTTCGATGTGCATATTGAGGCTTTGAGTTGGAGTGTTTTTCCAAATCAGCTTTAAAATTATCGGTAATCGGGATTATTGTCAAAAAATTAAAGGAAGTTTAATCAGTTGAACGAAAAAATTCGTGAACTTTTTCCCGTGACGGAAAACTACGCATATCTCAACAGCGCGGCGGTTGCGCCTCTGCCGACAATTGCGGTTGAAGCCGTCGCTTCGCAGCTTCGTGACGTCAGCGAAAACGCTTCGGTTAATTATACCGAATGGATTGCGACGAAAAATCGCGCCCGCGCGATTCTCGCGGAAATGCTCGGAGTCAAGCCGGAGCAGATTGCGTTTATGCGAAATACGTCCGACGGATTTTCAACCGTCGCCAACGGTCTGCAATGGCAAAAAGGCGACAACATCGTTACCTTTGAAAAGGAATTTCCCGCAAACTTTTACGCCTGGCGGCGCGTCCGCGACGATTTCGGCGTTGAACTTCGCCTTTGTCCCGAAAAAAACGGGCGGATTGATTTGGATGAGTTTGTCAGTTTAATTGACGCGAACACGAAACTTGTTTCAATCAGCGCGGTGCAATACGGTTCTGGCTTTCGCGCCGATTTGGAAAAAATCGGAGAAGCCGCGCGGAAAGTGAACGCGCTGTTTGCCGTTGATATTATTCAGGCTTTCGGCACGATGTCGTTTGATTTGCCCGCACAAATGATTGATGTTGCCGCCGGTGCAAGCCACAAATGGCTGTGTTCGCCCGAAGGTTGCGGCATTTTGTATCTTTCCGACAGAGCGCGGGAACGCATTAAACCGACTTTAGTTGGCTGGATAAGCGTTGCGGATGCCTGGGATTTTGAGGATACCGGGCAGGAATATAAACCAAACGCGCTGGCTTGGGAAACCGGAACGGGCTGTTCGTCGCTGTTTTACGGTTTGGAACAAAGCGCGAAACTTCTCTCTGACACGGGCGCGGAAAAAATTCAAAATTATTTGGAAGAATTGACTGATTATTTGTGCGAAATTTTACCGACCGAAAATTATGAAATTGTCAGTTCACGCGCAAAGGGCGAGAAATCGCAAATCGTCTGCGTCAAACATCGCAATGGCTTAACGCCGACGGAAATTGCCGGACATCTGCAAAAGGAAAATATCATAATTTCACCGCGCAACGATAAAATCCGCATTGCGCCGCATTTTTTTAATAATCAGCAAGATATTGAAAGATTGGCGGAAAATTTGCCGTAGCGCAAAATACGCTTTTGTGATTTTATACGGAAACAAATCGGGTTGGTATGATTAAACTTTATTTGAAAGATAGTTAAAAGTAATGAGTTTAGAATTTAGAGTTCGGACGAGCGGCGGACGCGCCAAACTCTAGATTCTAAACTCTCTACTTTTAACTATCTTTCAAATAAATCTTTCCGCACCAACCTAAATTATTTCCGCATCAGACCAAATCCATAACCTTATCCTTCATCTCTAAAATAATCCTTCGCATTTTTCACAGCAATAATTTCCGCCGCGATGCTGACGGCGATTTCTTCCGGCGTTCGGCTGTTAATCGGCAAGCCGATTGGCGTGCGGATTCGATTTAACTTTTCCGCGTCGAAACCTTCTTTTCGCAAGTCTTTGAAAAGCGTCGCCATTTTCGCGCGGCTTCCGAGAACGCCGAAGTATTTGAAATTTTTATCAATTAATTTGCGAATGACGATTTCGTCGAATTTGTAGCCGAGCGTCATCACGACGACAAAATGATTCGCGCCCGACGGGATAAATTCGCCGATATTTTCGTAAGATTCGATTATTTTTTTCGCGTGAACAAATTTGTTTTTGGCAAGCGTATTTAAATCGGCGCGGTCGTCGAAAAGCGAGATGTGAAAATCCATTTTTGACGTCAACTCCGACAAAGCCAAAGCGCAATGTCCGCCGCCGATGATGAAAAGTTTGTTTTTGCAGCCGAGTTTTTCACGGAATAAAAAATCGTTTTCGCCTTTTCGCTCAAATTTAAAATCAAAATCTTCTGATTGATTTTCTGAAACTTGAAACTTGAAATTTGAAATCTGCAAAATTGCGAATTGATTGATTCTGAGAATGCGGATAACTTCACGAACGACTTTCAAATGCGACGCATTCAACTTGAAAAAAATAACGGTTTGTTTTCCCGAACAAATCATTCCGCTTGGATTTCGAGAGTTTTTACGGTGATTCTGTTCAATAATCTCCGAATTAATTTTGAATTGTTCCTCTTGAATTTTAAGTTTCGCCTGCTCAACTAAATTAACTTCCATCAATCCGCCGCCGATGCTTCCCCGTAAATCATCTGCGGCAACCGCCATTTTGAAGCCTTGCCGTCCCGGACTGCTTCCTGAACTTTCCGCGACGACGAGAAGCATCACGCTTTGATTTCGTTCGAGATGCGCGGCGACGAATTGCCAAAGTTCGAGTTCTTTTTTCATCTTCTAAATTGTGAACTCGCCCGAAGAAAATTGTCCACAGATAAACACAGATGCACACAGATTTTTTATTTTTATCTGTGTTAATCTAGCGTTGCACAAAAATTGATTCTCTTACAAAAATTCAAAAATTCACACAAAACTAGAATGCGACGAAACATATCAAAAAACCTCTCTAAATTTACTTCTTGCAAGCCCTGATTTTATCGGGGTTTTATTTTTCGATTTTAGCTTGTTAAGAATCTACTATTTTTAGTTAATCCAAAAACTACTTTTGGATACATCTATTCAATCTTCGGCACAGTTTTCGTAAATAATCCGGTGCGAAAACATTCAATCAAACACCGGTAATTCCAAGCGAATATACCGGCGGCTAAAACGAGGTAGAGCCAAGCCATATAAGTCAACACTGTAATGGTGCGGCTTTCGTCGTTATGAAAATAGAACGCCAGACCGAATTGCACTAAGAATAAACCGAGCAATGCAAAGGCACTTTTCAAACTAAGACGTAGGCAGAGGAGTAGGGCAAGACCAAAAAGCGATTGCGCTGCCGTTAAAAAGAATTCTTCGCGCTGACGCAAATCCAGCGGCAGAAAACCAATTGTTCCCGCTCCCAAGGAATAAGCGAGCGGAATCATTCCGACGAGCAGCGTCCACTGATTGATTTTGTCGCTGATTAAAGTTCCGAGCGCGATGGTTGGACGCAACGCAAGCGTAAAAAGAATAGTGATGATGATTTCCGGCGATTCGCCCGCGAGCGGCGCGA
>JBPCPU010000238.1:0-8967 GCA_050998795.1 Pyrinomonadaceae bacterium
TGAAAAAGCCGTCAAAATAGATTGGCAGTTTTCAATCGAGAAATCTCGGAAAAAGTTGAAACGTCATTATGAACAGGTTAATAATGACAATTCAAAAACTAACAGAACTTAATTTACAGACTACTTATTAATCTAACGCTGCAATTAAACGTATTGATTTTACTCCATTTTTAAAATAAAAAAGCCTGTCCGAAATAGACAGGCTTTGAAGTTCTTCTAACTAAATAATTAGAAGAAGAAACGAGCACCAAATCTCACTTCACGCGGGGGTTGGAAGCTGTTGGTTAAATTATATGTATTAAACTGTCTGGTGGCTGGATCTCCAGCAATACGTGCATTAATAAATTGCTGAATTCCGCCATTGAAGACCTGTCTAATTGACGTAAGCTCATCAGCGCAAACTGTTGCCGGACATCCGCCTAAACGAAGAGTAGAAGCACTAAAATTCGAAATAGCAATTGACGTTTGTCGTGTCAACTCGTTCTTTTGATTGAAAAGGTTTCTAAAGTTTAAGAACGGCTGCAACGTAAAGCGATTGTCTCTACCGAATTTATAGCTATGATTAATTAACAAATCGGTTTCAGAAAATCTATGTGTGCGTCCTAAATCTCCACGTTTGTTCAGAATAGCCGTCGCAAAATAGAAACTATATTGCGTAGTTAACGGTGTTCCTGATTGAACGGAAGTGAAGGCTGATATATCAGTCCTATTTGTCTTACTGCCAAACCAGTTAAAGATATAACCTCCAAATGCTTTAAAGACATGGGGACGGTCAGTTGCTAAGAGTCCGTTGTCCGGTCTGCCGGTGGCATCATAACCGAGAAACGGAAGGTCAAAGAAACGGTTAACATTTGGCGATGAACGACCGGCTTCGTCAGAACTTGCTAAACCCGAATAGTTACCGAATAAACGGCTTCGAGTATAACTAGCATTGAAGAAGTAATTGTCTTTCAAACGCTTTTCAACGCGGATTTCAAATGCTCTATAATCACGTTGAGCTTTGGTACATCCAAAACCGTTAAGTTTTGCTTGTTCACAAGCCAGACCAAAACCGGGATTACCGATAACGTATGCTTCACTGCCTTGTGTATTTGGAAATCCGATATCTTCTATTGCACGGTCAATTTTCTTCTGGGTGTAGCGTGCGCTAAATAAGAAGGTTTTAAAAGCCTGTTGCTCAACACCGAAAGTATATTCACTCTGACGGGCTGCTTTCAAATTCGGGTCAACCGCGCCTGAATCATTAATATCGCCTCCTAATAGGTTTGAAGGGACACGGAAATCAAATTGACAGGTTGAAAAACCATTTCCTAAGGAGGTAGCACCTGCGTTATTACAATTTCCTCCCGGTATATCCGCAACACTACCTAAAATTCTGGCGCGGGTATAGTTGGTGTAGTTAGCACCGCGACTCGGCAGAATTTCAAAGTAGTCGCGACGGTAGAAGTCGCCGCCGAATGAACCGCGCGGCAGTTCATATTTGAAACGATCATAAAACCGACCGTAGCTGCCAAAGATTTTGGTTTTTCCTTTACCGAACGGGTCATAAGCAAAACCAAAACGCGGAGCAATTTTATCGCCCAAACCAAATTTAATACCCGGATTACCAGACCTAAAACTTGGAACATTTTCAATTTCAGCACGAATGCCGATATTCAAAGTTAGTCGGTTGTTAATTGTCCACGAATCTTGAGCAAAGAAGCCTTGACTTTTACTGCTTGCTTTGCCGATAGTGCCAAATCTTTGCAAATAGCCTGAACCAAGATTACAGCCCGTCGTTTGATTTGCAGTACATTGTGATCCAGTCGGTGTTTGACCTGTAAAATTATCTATCGAAAGCGCGTAGAAAAGTACCACAACACCTTGATTTGTGTATCCCTGGTCGGTAGTGTTGGCAATACCGTTATATTGATAACCAAACTTGAAGTTATGACGACCACCGATGTTCACACCTATCAGGCTGGCATCAGCATCAAGGGTTCTACGCGTCGAAACGTCAAAAGGTGTTTGGAAATTAGTTGGGAAACTTGAAAAGTTGCGGCTGCAACCTGAGCCGGCAACTGCGTCAGGATTGCCTGATGCGGAGCAAACATATCTCACCGCGTTCGGAATTCCATAAGAGCCGAGTTTTTCATTTAAGAAACTACGACCGGCGCGGAAGTTGAGAACTAAATTGTTAGTCGGCGTATAAGTAGCCTGACCGTTAACACTGTTTGAATTTTGTCTTCCACCTTGATTGTTAAGAAGCTGCTCTTGATTAAAAAGTGGTCCAAACGGATTAACTGTTGAAAAATTCGTTAAACCAGAGTTAAAACCGGGAAGTGCCCCTTTATCTACGATCGGATTATACAAAAATGTTCCATACACACGGAATTTGGAACTCGGTTGAGCATCCAAACGAACAAATGCTTCTTCAGTTTTACGTTTAAACTGAAAATTTTGCGTTTCACTCAATCGGCGAATGGAAGGGTCTGCCGAAGCACTCTTTCTTCCGAGAGGATCAACTACTGAATTAGGATCAATAAAGAAAGGAACATTTTGGTTTATCTCAAAAATCTGCGGCGCATAAACACCGGATAACCAAAGTTTTCCTTTGATAATCGGACCGCTCAAACTGGCAACCGGAAAGAAACTTGTGCCGCCGTCTTTTTTGATATTGAAATACTCAAATCCGGTACTCGTATTATTGAAGCGGTTGAGAATTGGTCGCGCACCGCCCTGTAATTTAGAAGGAACAAATGAAATACCGAAATTTCCTCTAACTCGGTCATTACCACCGGCGGTTACAACATTGATAACGCCGCCTGTGGCACCGCCGTATTCAGCTTCAAAACCGGTTGATTTAATTTGAACTTCTTGAACGAGTTCAAATGGAATATTATTGTTGGAATTTAATTGTCCGGTACGGAAGTTAGTAACTTCTTGACCGTCAATAATAAATACGTTTTCCGCACCGGAAGCACCGTCAATTTGGAAGCCGGCGGCAAGCGGTTCATTACGGACATTCGGAGCGGTCTTGAGCAAACTCGTAAAGGTTGTACCTTTCGGCAAAGCATCAATGACCTGTTTTGTAATGTTAGTTGTAAGTTTTGATTCGGTTGGGTCAAGTACAGCTGTTTCTTCAGAAGTAACATCAATTGTAGTAACACCCGCACCTATTTCCAACTTAGTATTAACTTGAGACGTTTTTCCTAAAACTACAGTTGTGTCAGTAGTCTTTCCTTTGAAGCCCTTTGCCTCTGCAATCGTAACTGTGTAATTTCCTACGGGAATACTTGGAACAATAAAGTAACCGTTTTCGTCAGTGGTAACTGTTCTGTTAAAACCAGCAGTATTACCAACACTTTGAACTGTAACGGAAACACCGGGAATGATAGCGTCATTCTGGTCTCTAATGGTTCCTTCAATGCTACCTGTGGTTTCTTGACCAAATGCTATTGCCGAAAAGCAAAAGATAAAGGTCAAAACCAAAGATATGAATTTGAATTTCTTATTCATTTTAATCTCCTATATATATTTTGGGATTTTTTACATTCGGCGCGGTTTTGTTTATTTTACAAAAACAAACTGCACACGTTTGTTTGATATAAAGTAGCAAATACAGAGCCACAAAAATAAAAAGTAAGTTTTAAAGTTTAAAACACTGATAAATAAGAGTTTATGTGGCAAGTCCAAAGATAATTAAGGTTCACTAGTAAAATCTATTTGTTCATTTAATCGTAAAAAATTCAGGAATTTGGATATTTAATCTGAAAATTTTAATAAATGACCTAATTTTTCTTTTTTCGTGCGAAGGTAATGAGCGGCGGGTTCTTTGGCTTCGACTTCTATCGGAACACGCTCAACGATTTGCAAACCGGCTTTTTTTAAAGCCTTAATTTTGTCGGGATTGTTCGACATCACGCGCACTTTGCAAAGTCCTAAATCGAAAAGAATTTCCGCGCATTGTTGATACTCTCGTGCATCTACGGCAAAGCCGAGTTTTTTGTTGGCTTCCACCGTGTCCGCGCCTTCGTCTTGAAGCGCGTAAGCGCGAATCTTATTGATAATGCCTATGCCGCGACCTTCCTGCTGCTGATAAACGATTGCGCCGCGACCTTCGGCTTCAATTAGTTCCATCGCTTTTTTGAGCTGCAAACCGCAATCGCATTTGATTGAGCCGAACACATCGCCCGTCAAACACTGTGAATGAATTCTCACTAGCGTCGGAACTTCCCGTTTCATTTCACCTTTGAATAAAACGACAAATTCTTCGTTGCTGTTTAATGACCGATAACCGGCAATTTTAAATTCGCCGATTTGCGTTGGCAAATGCGCCTCGGCAATTTTCTTCACTGAAATCGTCTGCGTTCCCGGCAAACAATCGTGATTATTTTCTGACAAACTATAATCTCCAATTAAAAATTTGAATGATTTGAAAAAATTATAACTCCAAATATGCAGAAAATATAGGCTCAAACAAACTTATCGGCAAAATTTTTATAAAAAAATTAAAGGTTTTACGGTTGATTTTTGATTTAAAATAAAAAAGTCAGTTGTTTTCAATAGCTTACGCCTTTTTATAAACAACTGACCTTCCTTTTTTGTTAAAACAATTTATTTTTTATTGTCTTCTGAATTTTGCGGTTCTTCCAACTCTTCTTCCTTTTCTTGATGAGCAAAAACCGCGCCGTCGTTATTTCCAAAAATCCGCGCCAACAAGCCGCTTAAAACTTCCGAAATTTTTGAAGGCTGACTTCCATTTACGACAGACGGCAATTCTTCATCTGCAAAAGCCAAGTCCAATCTGACAAGCTCCGCCGTAACGTGACGGCAAAATGAACATTCAACCAAATGATTGACAATTGGTTGTGTTTCTCGCCGTGCCAAATTGCCTTCGACAAAAGCCGTCAGCGAATCTTCATCTAAATGCTGCCCATCCGATGGTAGACCATTATTAGCAGTTCGCAATGGTAGAAAGCTGTTAAGCAATCTCTGTATCTGAATATTTTCCGAATTTAATTGCCCCTCGTTTTCCATTTTGGTTCCAGCCTCCCGTCTAGAAGACGAAAAATCTCTCTATTATTTGCGTAAGTTTTAAATTGATATAATTTAACAACAAGTTTTGAGATGTGTCAGGTTATTTTTAAGTTGTCATTAAGTTACGATAGAGATTAGGACTAGCGAGGTCTTGTGTGGCAAGTTCCAGACAAATTTCGATTTCCTTATCGCTTAAATTATGCGTGTTGTGAAGTTCCGCACGGAAAAAGCTCAAAACTTTTGCATAGCTTTTTTCCAACCAACGCATAACGGTTGATTCGTGAATGCGGCTGGCAGGATTTTTTTCACGATTGACGGATTTTCTTTGAAACCAACCGCGCAGCGGCGAAGCGGAATTTTCAACCATTCGGGCGATTTCGCGCAGTTTCAAATTTTCAACGTGATAATAAAGCAGAAGTAGTTTTTCGTGGTCATCTAAACTCGCAAAGGCATTTTCGATTGCCGTCAGTGTCGCTTTTCGATAACGGTCTTTAGCGATTTGGTCAATCATTTCGTCTTCGCCGCCAAGTTTGGTATCGGCAAAACTCGCGTGAGTGTAGCCTTCGCCGACAGTTTCCGTCATTTCGTCCAGAGAAACCTCGTCGTGGCTGGCGCGGTGCAGATCAACCAGTGAATGCCAGATAACCGTCCGCAGCCAACCGCGCAAACTGCCGCGTCCGCTGTAAGTTGCAAATTTTGAAACTCTTTCGCCGTCAACCACGCGTGTGCCGTAAAGTTCGACATAAACCGTATCAACAACTTCCTGCGCGTCAATTTCAGTTCTTGCCAAGTGCCGCGCGACTCTTTCCAAATAAGTCCGGTGTTGCTGGTCGAATTCCCACCAGGCACGCTCATTTCCGTTAGCACACGCCAAAGCCAGAAATAAATCATCGGCTTGAATTTGCCCTAAAAAATCGTGTATTTCTTCAATCGTCGCCGTTTCGATTGAACTTACCACAAGATATTTGCGAGTTGATTTGCGTAAAGATTCCTTGAAACAATCAACCAAAACGCCGAAATTCGGCGCATTTCGGGCGCACCGTGTAAAAATTTCGTCCATTACGTTTTCACATCGGCTTATTAAATCTACGTGTTTTATTGTTTCGGGGGACATTATTAAATTGCTATTATAAATAACTTTTTACAGTTTTTCCAGTTTCTATTTGAAACTTTTCGTTAAACAAATGTTAATTAACCGACACTGCCGGATTCCAAACTTAAATTTCGATTTTCGACATTTACAGACGGATTTTCCAATTTATCTTCAACATATTGCAGTTGATAAAGCCGCCAATAAAGTCCGCGATTGCCCAGGAGTTCGTTGTGTGTTCCTGCTTCACGCAGTTCGCCATGATGGAAGACCAGTATTCTATCACATTTTTGAATAGTTGAAAGTCTGTGTGCAACAATTAGCGAAGTTCTTGCCTGCATCACGCGGTCAACGGCTTGCTGAATCAGTTGTTCGGTTTCGGTGTCAATCGAACTTGTCGCTTCGTCCAAGACCAAAATCGAAGGCTCAAACGCCAACGCCCGCGCAAAGGAAATCAGTTGTTTTTGTCCAACGGAAAGTCCTGCGCCACGTTCTTTTACTAAAGATTTGTAATTTTCAGGCAATTTATTTATAAATTCATCAGCGTGAACTTCCCGTGCCGCCCAAAGGATTTTTTCGTCGGAAATTTCTTTATTGCCAAGCCGGATATTATCGGCAAGCGAACCGCTAAAGAGAAAAACATCCTGTAAAACAACCGCAAAATTCGCCCTTAAAGATTCCAAATCCCAATCGCGCACGTCAACGCCGTCAAGCAAAATCTTGCCTTTCTGCACATCGTAAAAACGCATCAAAAGATTTGTAACAGTAGTTTTTCCCGAACCTGTATGACCGACCAGCGCGATTGATTCGCCGACATCAATCGAAAACGAAACATTTTTTAAAACATAATCTTCTTCTTTATACGCGAACCAGACGTTTTGAAATTCGATTTTGCCGACGGCTTTTCCAGATTTTTTCGGCTGTTCGGGCGTTTTGACCTGCACGGGCAAATCAAGCAGAAGAAAAATCCGGTGCGATGCGACAATCGCCGCTTGCAGTACATTAAATTTATCCGAAAGGTCGCGTATCGGTTGAAAAAGCTGCTGCGAATACTGAATAAAAGCAATCACAATTCCGATGGTTAGCGCATTTGCGCTTGCCGAAACTCCGGTCAAAATTTGATAACCGCCAAACCAGATAACCAACGCGATACCGACCGCGCCGATAAAATCAACCAGCGGATAAAAAATCGAATAATAATAAACGGTTTCGATGTTTGCGTCGCGGTATTCGTCGTTGATGTCGTGAAAATTATCCTGCGCCTTTCGTTCGGCGTTAAAAAGCTGAACGGTTTGCGCTCCCGAAATATGTTCCTGCAAAAAAGCATTAAGTTTGGCGGTGCGCGTCCGCACTTTGTCAAAACCGTTGCGGGCATGTTTGCGAAACCAATTTGTTGCGGCAAAAAGGAGCGGAACGGTAATTAAAGAAACAAGCGCGAGTTTCCAATCAAGCCAAAACATCATCCCGATAATCGCAAAAATAATCACTAAATCGCCTAAAACATCAATCACGCCCGACGTAAAAAGTTCGTTCAGCGCATCAACATCCGAAGTTATGCGCGTAATAATTCGTCCAACCGGATTTTTGTCGTAATAAGCAACTTCCTGCTGCTGGAGTTTGGTGAAAATCTGCGTTCGCAAGTCAAACATTACTTTTTGCCCGACGACGTTGAGCAAAATTTCTTGAATATACGAGAAAATAAAGCGAAATAAAAAAAGACAAAAGAAAGCAAATGCGAACAGCCAAATGCCTTCGGTTTTCTTCGGCGTGATAAAATCGTCAACCGCCACTTTGGTGAAATACGGCTGCAAACTGATTAAGATATTTGTCAGAAACGTCAATACAAGCGCAACCGCCGCCAATCGCCAATATGGTTTAAGATAACGCAGCAAACGCTTGGTTACGCGCAGATCGTAAGTTTTTTCAATCGCTTCTTCTTCTTGTTTTATTGCTTCTGCGGACATTTTAATTCGATAATTCAAACACTTTAATACGCGAAAAACGGAACATTTATTTCCAATCAGCGCGGCGGTGAATTTGTATTCTCTCATCACTGCAAACGAAATACAATTTACCGGGTTTTAAGATTTGAGAAAGCGCAAAGTCAAGCAAATGAATGTTTTCAAATACATAATTGCAGTTACCTGGTAAAAAAAAGCATTTGCAAATAACCGTGAACAGTAAGTTTAAGTGTTTTTATTAAATTTTCCTTAAATTTTTGCATCTAAATTCTTCATTCTTCCGAATAATATATTGTAATCCTGATTGGGATTGTTTTTTGACAAAATTTCTCAACGCGCAACCAATATCGCTGAAATATGGCGATGAAGGGTTGCTACTCTAATTCATCTCCTTTTTGAACTGGAAATGCCGAATGTTTTTTTACGAAAGCATTCGGCATTTTTGGCTCTTTCGTGCCTTTTGTCGTGGATTTGTGTTAAAATTTTAAAATCGAATTTAAGTTGTGAAGGAGAAAAAGCACAATGAATTTGGAAACCGCGATTCAGGAAAAAGTTCAAACCTTACCGCTTGAGCAGCAAAAAGAAGTTTTAGAATTTGTCGAAAATCTGCGGCAAAGGAAGCCGCCGATAAGAAAACTGCACGAATTAGTAGAGAAACATTTCGGAAACTTATCGCCCGAAGAACTCGCCGCGCTTCCTGAAGACGGCTCGTCTAATCTCGACCACTATACCTACGGAAATCCGAAAAAATGAACGAGATTTTTGTTGATACGCTCCATTTTGCGGCGGTTCTTAATCCGAAAGACCAGTGGCACGAATTTGCTCTGGCGGTCGAAGCGGAGATTGGCGACGCGCCTCTGATCACGACGGAAAATGTTCTGCACGAATTTCTAAACT
>JBPCPU010000256.1:0-5176 GCA_050998795.1 Pyrinomonadaceae bacterium
TATCAATGGCTCGGACAAATCAGCCAATCCGAGCGCGAGCGTCTGGAACGCAATCTGCAAACCGACACGCAGCGTTTTGCCGAAGATTTTAACCGCGAGATGCAAACCGCTTATTTTAATTTTCAATTGGATGATACGGTTTGGCGCGGGCAGAATTGGGCGGCGTTTAACGAGCGTTATGATTTTTGGCGGCAGAAAACAGTTTATCCGAATTTGATTACGGATTTTTATTTCATTTCAGGCGAAAAAGACTCAAATCCTTTGCATTACAACGCGGAAAAACGCGCCTTCGATCCGACTGAATGGAGTGAAGAATTAACTAAAATACAGCAAAACATTTCTGATGACAAAAAATTTGATGCGATTGACGAAACCATTCCCGCGCTTTTGATGCCAATTTACGAAAACGGTCAAATCAGGAAAATTCTTATTAAAACCACGCAAAACGACAAAGAAGAAATTCCGCCACCGATTATTTCGCGCAAAAAATACGGCATTTTATTTATCAAATTAGATAAAAACATCATCGAAAAACAGATTTTCCCCGATTTGGTGAAAAAGTATTTTTCCGAAAGCGAAAGCGCGAATTACAAACTTGCAGTTGTCGGCAGTGATAATCAAACGATTTTCCAGACGCAAAATGTTGACGCAAGCGACGCAGCCGCGAAAATTTTTAATCTCTCGCCCGAAAATTTTGTTTTCTTTGCCAATAAAGACGTGCTTCCTTCGGTTCGCGGCGAACATACAAATATGGTTTTCAGCCGCGTTGAAAAAACTTCCGTCGGCGGTAAAAACCCGAAGAGCGAAAATAAAAAAGTAGAAATAAATATATTGAATAATGAAAAGCCGCGCGTCCGTGTTTTTGAAGGAAACGAAACGCCGACGGACGGCGTGTGGACATTAAATGTTCAGCACGAAGACGGTTCGCTGGCGCAATTTGTAGGCAAAACACGGAATAAAAATCTGGCAGTCAGTTTCGGCATTTTGTCGCTTCTGGCGGCAAGCGTCGTGCTGATTTTTCTTTCCGGGCAACGCGCCAAGCTCTTCGCGCAAAGACAGATTGATTTCGTTTCCGCAGTTTCGCACGAATTTCGCACACCGCTTGCCGTTATTTATTCGGCAGGCGAAAACTTAACCGACGGCGTTGTCAATTCGCCGAAACAAGTCGAAAAGTACGGCGCTTTAATCAAAGGCGAAGGCAAAAAACTTTCGGCAATGGTTGAACAAATTTTGGAGTTTGCGGGCGCGAATTCAGGTCGGAAAAAATATGATTTGCGTGAAACCGACGTGAAGGAAACTATCGAAAACGCAATTGCCGAATGTCAGCCGCTTTTACGGGAAAAAGATTTCACGCTGGAAGAAAACATCGCGGAAAATCTGCCGAAAGTTTCGGCGGACACAAACGCTTTGAGCCGCGCGATTCAAAACCTGATTACCAACGCCGTCAAATACGGTAACGGCAATAAATGGCTGAAAATTTCGGCGGAAAACGGCGGCGGACAAGTAAAAATTGCGGTCGAAGATAAAGGCATCGGCATTGATAAAAGGGAAATCGGCAAAATTTTCGAGCCGTTTTACCGCACCAAATCGGTGGTTGACGCGCAGATTCACGGCAACGGTTTGGGTTTGAGTTTAGTGAAACAAACCGTCGAAGCGCACGGCGGAAAGATTTCTGTAAAAAGCGAAATTGGAAAGGGAAGCCGGTTCACGATTGAGATTCCGGTTGGAAAAAATTAACCGCAGAGGACGCAGAGAAAATTTAAACAGGATAGACAGGATTAACAGGATAAATTTTTAATTCGTGTTAGCGCGTGTAATTCGTGACTAAAAAAACTCTGCGTCCTCCGCGTCCTCTGCGGTGAAAAATTCTTATGAAAGTATTATTAATCGAAGACGAAGCAGGTTTAATCATTACGCTGACCGACCGTTTGCAAAGCGAAGGTTTCGACGTGAAAACTGCAACGGACGGCGAAACAGGTTTTTCTTTGGCATTGGATGAAAACTTTGATTTGATAATTCTGGATGTGATGCTGCCGAAAAAGAACGGCTTGGACGTTTGCCGTGATTTGCGTCAAAAGGGAATTTCAACTCCGATTTTGATGCTCACCGCAAAAGGCGAAACGATTGACAAAGTTCTCGGCTTAAAACTCGGCGCGGATGATTACCTTACAAAACCCTTTGAAATTATCGAACTCACGGCTCGCATCGAAGCCCTTCTGCGCCGTTCTCCGAATACTAACCAAAGTTCGATTGATTCATTTCGTTTCGGCGATGTTTCGATTGATTTTCGTCGCGCCGTCGTCAAAAAAGAATATGAACTTGTTGAACTTTCGGCGTTGGAGTTCAAACTCTTGCAGTATTTAATCGAACACCGCGGCGAAGTTTTAAAACGCGATGAATTGCTTGATGAAGTTTGGGGTTACGACGCGATGCCCTCGACGCGCACGGTTGATGTTCATATTGCCTGGCTGCGGCAAAAACTCGAAGACAATCCACACTATCCGCAGTTTATCCAAACCGTTCACGGATTTGGCTACAAATTTGTTGGTTAAGATATCGTTCATATAATAGACATTATCGAAAATAAGAAATTTGCCCGCGAAGGCGAAAAGACGCGAAAAAAAATCGGAACATTGTAATAATTCAGACAAATTTCGCGCTTTTTCGCGTTTATTTTCCGCACGTCGGGCAGGAAAATCATTCGGAAGGCTTTCCGTTTCGATTCGGCGCGTTTTCGCGTTCTGTCAACCCGCCAAAACTAATGCTACAATCCAGGAAGAAATTTTTTATGGCGAGGTAAATTATGTTACAAACCGTCGAAGCCGAAATTGATGCGAGCGGTCAAATCAGATTGCTCGAACCCGTGCGCGTGTCGAAAAAAAGTCGCGCGATTGTTACCGTTTTGGAAGAAACAAACGGCGACGCGGAAGAAAGAGGAAACTCGAAACAAATTTTGGAGTTTCTGCAAAATAATCGACTTCCTGAATCTTCTCGTCCAAGCGCGGAAGAAATCGAAGCCCAAATTACGGAGGGGCGGGAATCGTGGGATTAAAATCTATTTACGTTTATCTGGATTCTTGTTTGGTGATTTATCTTATCGAAGAACATCCGATTTTCGCGCCTCTTTTGGAAAGCTATATTTCTACCCGATTCGATTTGATTTTCGTCGTTTCCGACTTGTCGGAAATGGAATGTTTCGTGATGCCTTTTCGCAAAAACAATCAATTATTGATTAATAAATTCAGTGCCTGGTTCAGAAAAGCGAAAAGTGTTTCGCTCAGTAAAAAAGTTTTCAATCAAGCCGCTCATCTTCGCGCAGATTTTCCCAGCTTAAAAACGCCAGATGCTTTGCATCTCGCCACTGCCATTCATCACAATTGCGACGAGTTTTGGACAAATGATACCCGGTTAGACAAAGTAGCTCCAAATCTGATAAAAAGCGTTCTGACAATTTAAAGAATATGCGCGACATACCTGTTGGAAACGGTTCTTTGCTTGTAACATTTGACGATAAATACCAAATCCGCGACATTTATTTTCCGCACGTCGGGCAGGAAAATCATACGGAAGGTTTTCCGTTTCGCTTCGGCGTTTGGGCGGACGGCGAATTTTCGTGGATTTTTGCGGACGAATGGAAAAGAAAATTGTGTTACTTAAGCGAAACGCTGGTTACGAATGTTCAATTAATCAATGAAAATTTAGGTTTGGAAATCGTTTGCAATGACACGGTTGCCAGCCACGAGAACATCTTTTTGCGGCGTATTCGCGTTAGCAATCTGCTTGATTCAAACCGTGAAATTCGCATCTTTCTGCACCACGATTTCCGCATTTACGAAAACAAGTTCGGCGATACGGCGTTTTATGACCCGGAAAGTTTTGCACTGATTCACTACAAAAAACATCGCTATTTTCTTATCAACACTGAACCGCATTTCGATGTTTTCACGACCGGCAGAAAGGCTTTCCGCGACAACGAAGGAACTTGGCGCGATGCCGAAGACGGAATTTTAAATGGCAGGGCGATTACGGAAGGCTCGGTAGATTCGACCATTCAGCTAAATTTTACGCTTGAAGCACAGGCGACATACGAAATTTTTTATTGGATTGCAGCGGGAACTTCGCACGCCGAAGTTTGTCGGCTTAATCAGCATATTCTTGAGCAAAGACCGCAGCAATATCTCAATTATACGGAAAACTACTGGCGCGTTTGGGTCAATAAAAATGACAGGGATTTTGCCGATTTATCGCCCGCAGTTGTCGAAATTTACAAGCGTTCGGTTCTGGTTGTTCGCACGCAATTGGACAACGGCGGCGCGATTTTGGCGGCGAACGATTCGGACGTAACCGACCGCGCCACCGACCATTACAGTTATCTCTGGACACGCGACGGCGCGTTGGTTGCTAACGCGCTCGACCTTGCCGGTTATCCGTTTTTTACCCGCAGGTTTTTTGAATTATGCGCCGAAATTGTTCATTCCGACGGTTACTTTTTGCAAAAATATAATGCGGACGGAACGGTTGCGTCGGGTTGGCACGCGGCTTGGGACGTTCGGGCAAAGAAAAAACTCGTGCCGATTCAGGAAGACGAAACTGCGCTGGTTTTATGGGCGTTGTGGCAGCATTACGATAAATACCGCGAAATTGAATTTGTTCGCAGCCTATATCGTCCGTTGATTACGAAATGCGCTGATTTTATGGTGAATTTCCGCGATGAAAATTTGAAATTGCCGAAACCTTCGTGGAATCTCTGGGAAGACCGTCGCGGAATTCATACTTTTACCTGTGCTTCAGTTGTCGGCGGACTTCGCGCGGCGGCGAAGTTCGCATATCTTTTTGCCGAAAACGAACGTGCTGAAAAATACGAAAATATGGCAAACGAGATTGTCGAAGCAATGCGAGAACATCTTTACAGCGAGGAACTCGGTAGATTTTTACGCTCATTGCAGTTTAACGGCAACGAACATTTTGAAGCCGATACGACAATTGACGCATCGCTTTTCGGGACATTTTATTTCGGCGCGTTCGGCGCGGAAGATAAACTTGTCAAAAATACGATGCGAGCCGTCGAAGAAAAACTTTGGATTAACACGGAAATCGGCGGCGTGGCGCGGTTTGAGAACGACGATTATATGCGTGTTTCCGAAGAAGTTACGGGAAACGCCTGGTTTATCTGCAC
>JBPCPU010000003.1:0-5312 GCA_050998795.1 Pyrinomonadaceae bacterium
CGATATTTGCGGCTCGGTTTCTTCGGGCGGCAAAGTCGCGTCGGTTTTGACATCGGTTAAATCCGTCTTCGTTGTTTCTTCAACTTTCGTCGTTTCGGCAGGTTTATTTTGCTCGGCAATCGCGCTCACGCCGCTCGTATAAACGCTTAAAAACAGAGCGATAATAAACAAAACAGGCAAAATAAACTGCGCGTTGATATACGGCACAAAACGGTTTTCGCGTCCGAATTCCTTGTCTTTGAACAAAACTCCGGCGCAGACGACGACGAAAGCGAACAGCGTTCCGATACTCGCCAAATCCGTAACTTCCGTCAAATTCATAAACAGCGCGGGAATCGCTACGACGCAGCCGGTAATAATCGTTGCAAACCAGGGCGTGTGAAATTTCGGATGAATTGACGAGAAAATTTTCGGAATCAGCCCGTCGCGGCTCATCGCCATCCATAGACGCGGTTGTCCGATTTGGAAAACCAGAAAAACCGTCGCTAAAGCAATCACCGCGCTGACGGCAATAATTCCCGCAACCCACGGGATATTCGCGCCGGTTTCTCCAAACGCGAAAGCCAGCGGGTCGCCGACATTGAGCTGCGTATAATTGACTATTCCCGTTAAAACCAATGCCAGAGAAATATACAAAATCGTGCAGATGACGAGCGAGAAAATCATCGCCCGCGGCAAATCGCGGCGCGGATTTTTGCATTCTTCGGCAGTCGTCGAAAGCGCGTCAAAACCGATATACGCAAAGAAAACAGCCGCCACGCCTTTCATCACGCCTGATATTCCGTTCGGCGCAAACGGCGACCAATTTTCAGGATGAACGTAGAACGCGCCCAACAAAATCACGAGCAGAACAACGCCGATTTTCAAAACCGTCATTACATTTGCCGCAACTTTTGATTCACGAATACCAATATAAACCAGCGAAGTTATCACCAGCGTAATTAAAAGCGCGGGAAGGTCGGCGATAATCGGAATGCCCGCGAGGTGCGGCGCATTTGCCCAGGCTGTCGAAGCGTCGAGTTGTCCGCAATTTATCGCCGCACCGACACTCGAGCAAGCCGTTTGAATAGTTTCGAGTGTTGCGCCGCTGCCGATTTCTTCCTGTACGGCGGCAAATCCGCGTTTCGCCGTCAGAAAATCCATTGTCAGATTCAGCGGAATATTGATGCCGTAACCTCTTAAAAGTCCGGTAAAATAATCGCTCCAGGAAATGGCGACGGCAATGTTCCCGATGGCATATTCGACAATCAAATCCCAGCCGATAATCCACGCGATAATCTCGCCCATCGAAGCGTAAGCGTAAGTATAAGCCGAACCCGCAACGGGAATGCGCGAGGCAAACTCCGCATAACACAAGGCGGAAAATCCGCAGGCAATCGCCGTAAAAACGAACAGAAAAATTACCGCCGGTCCGCCGTCGAACGATGCCTTGCCAATCATTGCAAAAATGCCCGCGCCGACAATCGCGGCAATTCCCATTAAAGTTAAATCTAAAACGCCGAGCGTCCGCCGCAAACCGCCGCCTTCACCGCCGACCGTTTCCTGCGCGTGTTCGGTCAAACCGGCGGCGGCATCGGCTTGAATTTGTGCAATAGATTTTTTGCGAAATAATGTATTCATAAATTTAAGATTCAAGATTCAAGATTTAAGATTTAAGATTTAAGATTCAGTTTTGAATTTTGAATTTTGAATCTTAAATCTTAAATCTTAAATTCACAAGCAAACTGCTGCGTTTTGCGAATTTTGACTGAAAATGAAAAAAGATGCAATGGAAATTGTGCGAAATTAGCAGTTTTTGTCTTAATAAGTAAAAAAATAAGTAAAAAAAACTTTTGAAAATTGCGCTTGCCTGAGCAATTTACTAAACTTGCCGGAGAAATTTATTAAACTTATACAATTCAATCTTTTCTAATAATTCAATGAAAAATCGTCCGATTCACGAGAATTTAGATACGTCGTTTGTTAATTTGTCAGCTTTACTTAAATATCTGCGCCGTCGGCAATTTGTCGGAGGCGTGCGCGTCGAACTCAGCGGTTATGATGCCGACATTACTTTGACGGCGGAAAATCAAATAAAGGTGCGCGAACATGACCAAATTGCCGGACGCATTTCCGAAGGCGAGGAAGCCTTGCAGCGACTTTTGATTCGCGCCCGAGAACCGGGTGGAATAATTCACGTTTATCAAAAAGTTGAAGTAACGGAAGAACCCGTCGTCGAAGAAACCGAACAAACAATTAAAGAAAAAAACGTCGCGGCTCAACCGTTTCAACCTGCCAAGGCAAAGATGATTTCCGATGAAAAATCACCGCTTACCGAAAACTTGTCGAAACCGGGTTTGAAACTGCCGAGATTTCCGTTTGAATTGAGTAACAGAGTTGAAGCTAAAGCCAAACAAACCGGGATTTCCGCCCCTGATTGGCGAACATTGATTGATTTAACCGCCGAACTTTTAAACACGATTGATAAGAGTTTAGCCGAAGCAAATCTTGATTTTCCGACGGCTTTTGAAAAGGCGCGGACGGAAATTTCAGCAGATTATCCTTTTTTGAGTCCGGTTTCAGGTGCTTTCAATTATAAAAACGGAAAGGTTTCAATGGACGAGCAAGTAAGCGCAACGCTTTTTGTCGCCGGCATCAACGAAACGCTCCGGCGCATTTTTGAAAAACTCGGCAATAATCCGAAATTCGCCAATGCCTATCGCGCCGTCACGCAAAATGTTCTCGCACTCATTTATCAAAGAAAGCCGCTCTATGATAAATTTTCCATCACGCCGCAGATTGAGAAAGTCTTGAAAGTCTAGGAAGTCTGGGAAGTCTTGAAAGTCTGGGAAGTCTGGGAAGTCTGGGAAGTTAAATGAAGCCTGTGCAAATTAGAAAATCACTTCGGAATAGCTGATAACTGAAAGATAATAGATGATAGATGAGGAGTCAAAAATCTCTCAGCTATCATCTATTATCTATCAGCTATTCCGAAGGTTAAATGTTAAAAATCAAATAACTTTAATTTGCACACGCTTCAATGAATTACCATTTCAGACTTCCCAGACTTCCTAGACTTCCCAGACTTCCCAGACTTTTCAAGACTTACTTTTTAACAGATTCTTGTCAAAACACCGTATAAAATCTACAATCTGAAATCAATATGAATCGTTTCATCAACGAGCGAAAAAATAATTGGCAGAGATTGGAAGATTTGCTTTCGATTTTGGAAACTTCGTCCCTGCGCGGTCTTTCGCGGTTGGAAGTGCGCGAATTCGGCGAACTTTATCGTCGCGCCGCTTCTGATTTGGCGATTGCCCGCGTCGAAACACGCGACCCGAAACTCGTCAATTACCTCAACAGCCTTGTTATCCGCGCTCACGGCAAAATTTATCGCGCCGAAGGTCAGGGCGCAAATCTTA
Source organism: Pyrinomonadaceae bacterium (assembly GCA_050998795.1). Taxonomy (GTDB): domain Bacteria; phylum Acidobacteriota; class Blastocatellia; order Pyrinomonadales; family Pyrinomonadaceae. The sequence goes on from JBPCPU010000003.1 coordinate 3,402, forward strand.
TCTGGAATTTCTTTGCCAGGGATTTCCCGCAAGCGTTTCGCAGAAATTGGAAATTTATCGCGCTGGCTTTCGCGGTTTTCACGTTTTTCGGCATCGCGTCTTTTATTTTGTGTTACAACGATTTGAAATTTGCCGACGGGCTTGGTTTAACCGGAATTCAATATGCCGCGCAAGCCGACGACAAATGGTGGCTCAGTTTGAACGATGCCAATCAAATCGGCTCAAGCGAGATTTTGACCAACAACATTCTAGTTTCTCTGATGGCTTTCGCTTACGGAGCGTTTTTCGGCATCGGCACAATTTATGTTCTGATAATGAACGGATTAAGCATCGGCGGAGTTTTGGGCGTTTGCTACAAAGTCAATCCGAGTTTTGGCAGCGAACTCGTTACATTTATGGTCGGACACGGCGTTATCGAACTTTCCTGCATTTTTATCGCGGCAGGCGCGGGAATGTTAATCGGGTATTCGCTGATAAATCCGGGAGATTTGACGCGCACCGAAGCATTGAAAAAAAACGGACTCGAAGCCGTGCGGCTGGCAATCGGTTGCGCGTGTTTGCTCGTTGTTGCGGGAATTATCGAAGGTTTTCTATCGCCGTCCGCGCTTCCGCCATTCGTCAAATTCGGCACGGGAATTTTAACCGGAATTGCAATGTATTCTTATTTGTTTCTAGTTGGTAGGGAAGAAGAAATAAAAGAAGTTCAACGCTGGAATTAACCGGCACGAGTGAGTAGCCTTCACCGCACAGGCGCAAAGACTCAGCAGAGGAACGATGAGCAAACGAGAGCGAAACCCGGCGAATTCTCTCGTGTCGGCGGCGGCAAAAATTTCTTTCAGAATTACTTTTGATTCACTACCGATTTTCCGGGTTTTGGTTAAGCAATTGCGCTTTAGCTCTTTAAATTGCGGATACGATTATCCTGCGAAAACTTCGAGAGTCAGTTTTAAATGGGATTGCGCGTTACAGACACATGCAAGTGATTAAGCCCGTCCGGATAAAGAATACGGAATCGCGTATTCGCTGGCATAGCCAAACGCACTCTATCTTGAGCCGGTTGTAACATTTGATTCAGAGAGCGGCTGATAGTTCCGTCCCAACATTGCTGCGCCGTGGCTACATCCGGCACGGAAAAAAATACATCGTCGGGAGGATGAAATCCTGTCGCACCGCCAACCGGTCTTGGAAATCCCAAATCAAACTGTCCTTCAGGAAACCGCGCCAGAATCAAACACACAACATTGATTGCTACGTCTTTAGGTCGAAGTCGCACGGGAATGCCGCGATAGCCCTGAATATCAACTGCCTTGCACGTTACGTGGTTTCCGCTGACAACGCCGTGCTGACTTTGACCGCGTCGCAGCAAACTCATTATATCTAAGTTTCCGAACATCAGCAGATTATTTAATAAATTCACTATCTGCGGGTCAATAGAGATTGTTGTTGAACCGTCAGCCACCGAACGAATTACGTTTGCATCGCCTCGATTAATCGTTAATGACTTGTCATCAAGTGCTTTTACTAAGTTGCTCAGAGGCGAGGATGATCCCGAAACAGTCAGATTCATATTGTCCCACGAATTTAAACTGCCCGTGATTGCATCAATCCGACCGTTTCCGGCGCGTACTCCGCGAACCCGATAAAACCGCGTATCTCCTTGCTCTCTAATCTGATACACACTGGCGATTTCAGAACACTGCTGCCCGTTGCCCGTCATTACATCCACAGTGAGAGGTTGTCCATTAAAATCACGAAAGCCCCACAAACCTATCTCTTTACTTTCACCAATTTGTACTTCCAGGTTTTGCCCGGAAATGCGTATTCCCTGTGCATTTGTAAAATGTGCCATCTATTTCTCCTTATTTGGTATTCCCGAATTATTAATTTTCTTTTGACGTAAGTCCGTTTTAT
>JBPCPU010000023.1:0-8571 GCA_050998795.1 Pyrinomonadaceae bacterium
TCATGCAACCGACTGCGAATAACATTACCTTTTGGTGATTTTAGATATATCGCATAAAAATAGCTTGATGAAAACACCGATAAAAGTATAAAGTAGATTGAAGTCCGCCGAACGGACGCGAATGTTAGCTCACTCCTGTTAGTTTTAGCGCGACTTCATCCCCATAAATTTTCACTGGCGACATCTGGCGATAATGACGATACGCACCGTAACAAATTCAGGTCACACCGAACAACTGCTTGACGCGCGTGGACAGGCGATTTTGTCGGCGATCATCAAAGAGCATTTGGTGACGGGCGAACCCGTCGGCTCAAAGACGGTGGCGGAGCGTTTCGCGGGGTCAGCCGGATGGAGTTCGGCGACGATTCGCAATGTGATGGGCGAACTTGAAGAAGCCGGACTTGTCGAACAGCCGCACACCTCCGCCGGAAGAACGCCGACCGACAAAGGCTATCGCTATTACGTTGACCATCTGCTTAGCGATGCGCGTTTGTCGCGCGCCGACATCGCTTCGATTGAGCGCGTCTTGAATTCATCGCGCGCGCAAACCGAAGGCACGGGGACGTCCGGGCATTTGATGGAGAATGTGTCGCGGCTGCTTTCAACTTTGTCGGAGAATGTCGGCATCGTCGTTTCGCCGTCGTTCGTCGAAAACGGTTTGCAGCATATCGAGTTTGTGAAGTTGGCGGAAGATCGCATTCTTGTGATTCTCGTTTTTTCGTCAAATATTGTCCAGCACAAAGTCATACATATTGATGAATCGTTTAGTCAGGACGAACTCGAACGCACGGCGCGTTATCTGAATGCGGAATTCGGCGGCAAGAGTTTGGCGGAAATTCGGGCGGCGATTTTGGAATTGATGCACGAAGAAACCGCGCTTTTTGATAAATTACTGCAAACGGCGATGATTATTTGCTCGCAAAGCATCGAAAGCGAGGAAGATAATCTCGGTGATGTTTATGTTGACGGCACATCGAATATGTTGATTAAGCGGGATTTTGCCGATATGGAACGTCTGCGCCAGCTTATTCGCACGATTGAGGAAAAATCGCGCCTGGTGCAAATCCTGACCGAATGTATTGCGCGGGATGCTTCGCTGAGAGGCAATGTGCAGGTTGTCATCGGAAGTGAAAACACCGCTTCTTCTTTGCAAAATTGCACGCTGATCACTGCGCCATACAGAATCGGCAACGGCGAAGCGATGGGAACTTTGAGCGTTTTAGGTCCGACCAGAATTGAATATGCCAGAATGATTTCGATTGTCAGCTACGTGGCGAAAATCCTCGAAAAGTTAGTGATGCAGGAAAACTCAAAAATTTAACGACAAAAACACAGAAGCAAACCTATTAAAATGAACTCTAATCAAGATTCACAAAATATGGAAGAATTTACAGAAGAAATCGAAGCGGACAATTCGCTTTCAATTGACGATTTTATCAAGGAATTGGAAGCGAAGGAAAAAGACCTGCATATTTCGTCCGAATTAGTCATCGAAGTTGAAGAAAGCGATTTCGATGATATAAATATCGCTGAATCTCTAATGGCGGAAATTCCTGTCGTCAAAAAACCGCCTAAACCGGCGACTGCAAAAAGTTCCGCGCCGAATCCTGCCGAAGTTATCAAACTCAAAAATGAAATCTCCAATTTACAAAATCAAATTTCCAGGTTTGAAACCGAGCGTGTCGAATTGTTTGAACTCGCCCGCCGCCGCCAAACTGATTTTGATAACTACAAAAACCGCACCGAGCGCGAAAGAAGCGAAACTTTTCGTAATCAATTGGGTAATTTAGCCCAACAAATGTTGCCCGTGCTTGATAATATGAATCGGGCTTTAAGTTCGACAACAAATTTTTCGGAAGGAAAAACACAGGATTTTCAGCAATTTTTTGAAGGAATTGTTCTTGTTAATCAGCAGATGAATGAAGTTTTGGCGGAAATGGGCGTTCAGCCGATTATTTCCGTCGGAGAGATTTTTGACCCGCATCTTCACGAAGCCGTTGCTGCCGAAGAAACAAATGAGTTTCCGCCGCACACCGTAACGGCGGAATTCCTTCGCGGTTATCGAATTGACGAAAAAGTAATTCGTCCGGCAATGGTTAAAGTTTCAACAAGTGATTCAAAAAGTGATAAGTGATAGGTGATAAATAAAGACAAATCCGCACTTATCACCTATCACCCATCACTTATCACTTAAAAAAATTATGAGTAAAGTAATTGGCATAGATTTAGGCACAACTAACTGCTGCGTTTCCGTTTTGGAAGGCGGCGCGGTGCAGATTATCTCGAACAAAGAAGGCGGCAGAACAACGCCTTCGGTGGTCGGGTTCACGGAAAAGGACGAACGACTGGTCGGGCAAATTGCCAAGCGGCAGGCGGTTACGAATGCGGCGAATACTTTATACGCTGTCAAACGTCTCATCGGGCGCAAATTTGAGTCGCCGGAAGTTGAAAAAATGCGCGAAACCGTGCCGTTTGATATTGTCGAAGCACCAAACGGCGACGCACATATCCGTGTGCTTGACCGCGTTTATAGTCCGCCGGAAATTTCGGCGATTGTTTTGCAGCGGCTGAAACTTGCGGCGGAAGAGTTTTTAGGCGATAAAATTACCGAAGCGATTATCACCGTTCCGGCTTATTTTGACGACGCGCAGCGACAAGCGACACGCGACGCGGGAAAAATCGCGGGTTTGGAAGTCGAGCGCATCATCAATGAGCCGACAGCCGCCGCGCTTGCTTACGGTTTTGACAAAAACAAGAATGAAAAAGTTGTTGTCTATGACCTCGGCGGCGGAACATTCGATATTTCGATTTTGGAAATCAACGACGGTGTTTTTGAGGTTCTTTCCACTTCGGGCAACACATTTTTGGGTGGCGAAGATTTTGACCAGCGCATTATAAATTGGCTGGTGGAAAAATTTACGCTCGAAAACGGCATTGATTTAAAAGGCGACAAACTTGCTCTGCAGCGTTTGAAGGAAGCGGCGGAACGCGCCAAATGCGAACTGTCTTCCGTTTCGGAAACAACCGTCAATCTGCCGTTTATCGCGGCGGACGCTTCGGGTCCGAAACATATCAACACGGTTTTGACGCGGGCAAAATTTGAAGAACTCGTGCAGGATTTGGTTGAGGCTTCAGTCGAGCCGTGTCAAAAAGCTCTGTGGGACGCAAAACTCCAGCCGTCGGATATTGATAAAGTAATTCTGGTCGGCGGACAAACCCGTTCGCCGATTATTCTCCGCACCGTGACGGAAGTTTTCGGTAAAGAGCCTTCGTCCGAAATCAATCCTGATGAAGTAGTGGCGATGGGCGCGGCAATTCAAGGCGGCGTGTTGACGGGCGATATCAAAGATATTGTGTTGTTGGACGTTTTACCTTTGAGTTTGGGACTTGAAACTCGCGGCGGTTTGTTCGTCAAGCTAATCTCGCGCAATTCAACTATTCCGCTCAAAAACACAATGACTTTTACGACCGTTGTTGACAATCAATCGTCGGTTGAAATTCATATCCTGCAAGGTGAGCGTGAAATTTCGAGCGGCAATCGCAGTTTGGCAAAGTTTGAACTCGTCGGCATTCCACCTGCGCCGCGAGGTTTGCCGCAGGTTGATGTTTCGTTCGAAGTTGACGCTAACGGCATTGTCAATGTTTCGGCAAAAGACAAAATGACCGGTTTTGAACAGGCGATGCAGATTACGCCGTCTTCGGGACTTGCGCCGGACGAAATAGACCTTCTGATTATGGAAGCCGAAACTTCCGTCGAAAAAGACCGTTTAACGAAGGAAACGATTATGCAGCGCAATCGGCTTGATTCGCTTGTCAAAAACACTCAAAAGGCAATGGCGGAATTCGGAAAATCGTTACCGTTTGAGGAGCAGCAGGAAATTAACGGTGTTTTGGGCGAAGCGGAAGAATTTCTCAATGCGGGAGACAATGATGAAATTCAAGTTATGTTGGCGAAAATGGAAGAATCCGCCAACCAACTGACCGATGCGCTGATGGCAACCGTATAAAAGGGAAAAAGGGAAAAAGGGAAAAAGTGAAAAAGTGAAAAGGTGAAAAAGGGGAAAAGTGAAAAAGGTAAAAAGTGAAAAGGGGAAAAGGTGAAAAAATCTATTGCCTAAAATTATGAATAATCTCTTCCCTTTTCCCCTTTTTCACTTTTCCCCTTTTTCACTTTTATACGGTTCCATTCGACAAATTTTTCAGCAACTTCACGGGCTTCAATCTCAAACGGAATTTCCAAATAGGCTTCCTGCCGCGAAATGATGTCCCAACTTTTCTTTTTTCGCAGATTTCTCCAAAAACTTTTCAGATATTTATAAAAAAACTTGAAAAAACCTTCGCGTTTGTATTGCAGAACGTGAGTGATTTCGTGCGCGACAAGTCTTTCGGGAAGTTTCAATTGATTGTTTTGATTAAGCCCAAGAAAACCCGGCATAATATAAATCCGGCGACCGAAGGTTATTCCGTGAACCTTTACAATAGAAGTAAAAAGTCGTGTAAATTTTCCAACATAAAAATGAGTTACAGGCAAGCGAAAATCCTCATCGTTCAAGTATTCACGAAAAAACATTTCAAGTCTTTGATGCGAACTTTTCGCAAGTTTCATTCAAGTTCTATATGAAAATATGTTGGTTTTTTTTCTTGCATACTAATGGAAATTTACAACTTCAAAGCAAAATTATCAATTACAGATTTCAAAGCTGCAATTGAAAAATCTCTAAAAATCATACAAATTGTCCGGCAGCGAACCCTGACGACCAAGCCCATTGAAAATTATAACCGCCAAGCCAACCCGTTACGTCCACGACTTCGCCGATAAAATATAAACCTGTAACGCGCTTGCTTTCCATCGTTTTCGATGAAAGTTCGTCGGTTGAAATTCCGCCCAGAGTTACTTCCGCTTTTTTGTAGCCTTCGGTTTCAGAAAAAGGAATTTCCCAGGCGTGAATTTTTTCGGCGATATTTGCCAGTTCGCTTTCGCTGTAATTCTTCAAAGGTTTTGATTTTACAACCGTTTCGCAAAAAACAGATGCAAAACGATTCGGCAAAAACTCGCTTAAAAAGTTTGTTAATTCCTTTTTGCTTTCGCGTGAATCCTGCAAAATCTCAAGCGCATTTTTTGTCGGGAGTAAATCAATCTTAACCTTTTCGCCGCGTTTCCAATACGAAGAAACCTGCAAAACGGCTGGACCGCTTAAACCTTTATGCGTAAATAAAATGTTCTCGCGGAAAGACGCTTTGCCGTAAGAGATATTCGCGTCAATCGAAACTCCTGCCAGTTTTTTAAAACTATCGGGAAAATTATTTTGGAAAACAAACGGCACCAGCGCGGGTTTTGTTTCGACAATTTTTAAGCCGAATTGTCCGGCGATTTTGTAACCGAAATCTGTTGCGCCGATGTGCGGAATCGAAAGTCCGCCGGTTGCGATAACCAGATTTTTGCTTGTGAAAATGCCTTGATTGGTTTTGATTTCGAAAAGATTATTTTTAGAAACTTCTTTTACCGAACAATCTAAACAAATTTCAACTTTCGCTTTTCGGCATTCATCAAGCAGCATTTCGACAATTAGCCGCGAACTTTCACGGCAAAAAAGCTGTCCGAGTTTTTTTTCGTAAAATTCGATGCGATGTTTTTTGACGAGTTCGATAAAATCCTGTGGCGTGTAACGCGCCAACGCCGATTTACAGAAATGCGGATTGCTTGAAATAAAGTTTTCGGCTTTGGCGTGAATATTGGTAAAATTGCAGCGTCCGCCGCCGGAAATAATTATTTTGCGCCCGACTTGCGCGTTATGTTCGATAACTAGAACTTTACGCCCGCGTTTTCCAGCTTCTATCGCGCAAAAAAGTCCTGCCGCGCCTGCGCCGATGATGATTGCGTCGAACTTCATTACGCCAAATATCTTTCCCGCAAAATATTCGCGTGATGCCGAACGTGACCGACCATAATATACGCCAGAGCGCGAACCGAAACTTCGGCATCGCTCGCCGTTCCCGTGCGAAGCCACGCTTCATCATTTAAGTTTTTGAAAAACAAGACATTTGACCCGCGAAGCAGCGAAAATTCTTTGGTTAAATCGGCAAGTTCGGCATTGCTGAAATTACTGTTTGCGATATAACTTTTTTCTTCAAAACCTGCCAGCGGAGTTTTGTCATTGCGCGAAATTCGCAAGGCGCGATACGAGAAAACTCTTTCGCCGTCAATCAGATGTCCGATAAGTTGTTTAATGCTCCATTTTCCTTCGGCATAAGCATAAGAACTTTTCTGTTCGGGAATTGCGGCAAACAAATTTTGCAATTCGCTTATTTGATTTTCCAAAGCAGAAACAATGTCAATTTCCGCAACCAGCGAAACGTATGTTTCATAATACCCGGCGTATTCTTCTTTTTCGGGACGATTCATAGAAAATTATTAGTTAGAAAGTTGTTGAAAATAAAATTTAAGGTAATTATCCCTTCAAAGTAGGTATAAAATAAACATCAAAAAATTTCCTAGTCAACGCTTGTATTCAAATGATACTCTATATTAGAGTATAGTTCTTTATCAACTTGAGTAATTAGGAGTCAACTTATGTCATTAGGAATTGTCGTCAAAGGTTCTGAGGGACTTGTTCTTGCCGCAGACAGTAGGGTTACACTTACAGCGCAAATGGCTCAAACCAACGGAGCAATGTTACATTTACCTGTAAATTTTGATAATGCAACAAAATTACTTACTTTTGCTAAACCTAATAATTACATAGGCGCAGTTACTTATGGTGATGCTGTTATTGGTGGACAAGCAAGCGACCTTCGGACTGCTAATAGTTTAATTCCTGAATTTGAAGTTGCCTTACAGAAAGAAAATAAAAGACTGTCTGTAGAAATTTTCTCGCAACGTCTTAGCGGTTTTTTCTTAAAACAATGGCAAGACAGAATGCCACCTAATCATCAATCTGCAGGGATGGTTTTTGTGGTTGGCGGTTTTGACGAAGGTGAGGCTTATGGTACTGTTTTTGAGTTCAATATACCTAATGCGCCAAAACCAATACAAGCATCAACAAAGGATTTTGGTATCACAATGGGTGGTCAACACGAACTTGCATCACGTATGATAAAGGGCTTTGATGACAGAATTATTGATATTGCCACAAAAGCCTTGCATTTAAGTGTAAATAAAGTTGATGATTTGAAAAAAGCACTTAATCAATTACAATTGCAGATTCCTTTTCCTGTGTTGCCATTGCAAGACTGTATTGATTTAGCTGTTTTTTTGATAAAAACAACGACTACGGCACAAAATTTGAGTATTGGCGTTAGAGGTGTTGGCGGTGCGATAGATGTAGCCGTAATAACACAGCGCGATGGATTAAAAATCATCCAAGAGAAAAAACTCCTTGCCGAAAAAAACATCGGCTTTTGATGAGTAATAAAGGAAAACCATCAAAGGAATAACAATATGAGTCAAACTATTACAATTACAACAAAAACGATAGCCGAACAATTAGGAGAGTATTTTTATCGGCTAACAAACTTCGATACTCTACAATCCCGCTATTCAAGTTTTCCGACAGAAAGAAAGTATGACGTTGAACTTTTTGACTTTATGTTAGCATCTGAAAGCGTTCTTGCGGAAGAATGGAATACACAAGAAGAGGATGAAGCGTGGGCAGATTTGTAAAGGGTGATGTTGTCGTTGTTCTTTTTCCGTTTTCGGATTTAAGCAATGCTAAGAAAAGACCGGCTTTAGTTATTACACATCTAAACAGAAACGATGCGATTGTTTGTCAAATCACCACGCACAACGTAGGAGATGGCTATAGCATCGAATTGAAAAATAAGGATTTTACGACAGGCAATTTGCCAAAACTTTCATATATTAGACCAAACCGACTTTTTACAGTTGATACGAACATCATCGAAAAACGAGTCGGTTCTTTGAAAAAAACTAAAATTGATGAAGTTGTTAGTAAGATTATAAACATTATTTCTTGAGAAGGGTAATGAAAAAGGAGTAACCAAATGAAGCAAACAATTACAATTACGGCAAAATCTATGGCTACAGAATTGGACAAATGGCAACTTACCAACCACAATCCTTTTCAAAACAGACAGATGGATGGAGTTGATAGTTTTGACAAGCCAGCTTTTGAAAAGAGTCTTAAAAAGGCTAGTCGCAAGACTTCTCAACCTGTTGCAAAAATGAAATAAACATTGGTGTTATATCATTCCGTCGGTTGTATCTAAAAGCATATTCGTTGAAGTAATTTTGCAGATACTTTGAACTGACGGAATGATAAACGCCACGAATACCGCCTTTGACTAGCGACCAGAAACCTTCGATGCTATTAGTATGAGCATCACCAACAACATAAATCTTTGCGGTGTGATGAACTCGTTTATGTTGATAGCCTTACGATAGGTCAAAAGTCGAAGCAGTTGAAAATACTCTCGACGTTCCCTATGCGGCTCTTTGAAACTCTAAATAGGGCGCCCTAGTTGGGAAGTCCAACTCGTAAAATTTAGAACACCTCAGTTGAGAAACAAAAGAAGTTTTCAAAACTTCGCGGGTCGGGCAGACCCATTAGGAGC
>JBPCPU010000033.1:0-10262 GCA_050998795.1 Pyrinomonadaceae bacterium
GTGTGTAACTAAATATCAATAAACTCCACCGTTTAGAGGCGGTCTTTGGCCGCCGTTTGTTGAATTTTCAAAGGCGGCAGTCAAAGACCGACTCCAAACGATGGAATTAGTATTAGTTGCTAAAGTCGAATTACGCACAGGCTTCATTTAATTCGGTCAAATTATTTTTAAAAACTTTGCGTTCTTTGCCTCCTGGCGACTTTGCGTTAAAAAATCCTTACCTTGATAAAGTCCTATTGTTACGAATCAACTACCAGCGAACCGGACGAATATCGGGACCGACAACATGGTCGCCGGTTAAAACTTCGCCGCTTCGGTCAGGACTAATCCGGTTTTCGCCGTCCAAATGAATAAAGTGCGCTCCATACCAAACAACAACGTCCCGGTTGACGACCGATTCGCCGTTAATAAATTTGTTGATGTTGATGCAGCTTCCGTCGTTCTGGGTACAATTTCCGCCGGTTAAATTATAGCCGTCGTCAATTTCATTTTGCAGATTTGTGCCGCCGGGAACATTTTTGTATTGCAAAACCCAAAAGTCGCTTCGTCCAAAATTGTCAGCCACGCCGTCCGTCAGGTTTGGGACAAGCAGATAGGCTTCGTCGCCGGTCGAATTTTGGATTAGCAAACTACGATTTGTTTGAATATTTTTGAGTCTGGTTAATTCGGTTGTAATCGGCTGCAAAAATTTGCGACCGCGTTCAACCTGGAAGACTTTATTAGTCGGATTAACAATGTCGAAATCGAAACGCCAGTAAGCGTGATGGTTGTGAGCGGTGCAAACGCAGCTATTGTTGGTCGCTCCGAAACCGTAACGCGGGCGAATCGTTCCGTCGTTGGCAAAACGCCATTCCATAATGTAGCGATACCAACCCGCTTGCAGTTCGGTTACCAGCACGGTTTCATCGTTTTGCGTATAAATCGCCACACCTCTGAAGTCGCCGACATCCGTGCCGTTATCAAGAACGGTTTGGGCAATTTGTCCGGGCGGAAGAATGCGGATGCCGGGAGCAATATCGTTTGAACCCGGCGCGGTTTGAAACATATCTTCCTGATACTGCCAATCACGATAAGGTCCGCACTGATCACCGCTATATTCGACATTCAAAACCGGCACATGTCCGCGTTTAAGGACCGATTTACCCCTATATTTTACGTCGCGCACTTCGATTCCCGATTTGCGTGTTCCCGAAGAAGCCGACGGACGAATAACCAGCATTTCCCACAGCGGCGAGCCGTCCTGGACAACGGTTAATTGAGATTGTCCGGCTGTGCCGTTAGAGGTGGTAAATTGTCCCGCATTCGGCACGCCGCACGCCGTCGGCGCGGCTAACGATGTTTCGGGTGCGCCTTTGTCGTAACGAATTATTTTGCCGTCTTTCATTCTGACGCTGACAACTTCGTTCTTTCCCGCACTTCCGAACGTATTAAGACCGACATTAACCAAACGCTCTTTTGTTCCATCTAAAATCGTTACCGGCGGCATCGGCTGAAATGTTTTGAGCGTTTCATTTTTTAACAAACTGCCAAAACCTTCGGTTTGCTTTAAAACGCGAACTGCTTCGGCAAATTCCTCATCGTTCGGAAGCGGCTGATAAAATTCTTCGTGGATTGTAATTGCTTCAACTCCGGCAAAATCGCCGACTGCCGCGATTGTGCGGTCGTTTGTGTAATCATAAAAAACTACTCGAAATCGTGTCGGTGGTTGTTTCGTCTGTGATTTGCTTTCGTTTTCCAAATAACTAAATTCCAGCAAGCGGTATTTCGTTCCGCCTAATTCGCTTTGCACCGCTTTACTGCGTTCAACACGCAGTTTTGCTGCATCAACTAATTCCTGGCTCGGTCCCCAGGGAACTACTTTTATTGCGACCGGTGCTTGCGCTCTTCTTGTTCGTTTTGGTGTATTATCGGCTGCGACAGCAAGATTAACTACCAGTGTAAGTCCTAAACATAAACCAGAGAAAACCTGGCTAAACTTTTTCATTTTTGTCTCCAAAACTGCTTGAGATAACTTTTGCAAATGTAAATAAGCTGTCTTTAGGAATATCATCTAAGCATTATTTTGGTCAAGGCTTATCAGGAAAGACACCGGGTTGATAACCTGAATAATCGAATAGTTTGCTTTTATTGACATTCCTGATTAAACTTTCGTCGGTTAGGCTTTCATCAACGCTTTGCCAAACGGTAAAACTTAGTTACTATCTTAATAAAGTTGAAGTTAAGCAGTATTTGAACTTACATTCAAGAAAATTAAATTTTACTTTAGAAATATGCTTTCTTCAGCCGAAAATCGAAACTTAGAAGAAAATTATGAAACTGACAAAATTTTTTGTGTTTTTGGTTGCGCTTGCCGTGTTTGCGGCTTGCCAAAAACAACCGACACAGTTAAATCCCGGCGGATTCACCGGAACGAATAAAGACATTAGCGACAGCAGCCATAAGACGGAAGGTGAACACAAAGCGACCGAAGAGCATTTAACCGAAGTTGAACGTCCGCAAAAGATACAAGATATGACGGCTTCGCGCGGCAGTCAGGATAAAGCTGCGCCGATTTTGAAATTTATCGAGCCGACACAAGGCGCAACCGTCGGTAGTTCAACCGTCAAAGTGAAACTCGAACTCGGCGGCGAATTGATGGGTTACAAACCGATGAAAGACCCGCAGACGGGAATGGGAAATCACATTCATATCATTTTGGACAACCAGCCGTATGAAGCATATTACAATCTCGACCAGGAATTTGAACTGAAAAATGTCGCCGACGGCGAACATACCTTGCGCGTTTTCCCGTCGCGCCCGTGGCACGAAAGTTATAAAAACACCGGCGCGTTTCAAATGGTTAAATTTACAGTCAAAAATGGCGGCGCGGATACGACAAAACCCGCGACGACCAATTCCAACCAAAAGATGTCAAATGCCAACACTTCCGCTGCGCCCGAAGGCAAAGAAATGAAGGAAAGCACGGCAGGCGCGGTTGATATGAGCAAACCGCTTTTGACATACAGCCGTCCGAAAGGCGATTACAAAGGTGCGGATGCCGAAGCAATTATGATTGATTTTTGGTTGATGAATGCAAAACTCGTCGGCGACGGCGGCGAATATCGCGTGCGTTATTCGGTTGACGGCGGCGAGTCTAAGTTTATTGATAAATGGCAACCGATTTGGCTGACGGGTTGGGCTGACGGCAAACACGATGTCAAACTCGAACTGGTTGACAAAAGCGGAAATTTGGTTGACAACGGCGGTTATAATTTGACAACACGGGAAATTATTGTCGCCAGGTAAGTTTTATTTGAACAAAAAATCAATGTTAAAATAGCAGCTTTGATTTGTTTATCGCGTAACTTTGCGCTATATTTTCAGTTTCCGCTTCAAACGTGCGGAGAGATAGCATAATTGGTAATGCAGTAGTCTTGAAAACTACCGCCCTTACGGGCTTGCAGGTTCGAGTCCTGTTCTCTCCGCCATTTTCATTTTGGATTTTAGATTGGCGATTTTGGATTTTTTCCGAAGTCGCTTTTTTTTCTGCACAAAACTTGATTTTCGTAAAAATTTTGTTGATTTTCCTTTCCATTCTGTTATAGCCTTAAAGAAAACTGAATGATGATTCATTCATAATTACTTTTGATTTTGGATTGCGGGTTTCGACGTAAATTGTTAATTATTTCTTCAATCCGAAATCCAAAATCTAAAATCCAAAATCGTTATGTCCCGTTTAGCCCGCTCAAATGGTCAAGGTCGCGCCGTCGTTTTAGATAAACGCGAGGCGATTCTTCGCGCCGCGATAAAAGTTTTCGCGCAAAAAGGTTATTTTAACTCGAAAGTCGCCGATATTGCAGGCGAAGCGGGAATCGCCGACGGCACGGTTTATCTTTATTTCAAAAGCAAAGACGAAATTTTGCATTCGATTTTTGACCGTGCGATGGAAAATTTTATCAGCGAAGGCAAGCGCGAAATCGCCGAAATTGAAGAACCCGACAAGCGATTGCGCCGCATTGCCGAACTTCATTTGGAAAAACTCGGCGCAGACCGCGATTTAGCGATTGTTTTCCAGGTCGAACTGCGCGGTTCGACCAAATTTATGGAAGAGTTTTCCGCCGCCGGTTTTGCCGATTATCTGGATATTATTCGTCAAACAATTGAGGAAGGACAAAAGACGGGCGTTTTCCGCACGGATTTAAAGCCGATTGTGTGCGCGAAAATCCTTTACGGCGCACTTGACGAAATGGTAACGAATTGGATTTTGTCGAAGAAAGCATATCCGCTTGCGCCGATGGCGGATGAAGTTTTGAAAATCTTTTTCGGCGGTGTTTTAGGATAGTTTAAGATTCAAGATTTAAGCTTCAGGATTCAAAATTCAAAATCTCGCCTACTAAACTCTTAAATCTTGAATCTTAAATCTTAAATCTTAAATCTTAAATCTTAAATCTTAAATCTTGAATCTTGAATAAAGCGATGCAAAGCAAAACTGAAAATCGAATAAAACAAATCGTCAAGCGAGTTCCGCTTTATTCGGACGAGCCGAAGACGCTGGCAGAACTGTTTTTGAAAGCGGTTGAAAAGCACAATCGCGCCGATGCTTTGAATTATAAAAAAGATGGTAAGTGGCAGGCGATTTCTTCCGACGAAATGCTTTCGCGCATCGAAAACATCGCGCTCGGACTTTATTCGCTCGGTTTGCGGAAAGGCGACAGAGTTGCAATGATTGCGGCAAATTCGCCTGAATGGACATTGACCGACGCGGGTTGTCAGTTTGCGGGGATAATTGACGTGCCGATTTACACGACGCTTGCGCCGAATGCGGTTTGTTACATAATTAATGATGCGGGCGCAAAGGTGTTTTTTATTCAAAACAAGGAATCTTTTGAGCGCATTAAGGAAATTTTGCCTGAATGTTCTTCGCTCGAAAAACTCATTTTTTTTGATTTTAACGATGTCGGGGCGGAAAACGCGATGTCATTGGCAGACCTGGAAAATGAAGGCGCAAAACTCAAAACGGAAAAGCCGGATTTGATAAAGGAATTGTCGGAAGCAATCGAGCCAACCGATGTTGCAACGCTGATTTACACTTCCGGGACGACGGGCGAGCCGAAAGGCGTAATGCTGACACACGCCAATCTGATTTCAAACGTAATGAATTCCGGGACGGAATACAGTTTTTCGCACAAAGACAAACCGCTTTCCGTGTTGCCGCTTTCGCACGTTTTCGAGCGTTCGGGAATGTATGTTTATATTTTAAACGGAATGGCGGTTTATTACGCCGAATCAATTGACAAAGCGGCGGATAATTTGCGCGAGGTTGCGCCGACAATTTTTGTCGGCGTGCCGCGAATCTTTGAAAAAGTCTACGCCAAAGCGAAAATCAAAGCCGCGCAGGAAAGCCGCACGAGGGAAATGATTTTTGATTGGGCGATTGAGGTCGGCAAAGATTACGCTTACCGCACCGGGAAAAAACAACCGATTCCGCGTCTTTTAGCCGTCAAACACAGCATCGCCGACCGCCTTGTTTTTTCAAAATTGCGTGAATTTTTCGGCGGGAAACTGCGTTTTTGCATTACGGGCGGCGCGGCTTTGTCCGACGATATTTATTTGATTTTCACAGGCGCGGGAATTTCGATTATGCAAGGTTACGGTTTGACTGAAACTTCGCCGGTGATTACATCGAATACGCCGATGAATACGCGGCTCGGAACGGTCGGAAAACCGATTCGCAATGTTGAAATCCGCAGTGCCGAAGACGGCGAAATCGAAGTTTCGGGTCCGAATGTAATGCCCGGTTATTATAATAAACCCGAAGCCACGCGCGAAGTTTTCACCGAAGACGGCTGGTTTAAAACCGGCGACATCGGCAAAATTGACAAAGACGGTTTTCTAAAAATCACCGACCGCAAAAAAGAACTTTTCAAAACTTCGGGCGGAAAATACATCGCGCCGTCGCCGATTGAGCAAATGATTCTTGCTTCGCGTTTTGTCAGCCAGGTTGTTTTAGTCGGCAGCGGGCGAAAATTTCCCGCCGCGTTGATTGTACCGAATTTTGAACAACTCGAAAGCTATGCTAAACACAAAAATTTGGAAATTGAAACTCACGCCGAATCTTGTCGGAATCCGCGCATCATTAACTTGATTGAAAGACAGATTGGCGAACTGACAAAAAATCTCTCGCATTACGAAAAAGTGAAAAAAATCGCGCTTCTCGAAAATGAATTAACGGTTGAAGGCGGCGAACTCACGCCGACGCTGAAAGTAAAACGTCGTGTCGTAAATGAAAAATACAGCGAGATTATCGAAAAAATCTACGCCGACGCGGAAGCGGAAGAAAGTGGCTCAAAGGATGATTCAAGCGGCGTTGGAAGCGGAAGTTGAGGAGTTTTTGCAACGTGCCAAGTATGACAAAACTTCCTCTGAGGACTTTCGCCGTTATCGGAACGGACATCATCGCCGACGGACTGTTGCAACGGCAGTCGGCGGCTTAAATGTTAAAGTTCCGCGAGTTTCGGATAATTCCGAAGCGTTTCAGTCAAACTTAGTGAAGCCTTAGCAGCGACGCGCAGAAGGCTTCAACAATTTATTTCCGCGATTATTTATCGAAGGCTTGGCAACCAGAGATTTTGAGCCTGCTTTGAGGTTTTTGGTCGGAGAAAAAGCACCGCTTTCGCCTTCGACGATTTCGCGTTTGAACAAAGACTTCAAGACCGATTACGAGAGTTGGCAAAAGGCGGATTTCGAGCAACCGCGAAAATCTATTACATTTACGCCGACGGAGTTTATTTGTCAGCCGGAATCGCAGAAGAAAAGGCGTGCCTGGTGGTCATCATCGGGGTTGATGAGTTGGGTGAAAAGCATATTTCAGGCTTGCAGCAAGGCTCTTTTAACTCACATTTTCAAATATCTTTTGGCGAAGGTATTGGGATTCTGCTGCATCTATCAAGGACGCGCCGCCATAAATTTCCTGAAAACTGCCGAAGATTGTTTCAATTTGCGAAACAATCTCGGATTTTGCATCTTCGCAAATATAAGTGCAGTCGCAATGTCGAAAACCAGTAAGCCAAAAATTTGCCAACTCCTGCGGAATTTGCTTGTCAATTTTTGAAGCAATTTCAGTAAGTTCTGATTCTGTCAACGGCGGTTGAACTGAAACCTCACTTCTTACATCACCAAAATATAGAGTGAGTTCTGCCAAGTTATCAGCAAACGAAACGGCGCGTTCAATCCAGAGTTGATAGTCAAACATTTTATTTTTACTGAGTTGATAATAACCCGTTGTCGCTAACACCGCGAATCAGCCGAACGACCGAATTGACGTGGGGCGAAACCGAATACACGCAACTCCGAGTTAAAAAAACAACGCGATAAGAAAGTCGCTGCCCGCGCCCTCACGTCCAATGATTTGTTCGACGGCGCGTTATTTTTATGGATACGGCAACAAATTCAAGCCTGCTATAAAACGAAAATCGCGCTGATTTTTCGTAATAAACGCTTCGTTGTGAACAAGCGCAGTCGCCGCAATCAGCCCGTCGGCAATCAACAAACCGTGACTCAAAAAATACTGTTTCATCAATTTAACTGCACAGTCGGAAATCTCGTCCGTTATTTTCAAAATTTGATAACGAGCAAGAAATTTCTCAAGCGTCTTCAATTCCGTTTTGTTTCGGCAACCGACAATCAACTCCAATTCCGTGACGGCACTGAGAGCTAAAGTTGAGGTCGTCTCAAGACGCAGCAAACAGTTTATTGCGTCCGCGTCCCGCGTCAATCAAGATGTCCGAATCCACAATGGTCAAAGCCATATTACTTTCCCCAGTGTGACCCGCGAACATTGCGAACCCAAGCTGAACTGTCCTGCAAATCTTCGCGGTCTCGCCACATTCCGACAAATTCTTCGGCTGTCAGGTCGGAATCTGTTGCGGTTTTAGCGGGCGGCGAAGATTGGTAACGCTGACGCAAAAAAGCGACAAAATCTTTAATCTGACGTTGCGCTTCCACAGGCAAAGAATTGATTTCGCGCAGAATATCTTCGTTTGTCATTTTTCCTCCGTTTTAATTTTGGCGCATCCATAAAATATGTCAACCTTTGCGCGACGATTGGAAAAAAGGAAGCTGTCGAACGGCGGAGTTGACGTTGGGCGAAACCGCCGCCACGCAACTCTGAATTAAAAAGACAACGCGATAAGAAAGTCGCTGCCCGCGCCCTCGCGTCCAATGACTTGTTGGATCGCGCCTTGACTTACGACTCGCTGTTTTCCAACTTTCGCACTTCTTTCAAAAACTCTAACGGCTCAATTACTCGCAAAGGGCGAAATCTTTGCCGGAACTCTTTTGCTTCAATTGTGTAATCGATCATCAAATCAAGCAAATCGTCATCGCGGCTGACGATATAATCGGCTTCGGTTTCGATGGCAAGATTTAGATAAGGTTCATCATCAGGGTCGCGTGAATAGGTAAAATGGTTGGGAACTTTTTCGACGAATTCGGCTTTTTCCAAAAGCATTTCGATAAGGTTTTCGACTTTTTCATCAGTTAAATTCGGATGTTTTTCCCGCAGATGCGGACGTGAAAGGACATCTTTGATTTCCGCTAAAATATCTTCGCTAATGACAAGTCTGATGCGGTCTTGTTCGACAAGTTCCAGACAGGCGACGGCAGGTCCCGATTTTGACAACAAACCTTGCAGAAAAACGCCGCAATCGAAAACCGTAACCGGAATTTCAATCACTTTTCGCGCCTCGCTTCGCGTGATTCTTTGATGGCAACATCAATTTCTTTTGCTAATTCTTCGTCACCGATGTGGATATTTTCGCGGACATCCGAAAAAAGCTCGCGGAAACTCGGACGTTTAATTTGTTTGATGACCAAATCTTCGACAAATTCGGCAACACCTTTTCCGTTAACTTTAGCTTTATTTTCTAAGGTCATCGTTACATCATTTGGCAATGTGATTGTTAATGTTGTTGTTTCCATATCGCCAATTTTAGCACAAGCGTTCAGAGTTACGCATTTATGCGTGATTTGCGTTGGCGTATAGACAACTTTCGAGTTTCAATTCAAGTTGAATTCTGCTCGCGTTGTTTCACGTCTGAAGTCGTAACTCTGAACATTTCATCGCTTTGTGTCCAAAACTGCCGTTTCCGATAAACTTGTGCTATTTTTTAAGCAGGACTTGACTGCTTTTTCTGTTTCTTTTTTCAAACATCTAAACTGACAAAAGTTTCAAGTCCGACAAGTCAACTTTCACAATTTGGATCTACTGAGTATAGATTGCAACAGTTAATATCAAACTCAAAACCGTTAGCCAAGTAAATCCAGATTGCATTAGCACTAATATCCAAAGAATTAGTACAATCATTAACCGAATGCAGGCTTCAAACCAGAGAGAAACTTGAAAATTGTAGATGTTTCTTTTCAAAAAAGGTATTGGGTCTTCTAGGTGAAAACCTCCTTCGTTCGTTATTTTTCTCATTGCATCGGCAAACTCTTTCTCTCAATTAATTAACAGATTATGATACTTTTCGAGCATCATTTTCATTTCTTCGTTAGATTCATCTGATGAATCAGTATGACGGACAATTTCTTCTTCCATTTTACATAAACCTCAAAATCTCAAATTAAGAAGTAAGCCACATAACGGCGGAGTTGACGTGGGGCGAAACCGCCACGCGCAACGTCAGAGTAAAAAGACAACGCGATAACAAAGTAGCTGTTTCGCCCTCACGTCCAATGATTTGTTGGGCTTTCCGTCATAGAAACCACGCTTCCGTTCCTAACAACCAGTGTTCCTGCAAGAAGGTCGTGCAAGGCTTGTTTTCTTTCAGTGAACGCCGCCATCAAATAACCGATGAGCAAGACTTGTCCCGAAAGTATTTTGCCGAAAAATCTGCCCGTTGCTCTGGCAAATGAAATGCGTCCGCCTGACAAATCGGTAACTTTAATTCCAAGTATTAACTTTCCAAGCGTCGCCTGCCAACGACTGCTTTCAAGCAGCGTGAAATAGGGAAACAAAATCGCTAACTTTGAAAACGAATATAAAAGAGCAATCTCGATGAAATGTTCTTCGACATACGGCGACATTTTCAAGGACAAACCTCTTTCGAGAATCGGCGAATACTCGACGGGCAAAGCCAACAAACTGTTCAGAGCGGAAATCAGCAAACTGTAAAGAGCGACGACAACCGCTAAGTCAACGACGAAAGCGACGGCTCGCTTCCAAAAGGCGGCAAATCCGAAATTTGAATTTTGCTCGTCCATAGACACTTTACTTTACCACA
>JBPCPU010000100.1:0-25686 GCA_050998795.1 Pyrinomonadaceae bacterium
AACGTTGCGAAAGCAAAAAATGCACCTGATAATTTTCTCATAATTTTCAACTCCTTTAATAAAATCCTCTAAAATCAATTATTTGATATATGTAACCGCTTAAACCGGCATATTCATACATATTCCAAAGTCTGATGATGACAGAGCAACTGTTATACCAAAAGCAAATTAATTTTCGCTTCTCACATTTTGACGGATAAAAGTTACAATATCTTCGGTTGAAGTGCCGGGCAAAAAGATTTCGGAAACTCCGTTGGATTTCAGTGCCGCAATATCTTCCTGCGGCACGATTCCGCCGACCAGGACAAGCGTGTCGTCCATTCCGTTTTCGCGCAGAAGATTAACAATGCGCGGGCAAAGCGTGTTATGCGCTCCGCTCAAAATCGAAATACCGACGGCGTCAACATCTTCCTGCAAAGCCGCCGCCGCAATCATTTCAGGCGTTTGCCGCAAACCCGTATAAATTACTTCCATTCCCGCGTCGCGCAACGCGCGGGCGATGACCTTCGCGCCGCGGTCGTGTCCGTCAAGTCCGGGTTTGGCGACGAGAACTCTGATTTTTCTTTCATTCATAAATTACAAGTATATTAACGAATAAACCGCGCAAGCAAACCGTCGCGTCTTATAAAAGTTTTGAGTCGTGAAAAAGGAACAAAAAACTCGCCGTTTGGTTCGAGCGCGAGATTAACGTGCGGGAAACCGTAATCGTAAAAAAATGTTACGCCTTTGTCGTTGACCGAAAAATGACTTAATTCTTTAGTCGTAAATTTCTTATCGGCGAGCATTTCCGTCAAAGCCTTGCCGTCTTCGGCGTATTCTTTGGCAGCTTCGGCAATTGATTGCTTCATTGATTTTTGCATTTCGCCTTCAACAAGTTTAGCGAGTTCGGCGTTTTTACCGCGAATGAAAACATCTTCGGGTTTTACCTGCAGTCCTGTTTTCGCACTAACGACGACGTGCTTTGTGTAAATCGAAGGATATGCGCCGGAGCCTTCAATGGTTAAAGCAATTCCCAGAATGCTGTTTTTGTTATATTCAGTTTCGTAGCTCGCATTGTCGAGCCAATAAGTATCGGTTAATGCTTCTTTGAGCTTAAAATCAAAAACGCGCTCGTAGCTGATTGTATTTTCAACTTTTTTATATAACGCCGCGCTCAAACCGGAAACTTTCGGATAAGTAATCGTTACCGTTTTTTTATCCTCAAATCCTTTTTTCACGATTCGTTTATAAACGGTTTTCTTCGGCGTGATTTTTATGTTTTGGGCGTAACTGATTAAAGTAAAGCTGAAAAGAAATGTTACAAATAATAGAATTTTAATTTTCATAATTTTTCTGTATAATCCATATTCGGACTTCCAAATACGCAACGCACTTTACTACGAAAACCTTTTCTTCGGCGCATTTCTTCAAACATTTCCGCCCAGCCGTGAGTGTTTATCCAAAGCCAATTATAACTCGTCAAAGGTTTGATAATTCCGTAGCGCGGCGTTTCGGTTTCTTCGACAAATGTGCCGAACATCTTATCCCAAATGATAAAAATTCCCGCGTAGTTTTTGTCCAGATACGCATTATTAACGCCGTGATGGACGCGATGATGCGCCGGCGTGTTTAAGATATATTCGAGAAATCCGAGCCTTTTAACATATTCGGTGTGAATCCAAAATTGATAAATCAGATTCAAACCGTGCATCGTCACAAATGCCCAAAGCGGAAAACCCAACAGCGCGGCGGGAATATAGAAAATCCAGTGCGCGATGCCGCTAAACCAACTCTGGCGCACCGCAACGCTCAGATTATATTTATTTGAAGAGTGATGAACAACGTGGAAATTCCAAAAAAAACGAATTTCGTGGCTCAAGCGGTGAAACCAATAATAGGCAAAATCGTCAATAAAAAGCAGCAGCGTCCAAGCCCACCAGGTATTCATCGGCATTTGATAAGGCGCGATGTGATAAGCGGCAATATAGAAAAGAGAAGTTATTAAACCGAAAACCGCACCGAAAGCGACGCTGCCGAAACCGAGAAATATGTTTGTCCAGGTATCTTTGCGGTCAAAATTTTCTCTGGTTTCGCGCTTCACAAGCCACGCTTCAATCGCAATCAGAAGCGCGAAAATCGGAATGGCAATGACGGTCGGCGTTAACATAAAAATTTAGAGTTCAGAAATCCTATATTTTTCGATTCAACTGAACCGGAAGGGTTTGCCTCAATTTCTTTAATAAATAGTTTGTAAGACTTTACAAAACTTCGGAAATTTCAAGCAAAAGACAATTTGAGTTTATTGTATCAAAAAATTGCTCAATCGTTTCCATTCTTCCAACGTCAAAGTTTCGGCGCGACGGCTCTCTTCTATCTGAACTCTTTCAAGAATATTTTTAATTCCGCCGTTATTTTCAAAAACTTCCGACAAATATTCGCCGCTGTTTTTGAGATTATTAAAAATCGTTTTGCGTTTTTGCCTGAATCCCAAACTCACAATTTCCCGAAACAGTTGTTTATCTGCAATCCCGATTTCATTTTCCTCTTTCGGCTGTAAACGCACCACCGAACTCCAAACCTTCGGCGCGGGACGAAAAGCGTTTGGCGAAACGTCGAAAAGTTTTTCGGCTTCGAGATAAGTTTGAACTAAAACCGACAAAAAACCACGCTCTTTGTTTCCCGCTTCGGCTGTAATTCGCTCGACAACTTCGCGCTGAAACATCAGAACCATTTCGGAAAAACAATCTTTTTGCTCAATTAGTTTTTGTAAAATTGCCGTTGAAATATTATACGGAAGATTTGCAACCAATTTGGTCTTCGGTCTTTGGTCTTTGGTCTTTGTTAGTTCGCTGAAATCAATTTTGAGCGCGTCTTGTTCGACGATTTGAAAACTTTCATTTTCCGCAAATTTCCCGCGCAAAATCGCAATCATATCTCTTTCAAATTCAATTGCTAAAACATTTGCGCCTGATTCAACCAGCTTTTCGGTCAACGCGCCGCGACCTGCACCGATTTCGATGATTGTTTCGTCTTTCTGCGGATTGAGCGCGGAAATTATTTTACCGATGTAATTTTGGTCAACGAGGAAATTCTGCCCGAACGATTTTTTAGCGTAAATCGGTTTTTGGTTTTTGGTTTTTGGTTTTGGTTTTTTTTCATCTCTCATCCTTCATCCCTCAAAGGATAGCCTGTAATTTCCAAATCCGCGCCGTGATGCGTAATTTCAACATCGCGCAGACGCATCGCGCTTGAAAGCTGTTGTGCGCCGTGTCCGCCGATTGCCGTTGGCGCATCTCTGCCGCCGATGACGATTGGCGCGATGAAAAACGAGATTTTATCAATCAGTTTCGCGTCATAAAACGCGCCTGAAATTTGCGTTCCGCCTTCAATCAAAACGCTTTGCAAATCACGCTTGCCGAGTTCACGCAACACGCCGAAGAGATTTCTGCCGCCTTCGGCAATCTGCACGACTTCCACGCCTTCATCTTTTAAGGATTTAATTTTTTCGTTATTATCCTGGTCGGTAAAAACGATTGTCGGAATGTCTTTTGCGGTCAGAACAAGCTGAGAATTTAAGGAAATCCGCAGCGAATTATCCAATACAACGCGCACGAGTTTTCGTCGGCGTTCCTTTCCGCTTCTGTCGGTCAAACCCGGATTATCAACAACAACCGTATTTGCTCCAACCAGAATCGCGTCGTATTCACGGCGCAATTCGTGAACTCTCCGGCGCGATTCCGCGCCCGTAATCCAGCGCGAATCGCCCGTTCGCGTCGCAATTCTGCCGTCCAGAGACGTCGCCATTTTCAGATGCACGAAAGGTCTTTTCGTTTTGTGCCAGTGAATATATTTTTCGTTTTGTCGTTCGGCTTCTTCGCTTAGAATTCCCGTTATAACTTCCACGCCGTTTTGCCGCAAAACCTCAAAACCTTTGCCCGCGACGAGCGGATTCGGGTCTTCAATCGGACAAACAACTCTTTTTATTCCGGCGTTCAACAACGCATCCGTGCAAGGCGGCGTTCTGCCGTGATGCGCGTGCGGTTCGAGCGAAATATATGCCGTCGCGCCTTTTGCCTTGTCGCCCGCTTGATTTAACGCGAGAACTTCAGCGTGCGTTAATTTGTCGAACACATAACAACCTTCGCCGACAACTTCACCGTTTTCCGCGACAATCACGCAGCCGACAAGCGGACTCGGAGAAACTTGCCCAATGCCGCAAGACGCGAGTTCTAAAGCACGGCGCGTCATTTTTATATCAAATTCTGAAAAATTATTATTCAATTATTTTCTTAATTCTTTTCTTCATCCAAACCTAAAATGGATTTATTTTCGTCTTCTTTTCCAAGAATCTTTTTACCGACTGTTTTTAATGCTGTTGCAGGGTTCAAATGCACTCCAAGTTGTTCCATCAAAAACTTACTTTTTCCAATTTTTAAGCCTTCAAAAATTTCTTCGAGTTCCTCTTTATTTTCAAGCGAATCCATCATTATTGATTTGCTTGTAATTTTGTCAATAACTTTGGTTTGTTGTTCAATCAAAGTGTCTTTTTGAACAATTACTTTATCTTGGCTTTCAATAACTGTTTGCGCTAAACGCAATTCTCTTTCAGCCGAACGAATTTCTCTTTCCGCCATTCTTTGCGAATGCTGAAGATTATCAATTTGCTGATGAAGGCGCATCGCCGCAAAACTTTCATCATAAACAATCGGACTCGAAGGCAAATTCAAATAAACGGCAAGTGCTTCACGAATTTTGTCTAATGCTTCAACGTCATCGGTTGGCGTAACTGAAAAAAGAACTTTTCCCGCTTCTTCTTTCAAATTTGAAGTTGCATTTATTCCTAAATCTTGGAGAAATTGTGCGAAATATACAAGATATTGTTCACAAGAGGTTTTTATTTCTATTGGGAACGCGAAGATTGTATTTAAAGAGTCTTTTTCATATTTGGTTGAAAGGAGTTGAAATGTTTCATCGTGTTTTTGTTTAACTAATTCAACATATTTACGAAGTGCTTCTGAAATTGGATTGTTTGAAAAATCTTCGACAAATCTCAAAATAACAGGTAAGCCAATAAACAAATTCATGACTGCACGCATAGGTGTGGAATCGGGATCGAAAGAACTTTCAACATCAAAATCTGGATGATTTTCGAGTTTAGAAGAAATTACTTCTCTGTATTCAGCAATTGTAAAACTGTTTTTCCAATGAAGTTGTAGAGGTATAATAAAAATATAAACGCCCAGTTCACTCTGGTCTTTGTCAATGACATCGGCTCTTGGCAAATCAATTTCTACAATTAAGGATACAGTTTCATGTAAAGAAACATACGGCTTAAACTTTAAGCTAGATGCTTTTGAAAAATCTGATGTTTTTAATTTACTAAGTTTGGAACTTGAATCAGAACTGTTGGATTCAATGTAGAAATCATCGCCGCTTTTTCCTACAAAAACATCTTCTATTTTTATATTGTCTTGAAATAAATAATAATGCTCATACCAGTCATCTAAACTATCCTCAGCATTATCTTTTTCTATTTTAATAAACTCAATCATTTTACCTTCCCAAAAGGAATTAATTAAACAACCCATTCACATAATTTTCCGCGCCGAAAACCATTAAATCGTCAACCTTTTACTTATTCCAATTCAAAATCTGCAAGTCTGAAATTCGGTTGAAATGTGATTCGTTATTGGTAACAACCGGCAAACCGTTTTCCAAAGCCGTTGCCGCAATCAATATGTCGGCATCGCCAATCAATTGACCGCGTGTGTATAAATCCGCGTAAATTTCCGAAGCACGATTGATAATTTCACTTGTCAGATTTAATTCTCTGCTTTGCAAACAAATCAGTCCGAAGTTGGTAATTTGTCTTGGCGCATTTTTTACCATCAAACCGCGCAAAATCTCAAACCGCGTGATAATCGAAAACGTAAAACCTTTGTGAAATTTCAAATAATCGTTCGCATTCGACATTACTTTCGGCTGGTTACGCAGAAAAAGTGAAATTGTATCAGTATCCAATAAAAGTTCGTTCACGGCTTTCTATCTCCAAAAAAATTTGAGCGGTCAAGCGCGATTCGTTCAATTTCGTCAATATCTTCTTCCGAAAGACCTTCATAAAAGTTTTCTGCCAATTTCATAATCGGATTCACTTCCTCTATTTCGACAACTAATTTTACTTTTTCGCCTTCAGCAATTTCCTCCGAAATCGGCTTTAGCGGCTTAAACATTCCGTTTTGATAAATTGCTTCGATAGTTTGTGTCATTTTTATAACCTCCTAATTGAATAAACCATTCACATATTTTTCCGCGTCGAAAACCATCAAATCGTCAACCGTTTCGCCGATGCCGACGTAGCGAATCGGCAGACTCAATTCCTTTGCAATCGCCACGGCGATGCCGCCTTTTGCCGTGCCGTCGAGTTTGGTTAAAACGATTCCGGTAACGTCCGCGACTTTCAGAAATTGCCGCGCTTGTTCGAGTCCGTTTTGTCCGGTAACGGCGTCAATCACGAGCAGCGTTTCGTGCGGCGCGTCCTGAACTTCGCGTCCGGCGATGCGTTTCATTTTTTCGAGTTCCGCCATCAAGTTTGATTTGTTGTGCAAGCGTCCTGCCGTGTCCACAATCAAAACGTCGGCGTTTCGCGCCTTTGCCGATTTCAGCGCGTCAAATAAAACCGCCGCCGGGTCAGTTCCTTGTTTTTGCTGAATCAGCGGAACTCCGGCGCGTTGCGACCAGATTTCCAGTTGCTCGGAAGCGGCGGCGCGGAATGTATCGGCGGCGCAGATTAAAATTTCGTTGCCTTCCATTTTAATTCTTTGCGCGAGTTTGCCGATTGTCGTGGTTTTCCCGACACCGTTGACACCGACAACCATCAGAACATACGGTTTTATCGAATCGGCGATGCTTGTTTCCGAAGCCACGCCTTTGTTTTCCGATGAATGCAGAATTCCCAAAAGCTCCTTTTTCATCGCCGCTTTGAGTGCCTGTAAATCATTGATTTCCTGACGCGAAACGCCGCGCCGCACCGCGTCTAAAACCTGCAAAGTCGTCGCCACGCCGATGTCGGTAGAAATCAACATTTCTTCGAGTTCGTCAAGAAACGCTTCGTCAATCTGCTTGCGGTTTTCAAAAATCGTGTCGAGTTTGTGGTTTATCGAATGCCGGGTTTTCTCAATCGCCTTTGTAAATCTAACGCCGATTTCGCGCTCGACCGCTTCTTCCTGCGCTTTGAGTTGCTCCATTGACTTGTCCAAGCCAAGAACGGAGGTTGAAAATTTGTCTTCGTCTTTTTTTCTTCGCCAAAAAAATGCCATAAATAATTACTTTCTATAAAAATTCCTGCTGAAAATTATGAAAGTCATTGAGCTGCAAAAAAGCAACTCAATGACGGAATATCTAATAAAGAATTTAACTTGGATAGAATGTTATATCAAGTTACTGTTTTTTCGCATTTTCCAGTTCGCGCATAATCGCTGTCGCCGCCCGTTTTGACGCGCCGCCGTGTCCGAGAGTTTCGACAACTCCGCGCAGTCTTTCGCGCATAATTTTGTTTGTTTCAGGTTCAAGCAAATGGAAAAGTTCTTCCGCTAAAGTTTCTCCGGTAAAATCGTCCTGAATCAATTCTTTCGCAAGTCTTTCCTGAGCAATCAGATTTATCAAACCGAAATGTTCGACATTTATTAAAGGACGCAGAAGTTTGTAATTCAACGGCGAGCTTTTATAGACAATCGTCATCGGCGTTCCGATAATTGCGGTTTCCAGTGTCGCCGTTCCGCTGGTGACGGCGGCAACATCAGAGGCATTTAAGGCTTCGCGGGTTTCGTTTTTGACAGTGATTAAAGTTTTCGGAAGTTTCAAACCTTTCGTCTGCGCTTCGGCAATCGCGGTTTCGGCTTCGGTCAACTTGCGCGTTGAAGGCAGCGCGATAACAAACTGTAAATCCTGATTTTTTCCAGACATCAAACTTGCGGTTTCCAACATAACAGGCAAAATCCGCACAATTTCTTTATGACGGCTTCCCGCCAGAAGCGCAATAACTGCTTTTGCCGAATCAAGGTTATGATTTTTGCAAAATTCGTCGCGCGAAAGTGTTGAATAAACTTCTTTTGCCAGCGGATTGCCGACATATTCAACGTGCGTGATATTTTGTTTCGCATACCAATCCTTTTCAAACGGCAGAATCGTCAACAGCAAATCAACATATTGTTTAATAATTTTAACGCGGTATTTGCGCCACGCCCAAAGCTGCGGCGAAATGTAGTAAATTACCTTAAAGCCTTCTTTTTTTAGCGACTTAGCGAGTTTTAAATTGAAATCGGGAAAATCTATCAAAATAACCGCGTCGGGTTTTCTCGTAATTGCTTCTTTCTTCAAAATTTGAAACGCCTTCCAAAACATCGGCAGAGCGCGGGTGATTTCCGGCAACCCGACAATCGAAAAATCGTCGGCGTTGACGGTTTGTTCGACTCCCGCTTCGCGCAACTGATGACTAACCGCGCCGAAAAACTCAAAGTTTATTGCGGGAAATCCTTCGCGCAAAGCATTAACAAGTTTCGCAGCGTGAGCGTCGCCCGACGCTTCGCCCGCAACCAACATTATTTTCATAAAGATTCAAGATTCAAGATTCAAGATTTAAGATTCAAGATTTAAGATTCAAGATTTAAGATTCAAGATTTAAGATACAAATCCAACAGTTAAAATCCTGAATCCTGAATCCTGAATCCTGAATCTTAAATCTTAAATCTTAAATTTTAAATCAAAAGAGTCAACCATTTTCGCTCAACGGCGCATCAAAGCAGTTGTTTTTAAGATAAAATGTCATTTTAATTCGTCAGTTGCTTGCCAGACGCATCTTTTACCTTTAAAATGCAATGTTTTGTGCCTCAAGCAATTTATTTAAAGTTTTAGTATTTTTTATACGTCCTTTTTATCAGTTTGGAGGAGTTTGTGAAGTTTCACATAATTGTTTTATTAGCCATTATAGCTTTATTCGGAAGTTTTTCGCTTGTTTCGGCGCAGGCTGATTCCGTCATTGGACAAATTACGAATTCTCCGGCGGAATCCTTTGCCGGCGGCATCAGCGGCGACGGTCGGCTGGTCGTTTTTGAATCAACCGGAAACATCGCCACCGAAAATCCGCGAAATACCGACGGCAACCGCGAAATTTTTATTTTCGATTACGCCCAACGCCGCATTTTTCAAATTACCGATACCAAAAGTTTGTTGATTGACCCGACAAAAGCGGCGATTTTTAGCAACATTAAAGTCGAAATTATCAATCTTCGTCCGAGTTTCAGCAACGACGGGCGTTGGATTGCCTTTGGTTCTAATGTCAATTCCGTTTTGTCGCCGCAAGCAGGTATTACGCCGGGAAGTTTCGACGCCGCTTCGTTGAATGATGCAACAGGCAACAATCCTTTAACAAGCGACGGTAATACGGAAATTTGGCTTTATCAAGTTCCGGCGGTTGCGTCTGTCAATTTATCTTCCGGCGTTGAAATTCCGATTACTGATTTGAGTGTTGGAACTTTTACCAGAGCTACGAATACGCCCGCAAGCCGCACTCCGTTTCCCGGTTCGACTACGAACGGTCCGGTTATCGCCGACGATAATCGAAGCGCGAGCATTAACGACAATGGCAATTACACGGCGTTTGTGTCCAACCGCGATTTAGTGCCGAGCGTCGGAAACGCTTCGCCGGACAATAATGACGAGATTTTCACGTTTGTTCGCACCGCTAATGTTTTCGGACAAGTTACCAAAACTCCGCGCGGAACGCTCAACGCGCCGATTTTTAACCAGAATCCGACAATTTCCGGTAACGGCTTGCGCGTCGCTTTTCTGAGCAAAGGCAATAATCCGATTGTCGGGATGACGGGCGGAAGCAATGCAGATAATAATATCGAAATTTTCTATTCGGACTTAAATGCAAGCGGAACGCCGGGCGGCACAAATCAAAGACAAATAACTCAAACAATGCAAGCCAATTTGGGCGATACGGTGAACATCTTCGACATCGGCAGACGAATGAGCCGCGACGGGCGTTATATCGCGTTTGATTCTTTCGCTGATTTAGCAGGCGAAAACGGCGGAGCAAATCAAACATCGTTTGCGCTTTATCTTTATGATGCCACCGCGAATACTTTCCGACGCATTGGACCGCGAAGCGATGCCGATTCCACGGCAGGCGGCGGCGATATTGCACATTATCCGGGCTTTACCGATACGGACGCAAACGGAACGCCGCAAACACTGGTTTTTGAAACTCGTTTGAATATCATTCCTGCCGGAACGGTTGCCGCTAATAACGATGACGGTTTGAATTCAAATACGATGCGTCCGGCGCAGATTTATTCTTATCCTTTAACTGTTGCTCCGGCTTCGGCTGTTTTTACCAGATTGACAAAATTTCCATCACCGAATTTCTTTTTGGCTTCTACGCAGCCGATTCCGAGCAATTCGCTGAGAAGAATGACGTTCACTCTGGCATTGACGGAAATCGGCACGGGAAATCTGGATTTTGCCAACGAAGCCTATTATTTTCTTTTGCCGAACGTAATTTCGCAAACCATGGCAACTTTAAGTTTTGCCACCGGCGCAAGCAGAATTCCGGTTTCAAATTCACCTGTTCCAACTCCTAGCCCGACAGCAACGCCGAGTCCTTTGCCCAGCCCGAGTCCGACTCCGCAAACTCCGTCCGCCGTTCAGGGAATTTCGCCCGGAATGTTGGCGATTGTTGATTTTCCGGCGGCATCGAATCCGCCGATTACGGCTCAGACGGCTGTCGGTTCAATTGCCAGAAGATTTACTCTGCCGATAGAACTTGGCGGCGTAACAATGACAATAAACGGAGCGGCTTGCGGTCTAAAATCAGTTAGTCAAAATCAAATTACTTTTGTTTCACCGCCCGGACTTTTCCCGCCCGGCGCAAATAATATTTTGTATCCGGTTGTTATCAACAACAACGGAATAGTCAGCAGGGGAAATATAACGATAGTCAATTCCCGACCTGATATTTTCACCTTCAGTCTTGTTCCCGCGCCCAATGGAAGAGCGAGAATATTTAATGTTACAAACCGTGTTTTCAGAACCGAACCTTTTGCCGTAACCACGGTAAGAATTCGCGGCGGTGTGCGAGTTCCAACTGTTTTAAGAGTTTTTTTGACGGGTGTCGAACTTGTATCATCTGCTAATGTAACAATTAGAGTAGGAGCTACGACAATCAGCGGAACGCGAATTATAACCAATTCAATAACCCGTGAACCGGGCGTAAATACTTTTGATTTTACGCTTCCGCCCGAACTAAACGGCGCGGGCGATGTTCCGATTATTATCAGCGTTACTCTCAACGGCGTAACATATCAAAGTCGCCTCGACGATACTGCTCCGCGATTCAGGATTTTGTAAATAAGTGATAAGTGAGAGGTGAAAACTGATAAGTGAAAACTGATAAGTGAAAACTGATAAGTAAGAGTTAAGACTTGCTATTGTGAAATTTCTCATATCTTCAGTTCTCACTTATCACCTATCACTTATCACGTATCACTTATCACCTCTCACTTATCACCTCTCACTTACCCGTTTCTTGCGTATCAACTCTCGTTATACTATTCTTAAACGGAAGCAAAATTTATGACGAAAATTTTTTTGAAATTATACTCGTTTCGTTATTTCTTTTAATTAGAAAGCCCCTTTTTCATACCTGTTTAGGAGTTTACAAAAAAATATGACAACAAAAGATGTAAATACAATGCAAATTGCGCCTAAAGTGTGGCGCAACGGTGAGTTTATCGAATGGAAAGATGCCCGTGTTCACGTGATGACGCACGCTATTCATTATGGTTCGAGCGTTTTCGAAGGCATTCGTGCGTATAAAACGGAACGCGGCACGGCGATTTTCCGACTTACCGAGCATATCCGGCGTCTTTTGAATTCGGCAAAAGTTTATCGAATGGAGATAAAACAAACCCGCGAGGAATTTTGTCAGGCAGCAGTCGAATTAGTTCGGGACGGCGGAATGGACGAATGTTATATTCGCCCGATTATCTTTCGCGGTTTGAACGAAGATAAACCCGCATTCGGCGTAAATCCTTTTCCGAATCCGATTGAATGTTATATGGCATCCTGGGATTGGGGCAAATATCTCGGCGAAGAAGCATTGGAGAAAGGCGTTGAAGTCTGCGTTTCAAGTTGGACGCGCATTACTTCCAATTCGCTTCCGGCGGTTGCCAAAGCGGGCGCAAACTATATGAATTCGCAACTTATCAAAATGGAAGCGATTCTCAACGGATTCAGCGAAGGAATCGCGCTCGACGACCGTGGTTATGTATCGGAAGGTTCGGGCGAAAATCTGTTTTTAGTCAACGACGGAAAACTCATCACGCCGCCGCTCGGCGCTTCGATTCTGCCCGGCATCACGCGCGATTCGGTTATCAAAATCGCCCGCGAACTCGGCATCGAAGTTGAAGAAACAAATATCCAGCGAGCCGCGCTTTATTTAACAGACGAACTATTTTTCACCGGAACAGCCGCCGAAATCACTCCAATCAGTAAAGTTGACCACATCACAGTCGGGACGGGAAGTCGCGGCGAAATCACAAAAAGATTGCAAGACGAATTTTTCGCCATTATCCACGGTGAACGTCCCGCACCCGACAACGCGCCGTGGCTGACTTATGTCAATGAAGCGGCAGAAAAAAAAACCGCCGCCGCAACGACTAATGATAGATAAAAGTTTTGACAATTAAACGAAAACCCGTAAAACTCGCATCATAAATTTAATGGTGCGGGTTTTTCCCATTTAAGCCCAAGCTAGTTAATGAATTGTCATTAGCTAATGTTCTTTGAAAAATAAATGTAACAAAAAAAATCAATTCGTTTGCTGGGAGCGCACGCATCCCTGCGTGCTACGTCGCTGAAAGCGGCGTAAAAGCGTTACTTAATCACGACTTTGACGAGCGGCGTTATTTTTCGCGCTCTCGCGCTCAGCACGCAAGGATGCAGGCGCATCCCGGCAAAAGAGTTGACTGGTTGTTATATCTATTTTCAAAGAACATTCGCTAATGACAATTCAAAGAAAATTTTTGGAATAACTTGGATTATTTAAAATGGCTTTCAGACGCTTCATTCTCGAAATAACCGTTTTCGTTTGCGGCGCGTTGGTGATGATTTACGAAATCATCGGTTCACGTCTGTTGTCGCCGTATCTCGGCGCGTCAACGTATGTTTGGACAAGTTTAATCGGCGTAATTCTCGCGGCTTTGAGTTTAGGTTATTGGCTCGGCGGCAGAATTGCCGACAAAAACCCCGACGTCAAAATTCTCGCTCTCGTGATTTTTCTCGCGGGCGGTTTAGTTTCAGTAACAATTTTGCTCAAGGATTTAATTCTATCTTTTATCGCCGAAAGCAACGCGATTTTGGAAATAAAATCTCTCATCGCCGCGCTTCTGCTATTCGCGCCTGCCAGCATTTTGCTTGGATTCGTTACGCCGTATGCCGTCAAACTGAAGATGTCATCGCTTGCCGACACGGGCAAAACCGTCGGCAGACTTTACGCGCTTTCGACCGTCGGGAGTATTTTAGGAACTTTTCTAGCGGGATTTTTTCTGATTCCTTTTATCGGGAGCGAAAAATCGCTCTATCTCATCGGCGCAAGCCTCATCGGATTATCAATTCTGCTCGTGCCGTTTGCTCTAAAACCGTTTAATTTGATGATTTTGATTTTGTTTGTTTTCGGCGTCGGCGTGAACGAACTCAGAAGTTATTATTTGTATCAAACCAAAGATTTGCACGATATTGACACTGAATACAGCCGCGTTCAAATCTTCCGCACCAAAGACAACAACGGCAAAACGATACAGGCAATGGCGATTGACCCGTTTTTTATACAGTCGGGCATATTTCCCGACAGCGACCAACTCGTTTTCGATTACGCCAAATACTATCACTTGATTCGCCATTTTAAGCCTGATTTTCAAGATACGCTGATGATTGGCGGCGCAGGTTATTCTTTTCCGAAAGATTATTTGCGGCAATATCCAAATGCAAAAATGGATGTCGTCGAAATTGACCCGCAGATGACGGAAATCGCCCGCAAATTCTTTCGCTTGCAAGACAATCCGCGCTTAAATATCATTCACCGGGACGGCAGAGTTTTTCTCAATCGGGCGCAGAACAATCAATACGACGCGGTTTTAATGGATGCTTTCGGCTCGCTTTTCTCAGTTCCGTTTCAACTGACGACGCTCGAAGCAGTCCGGCAATTGAGCCGTGTTTTGAAAGACGACGGCATCGTAATTTTCAATCTCGGCGGCGCAATCGAAGGCGGCGCAAGCAAATTTCTGCAAGCCGAATACAAAACCTACGCGCAGGTTTTCCCGCGTGTCTATCTCTTCAAAGTCAACGCCGACTACACCGACACCCAACTGCAAAACCTGATAATCGTCGCCTGCAAGTCAAAAAATCCCGCCCCGCTGACAAGCACCGATACCGAAATTACCAACCTTCTAGCGCATCTGTATAAAAAAAACCTGGCGCAGGAAACCGAAATTCTAACCGACGACCTCGCGCCCGTCGAATACTACAATTCCTTCGCCCAAAGCGTCTATCACAGAAAAAACTAGCCTTTCAAAATTGGAAATTGCGCTCCTTTGCGTAAGCCTTTGCGATTCCTTTGCGTTACTAATTTTGGGAACGCAAAGTTGCGCAAATGCTTTCCCAATCTTCATTTTTCAACAACTCATAAATCGCGCCTTGCGTTATTTTATGTTTTTTTAGTTTTTGAATAATACGAGCATAGAGATTACATCTTTTTTGATAGCCGAACTATTGAAAGTGATATACCTCAGAGCTAAAAATTTCCTGCCCAATGCGCCGCTTGCTTCAAAAAACTCCTAAAACACAGGCTGTTTCGCAAAAACAACACTCAGGCACAAGGTTCGCAAATACTTTTTCCGAAAATAAAATAAAAAAATTAAACTTTTCATGTAAGTTTTTGACGTTTTTTCTCATATACAAATGAAAAGGTAAATAAATGCGAAAATCAACGGTCGAAAATAACTTCGATTTTGTAAAAAAAACTCTTGCATTTTAAAAAAAGAGAAGTCTTTTGATTTTTTATTCGACACAATCTTAATTTTTTAGCAGTTTATATACGCACTGACGGTATAAACTTCGCACTTAACCTTTTCGGCTTAGAACCAAGCTACTCTGTGCATTAACTTCAGTAACGCTTACTTTTCTTAAGCCCATAACCTAGCGGCAATTTAGCCAGCATCG
This sequence comes from Pyrinomonadaceae bacterium, assembly GCA_050998795.1. Lineage (GTDB taxonomy): Bacteria > Acidobacteriota > Blastocatellia > Pyrinomonadales > Pyrinomonadaceae. The sequence continues at coordinate 15,259 of JBPCPU010000100.1, forward strand.
CACTTAATTAACGGTTAATTCTACTCGTTTTAACCTTGACACATATTAATAAACGGCTGAAAACTCTGCGCCGACTCTGTGCATTTTCGTTTCGCAGTCTTTTGCCGCCCGCAAAATAAAAAGGAGATTTTTATGCTTAATAGCGTTGTTGATTTATCGCACCACAACACGGTTGCGAGTTTTCAGGAAGCAAAATTGAACGGTATCGTCGGCGTGATTCACAAAGCGACGCAAGGCTCAACCGTCATTGACGCAAAATATCACGCGCGGCGCGAACGTGCGCTGGCAAACGGACTTTTCTGGGGCGCGTATCATTTCGGCGTGAGAGGACATATACCGCAGCAAGTCAAACATTTTCTCGATACCGTCAACCCGACCGATGCCGATTTGCTCGTTCTCGATTTTGAGCCGAACCCGATTGGCGACAGCGGCACAATGACTTTAGCCGAAGCGGAACAATTTGTGACGTTGATTAATGAAAAAACCGGACGCTTTCCCGGACTTTATTCGGGACAATCGTTCATCCGGCAAAAAGTGGGAAGCAACACGCACACCGCGCTAAAAAATTGTTTTCTGTGGATTGCCAAATATTCGAGCGGTTTGCCGACAGTTCCGGCGGCTTGGGAAACTTTTACATTTTGGCAATACACGGACGGCAACAGCGGCGACCAACCGCATCAAGTTCCCGGCATCGGACGTTGCGACCGCGACAAATTCAACGGCAGTCTCGACGGTCTGAAACGACTTTGGGGCGTTTAGTTATCGAACTATCGCTGTTCTATGACGGTTTATACGGATTTGATATAAACCTTGACAATTAACAAACGGCTGAAAATCCTGTGCTAACTCTGCATATTTTTTTGTCCGCTAAATTATAAAAAGCTAATTAATATAAGGAGAAAAAATGTTAAAAATTAAATTACTTTACAAAAGTGTTCCAATTTTTCTGATTGTGTCAATTTTGTTAACTGCTTGTAAGATTCCTGATATTTCCCAATTTACGGAAGCGTCGGCGGAAATGACAAGAGCTATTCGAATGGGAGTAACCGAAACCGATTCAATTTTGGAAAATGCTTCCAATCGGGATGATTTGTTTGGTGAAGAGACAGAATCAATTCAAACTTCACTTAAAAGTTACAGAGAGGCGACAGCACCAACCTTGAAAACCCTCAAGGGCTTAGATGCTTATCTTGAAGCCTTGAATGCGTTAGCGACGGCGCAGAAAAAAAGCGGTGAGAATGCCGAAGCAGCGGTTACTTCGGTTGCTAACCTAGCGGCGGAAGTTAATGTAATTAAAATACCGGAAACTGCCATAAAATTAGGGACAGGTCTTTTGGCACTGGCTGAAGTGTTGAGAACCGAGCGGGATTTTAAGAAAAGAGTCATTTTAACTGAAAGAATTGTTAATGGTGGAAGTGCCGACAGTACTAAACCTTGCACTACAAATACTTTTGAATTAATGGAAATTAGAACAAGAGAATTTCTCGACACTATTAATCCAGAAAACGGTACTAAAAAAGGTAGTGCGGCGATTGATGCAAAACTAAAAGATGACATAAAAAAGCTGGATGACGACATTAAAACGCTGATGGATGAAAATGAGCAAATCAAGACAAAGATAGAACAAGCAACTGGTGAAGTCTTGATAAGTAACTTAAAAGATAAAAAGGCTGAAATAGATGATAAAATCACCGTCCTTAATGAAGAAAAAAAATCTACTCAAGATAAAGCGGAACAAAAAAAGACAGACCTTTACAATAATACATTTGTTAAATTGCCTTCTGCTGAAAGAACCAATTTGGAAAAAAATGTCGGTAGTGACAGTTGTGGCGTGATTGATCTGTTAAAGATTAATGTTAAATACTTAAAGAAAATATACAACTCGGTTGCCACCAATCTTTACAGAAAAACCTCAAACAAAAATAGAATACTTATCAGCTACCACGACAATGTAGTTTTAAATGATACAAGAGTTCAAAGAGAATTGAATGATATTCTTCAATATAAACAAAAGGTTTTTGAATTAAGCCAATATAGAAACACCATTACTTTGGGAATACTTCCAACCTCTGCTGAAACCAATCAGGAAATAGAAAACAAAGAGAAAGAAATCGAACAAAAACTAAATTCCGTCTATGTTGCTAATAGTAGTCTGCAAGTAACAATCAAAGGTAAATGCCAAAGTGATGAAGTTTGTAAGGGCGAGACGAAAAATACTGCGCCTGTTCATCAAAGAATTATTAACGCCGAATTGGACGCACGAGAATTATTCCTTCTGGATCTAAATAAGCGATATACGGATGACCTGCAAAGAATAAACCCCGCCTATACAAAGGTAATGGTGGATTTAAAGCAGATAAAGGACAAACACCAGCAAATGCTTAAAGTCTTTGACGGCATCCTTGAAGCTCTTGATACCTGGGGAGAAACCCACTCGAATTTACGCGATTCGCTAACTGCTAAAAAGCCTTTTACAGCCGCCAGACTTTTCAGTGACGTGCGTTTTATATTGGCAACTTTAAAACTCGGAGAAGCAAACAACTAAGGAGAAAACTATGTCATTAAAAATAGACTTTGCAAAATTAAGATTTGATGAAGACTGGGTGGGCGCACTTGCTCAAATTATTGTTCATGCCGCAAGCCAAACTGAAGCCAGTGAAGAAGATATGGAGGAACTGCAACAGATATTAGATGAGTTTCAAGATAAACTTCCTAAGCAGACTTCGCTTGAACCTCTCCTTGATATCGCATCGGAAATGTCAACCGTTGTAATGATTAACATCATTACTGACGGCATTAACAAAATAAAGAGCAACAATAAGGAACTGAATCAGTTGGCAAAAAAACTTGGTGTTCAGGTTAAGAAAATTAACGATTCGGCAACTTTACTTAAAAACATAAAAACTCAAATAGATAAAGCCACCAAAGTTGTAAAAACCGCGAAAGAGTTGGAAGAAAGTTTAATAGACAAGGATTTGTCAAAAATTGCAAAACTTCAAGCGATAATTACGGCGTTGGAAGGACTGAGTGGAATTTTCACTTGAACATTTCATTGAAGTGGTTGAGAAATTCGCCTACTTCAGTAAAAAGTTTTTTTACTTGATTGAAGTAGATGGGGAATGTTCGATGAGACAAAAAGTTCAATTTTAAGAGAAATTGAAAAGCGGTAACTTAAACTGCACACAACCGGGCAGTCAGTAGTAAATTAATGAGTTACGACTGTTTTTACAAACAATCGTAACTATAAAGGTTTGAATAAAGAAAAAAGAGAGGAAAATATGGATGTTACTAAATTAACAGCAATTGTTACGATTCTAATCACTCTGAGCATTGCATCAGAAAGATTAGTGGAAATCATTAAAGGATTTATTCCGTATTTAAATGCGGAAATTCCCGATGTAGCAATCCCCGAAAATGGTATTGAACCAATTATTGACCCTTCCAAACGACTTAATCAAGAAGCTAGGCGGAAAGCAATAATCAGTATTCTTTCGGTTGTTTGCGGCATTATAACCGCATTTTTGGCTAGTCCGATTCTCGCCGGAATTTTCAAAGATTTGCTTTCAGGCTCGAATTGCAAATTAACCAGTTTAGGTGAAAATACGCCTTGCGGATTTGATCTTACCGGCAATGGAGTTTTGTTAGTAATTGCACTGGGATTACTCGCCGCGGGTGGTTCTAAATTGTGGAATTCGGTTCTTGAATATCTTCTAAAGATTAAGGATTTGAAAAAGTCGGAAGTTTTGAGAAGTGAAGCCTTAAGAAAAATTGACGTGCAGAGAGCAAGGATTGAATTGGATGCTGCAAGAGCAAGAATTCTAATTCCTGAATAAATCAAAAGTCAAAAAAAAGGAGCGTAAAACGCTTTCTAAAAAACAAATAAGGAGAAAAAAATGACGCAACTAAAACATATCGCAATTGTTTCCGAAACCACTAAAGTTTCGTTTTCGGATGTCGCTCTGGCTAGTGCCGCTTTGCAAAAGCAGGTTCTGCGAGACTTTACTCCGATTTGGAACGAGTCGGCAACGGTTGACGCTTTTCCAAAATTGGAAGATGTTCCGCTAGGTTCTTGGGCAGTTATCATCAGAGATGATATTGGCTTTCCCGGTGCCGCCGGTATTCATCTCGATAATGAAGGACAGCCTTTCGCTTTAGTTCAATTCGGCACGACCTGGCAACTGACGACCAGCCACGAGATTTTGGAAATGCTGGCTGACCCGTTTGGAAATCGGCTGGCTTCCGGCGATTCGATTAAACCGGGACAGGGCAAAGTTCAATATTTGGTGGAAGTTTGCGACCCGTCAGAAGATTTTCAGTTCGGTTATCGTGTGAACGGAATTCGACTTTCGGATTTTTATACGACTAATTTCTTTGATCCGATGAAGAAATCAAATACTCAATATAGCTTTACAGAGGCGATAAAGGAACCGCGTCAGGTCTTGAAAGGCGGTTATCTTTCATGGTTCGACCCAATTTCAAATCATTGGTGGCAAGCCAGATTTTTCGGTTCAAAGATAACATTTGTTGACCTTGGTGTAATCACTGCGGCAAATGGAGATTTTCGCTCGGCAATTGAACTTCAAACCGTAGTGGAAGAAAAGATAAACGGACTTCCGGCAGGCGATCCGCGTTTGAAGACAGTAAAAGCACCTTTGATGGCAGCTATGACGGCTTCTTCATCAAAAGCGGATAGCTGGCATTTACAAATTGATGCCCTAAAAGCGCAGTATGCACCTTAACCAAATTAAAAGGCTGATAAGCAATCATTCAATCGGCTTTAAATAAGACTTTTGGATGATTGCTTGATAAAATAACGACATTGCCATCTAAATTTGAAGGAGGAAAAAATGTCAATCGAAGATATAAAAAAAGCACAAGAAGAAAGAGCGAAAAAGTTGCGTCAGCAGATTTCAGAAATTAAAGACGGAAAAATTTCCGATTCTCAGCATATTAAGAATCCACGCGATTTCATTGCGGAAAAAATGAGGGAATTAGAAGAAAAAGAGAAACAAGATTTAATCATTAAGAATTTGGAAGAAGATGAACAAAATGAATAGCGATGTGAGGCAAATATGAAAAAAATCAGAATCGGAACATTTAACGTCAACAATCTTTTCGAGCGTCCGAAGATTATGGAACTCGAAGGTTTTAACGCGACTGGTAAAGCGGTTCTCAAGGATGTTTCCGATTTGGAAGCACTGCTTGAGAACAGTTCATATGAGGGCGGTGTCGGCGATAAAATTGTCAAAATTTTGAACAAATATTTTCACGAGATGTCGGTTAATCCGTGGTTCAGGATAAATGAAATCAGGGAAAGACTTTTCAGTATCAAACAGGACGGTTCGGGCGTTGCTCTGAAGGCGAAAGGTCGCGGCAGTTGGCTCGGCTGGGTGGAATTGCTCAAGCAAAACACCAACGAAGTCAGCATTCAAAATACGGCGCGGGTCGTCAAAGCGATTGATGTGGATATTCTGTGCGTCGTCGAGGTTGACGACCGAATTGCATTGAAGCGTTTTAATGAATACCTGCTCGGAAAGGAAAATATCGAATATCCGCACGCGATGGTCATTGACGGCAATGACGAACGCGGGATTGATGTCGGCATCCTGACGCGCTACCCGATGGCTTCCATCAAAACCCATATTGACGACACCTATAAATCTACCAACGGTCAAACCTATAAAATTTTCAGCCGTGACTGTGCCGAATACAAAATTGACATCGGCGACGGGAGATTCGTTCACTGTCTTTGCAATCACCTGAAAAGCAAAGGCTTCGGTTCGCCCGCCTCCAACAACGCGAAACGCAAACGCCAGGCTGACCGCATCGTCCAAATCCTGCAATCTTACGATTTGACCAAAGATTTAGTCGTCGTCGCAGGTGATTTGAACGATACGCCGGGCAGTGTGCCGCTCAAGAATTTAACGACAGTTCCGAATCTGATTGACGTCTTGAAGGATGTCAATCCTAAATGGACATATCACACGGGCAATGACCAGATTGATTATTTGTTGGTTTCCCAACCGATTGCCGACAATTTGAAGGCGGTCGGCATCGAACGACGCGGAATTTTCAAAACCGGCAACGCGCATTTTCCCGAAGTAACCAACAAAGTTACACAGGCTTCAGACCACGCGGCGGTTTTTGCCGAATTTGAAGTTTAGGAAGTCATTCCGAAGAGTTTGCGGAGAGAATTTGAACAATTTGCAAAATTCCTGTTCGTAAATTTTTTACCGCAAACCTTGCCCGAATTGCTGCGTTCCGAAAGTGCCGATTCCGTTTAATCTAAAGCTAAAGACAACGCGGTTTTCCTGTCGTGCGCCGACGTTGAAAGTGTAGTATTGCACTGTCGTCGCGCAGCAGTCGGAAGCGTAGCCGAGTGTGAAGAGCGAGCTGATGAGCGGCGACGAGCGGAGTGCGCGGCGGTTTTCAAAGTCGAAGAAAAGGGAAGTTCCGCCGTAAAAGCCTTTGTCGCGGTTGCCGAGAAAAATTGACGGGCTGTATTGCGAACCGCGCAGAGTTCCGGCTTCCTTGCCGTTTAAATTGCTGAATTGCGACAAGGACGGAATCAGGGTGACGGCGCGGGTGTAGTAGAACGTCTGGAAAAATTTCACAAGTTTTGTGTCATAGCCGACGGTCGCGGAAATGTCGCGCAAACCGTCGCCCTGAACGCCGACATCCATTCGTGAATTGAGAAAAATAGTTTTGCGCGGGCGATAGGTTGCGTCAACATTGAGCGGCGAAAATTTGCGTCCAACGCCGCCGAAAGTGTAAAAGGAAAGTGCCGTTATCGGTGCAATTTGATTGCGTTGTCCGGGAATTAATGCGCCGCCGAAATACGGGTCGAAAAAGTATTTTCCGCGCACCGTCAAAGTAAAAATTTCATACGGCTGAACTGAAAGCGGATTGGTCTGCGCCCTTACCGACGTACGGGTTTCCGCCTTTTCCTGCAAAAGTTTTTGTGCTTCGTCCGTCACGGCTTCGGTATATCTGCGCGTAAAAATGCGGTTTGTTACGCCGTATTCAAACTCGTTGGTGTCGGTTTGCGTGTCGGCGTAATCAAAGCGAATGATTTTGTTGAAATTATCAATACCCTTGACAAGCCGATAGGTTGCAAAAGGTTCGATGACGTGGCGAAAGCGAAACGAGCCGTTTTCTTTGAAATAATTTTTGGCGAGCGCGACCGGGCGCACGTCGAGTTCAAATTCACCGTATTTGCGGATGACATCGCGCCCGACGACCTGACGCAGAGTGTTAAAGGAATTTGAATAATATGTTACCCGCGTTCCGGCGGTTGCCGTTAAGTTAAAATACTTAAAATAAAACGGAACGGAGATTTGCGGATAAATATCGAAACGCTGTCCGATTGCAGGTGATACAACCGGGTCGCTTCCCGTTTGCCGCCGGTAAAGCGCAACATCGTCAACCTCTTCGCGCCGCGACACGCCTTCCAAACTCGTCTTAAAAGAAAAATATGAATCTTTCCAAAATGAAAGCTGCGACGGGCGTTTGTCAAAGTTGATGCTCGGCAGATTGCGCGTTTTTACCCGCACATTCGGAATCGAAATCACCTGCGAACGCGCCAGCAAATTTAATGTGTAATTATTCCAGTTTTTATTAACAAAGGCTTGCGAAACTTCTATCGGCGAAATAATCTGCTGAATGCCGTCGGAAAAAACCTGTCGGAAAGCCAGATTTGAAGTCAGGCGCACATCGGCAACGGCGGTAAAACCGTTGGGAAAATAATGAACGCCGTCGGCATAAATGATTGAACCGCCTTGATTAGGATTATCGGCATCTTCCCGATGTCCGAAAATTCTGTCTTTAACCGCGTAAAACCCAAAGTTTAAGTATGAACGCGAGTTGGCGCGGGTGCGGAAATCCAAACCGTAACCAAGCCCGCGTCCCGTAAAAATATCGGTGCGAAGCGTTACGTCGGCAGAACGTCCCAAAGTTTGATAATAAGCGGTTGACAGACGCGCACCTTTATTGGCGGAAAAACCGAAGGTCGGCGTAAGAAAACCCGAAGCGCGGTCGCGTTGCTTTATCGGAATTGAAGCGAATGGCAGAGGGATAATCGGCACGTCTTTTATGCGAAACCTGGCGTTTTTCAATTTGATGCGGTCGTTTTGTTTGATCCGCGCCTCGCTTGCCGTAAAACTCCACTTCGGCACGGCGTCTTCGCAGGCGGTAAATTTGCCGTTTTCGACGACGACTTCGTTTAAGCCGACTCGTTCGACGCGGTCAGCCGTAAAATAAATGACCGTGCCGTCGTTGGTTTGATTGGTAAATCCGGTTGAATCAACAAAATATCCGAGTTTGGTAACGATATTAAATTCGCCGCGTGTTCCGGTAATGCGCTGGTCGTCGCCTTGGTCAAAAACGACGCTGCCTTCGGCGACCAATAGATTATCGGCTTCGTAATAAGTAATTTTGTCGGCTTGCAGGCGATAAATGCCGTATCGCACGTCAACATTTCCAGAACGGATAATAATACGCTTGCCTTCTTCACCTTCGGCTGTTTCCCGTTCGGAGTAGACAACCAATTCATCGTCGCCGCCTTCCTGCACATAGCCGGACGTTTGCTTTTTCGGTGCTTTGATGTCTTGCTGCGGCGCAATCGGATTGATGTTCGGCGTGTCCGTCAGCGGATTATCAACCTGCCGTTCAACCGGATTCGTATTCTGCGCTTTGGCAAACGTCGCCAGTAGCAAAACAAGCAATAAAATAAGTTTTAATGAATTATGAAGACGCATTGAATTTATTATGAAAACAATTTTGATGCTAACACGAATCAAATAATTTCATAAAGTCTTTGATTAAACTGCGGAGTTGTTTGTTGTAAAAAATAAAATTAGGAAATTAAATATTGTGAGCGATAATGTTTTGATTAGATTAAATGCGGTAATATAGAAAACTCAAATTTGTGGATTGCCAAACAAAAAGGCTAAAGTCAATAGAAATAATTTTCTATTGACTTTAGCCAAGATCGTAAAAACAAAGCGAAAACTCTATTGCGGTTTCTTCATTTTCATATAAACTTTTTGGTTTTGAAATTTATCCGCGATGTTAGCGGGATTAATTTCAAAACTCACAACATCTACGTTTTGGTCCGGTAGTGCGCCGACGGTTTGCGTCCATTTATATGGCAATTGAATGCCGCCCGTGCTTCGATAATCCAAGAATTTAACCTGAAACTCCGCCGTTTCGGAATTAGGCAAACCTTGTCTGACGAAAACTTTTGTATCTTTTTCGCCGATATTTCCATTTTCGTCTTTGTTAATTTTAATGTTAAAAGGTTTCACTGCCTGATAGCTCATCATTCGCGGCAGATGCGAAGATTGGTCGAGATAGAGCTTAAAGGAAGAACCGCCGCTTTGCGCTTCGATAATGTCGCACGAAAAACCGTCAACATTGCCGACTCCGGCATATACATAATTTACGTCCAAACCTTCGGGCGCACTCAAAAGAAGCGCGAAAGTTGTGCGAAAAAGTTCGTTTTGTCGAATTCCGCCATCAGCAACACGCGCGTCTTTGTCAATAATTATTTTTTTGACTTTGCCGTTTGCATTGTCTTCATTCAAAACCATTTTGTCCGCGTCGTCTTTTTTCATAACAAAAACTTTTCCGTTCGCGCCGTTGGGATTATTTTCACCGACAATGGCTTTATCGTCGCTATTCATCACAATTACTTTGACATCTTTTTTAACGATATTTCCGCCGTTTGCGTTGTCTTCATTGATGAATTTCATCATCTTGCTGTATTTATTCGGTAGCTGCAGATTGATTTCCAAATCGCCTTGTTCGGATTTTTGAATTCCATCTATATCAAAGTTTTGTGTCGCTCTCGCCACTATTGTCATACTTTTGACGTTGTTGATATTTGCGTCGCCGCCGATGGCGATTCGCGCCAGTTTGATTATTTCCAATGCGCGTTCATCAGATTTGAATTTTGCGCCGACTTTATCAACCAATCCGCCTAAGCCGATAAAAAAAGTCGAAACACACAGAATCATAATTATAAATCTCTTCATTTTTTGCCTCCAAAAGTTATTTTATGTCATTTTGACATCTCCGAGTATTGCAGAACATTTTTCGCAGGTGGTTAAGACGACGCAAAGAATTTGTTAAGGATGTAAAATCTTCCGTTGTTAATTGTTAATTGTTAATTGTTAATTGCATAATGCGGTTTAGCAAATTGTTATTCACATTTGCCGTCATAAAATATGAAACGCTCCTGGCTGACAATTTTATTAGTTATCGGCTTGCTCGGACTTCTCGGTTTGCTGGCGACCTTGCAGTATCAATGGCTCGGACAAATCAGCCAATCCGAGCGCGAGCGTCTGGAACGCAATCTGCAAACCGACACGCAGCGTTTTGCCGAAGATTTTAACCGCGAGATGCAAACCGCTTATTTTAATTTTCAAT
>JBPCPU010000149.1:0-28412 GCA_050998795.1 Pyrinomonadaceae bacterium
TCAATCTCGATGACCAAAAGATTACTTTTCCGGTTGTTTATGAATCCGATTCAAAGGACGCGAAACAGAAAACTCCGCATTACGAATACCGCAAAACGGCGGGCGACACGCGCGGTTGGGGTTCGCCCTGGAACATTTTTCTTGAACCGTCGAAACTGACGAAAAAAGGCGACATTCTGACGGAAAAAACTTTTATCGTCAACGGCGAATTGATTGAAGCGGATGTCGAAAAATTTGTCCGCGAAAAATTAGGTTTGCCCGCCGACGAAATGAAAGACGGAAAAACTGTCGGCAAAACCGTTGAAGCCTGCGAGCCGGAAGAGAAAATTGAGGCTTTCAAAAAACCTGCGCCGAAAAGATGATGTTTCGTAAAGTTTCGCTCACAATTTTTATTTTTGCATTTTTCTCGATTGCTTTCGCGCAATCGGGGCGCGTCAAACCGTCTGAAACGCCGTCGCCAATGCCAAATCCGCGCGTCGTTTATATTCCGACGCAAACAAAATCCGAAACTCCAAAACCAAAAACGACACCGATGCCGCCCAAAATTGAAGAAGATGAAGGCGATGTCATCAGTGTTGATTCGACGCTTGTGCCGATTCCCGTTTCGGTGATTGATGCCGGCGGACAAGCCGTTACGAATCTTAAACTCGAAAATTTTGAATTGCAGATTGACCGCAAACCGGCGGAAATCAGCGAATTTTCGCGCTCGGATACGCCTGTGCGTCTGGCACTTTTGTTTGATAACAGTTCGAGCGTGACGCTTGCGCGTGAATTTGAAAAGAAAGCGGCAGTTCGATTTTTTAAAAGAGTTCTGCGTCCCGAAGTAGATCTTGCCGCGCTTTATTCGGTGCAAACCGGAACTCGCCTCGAACAGCCTTTAACAAAAAATGTTTCGCAACTGACGAGCGCAATTGAAAATTTTCCGATTCCGGCGGGCGCAACCGCGCTTCTCGACGGGATAATAACTGCCGCCGAATATCTGAAAACGGAGCAAGGTCGCCGCGTTATAGTGATTGTTTCCGACGGAGAAGATACGATTTCGGACGCGACTTTTGAAGATACGGTGAAAGCTGTGCAAGCGCGTAACTGCCAAATTTATGTTGTCAAAACAAAGGATTTTGAAAACTTCAAGCGCACCGGACAACGCGGCGGCAATGCCAATATCCGCGCACTTTCGGCGGAACATCGAATGCAGGAACTTGCCGCCCAAACCGGCGGCGCGGTTTATTCGCCGATTGACGAAAGAGAATTAGACCAAGCCTTTACCCAAATCTCCGCCGACCTTTCACAGCAATATATTTTAAGTTATTATCCTGAAAACCTGGATAAAATCGGGCAATTTCGCACTATCTCGCTAAACGTAAAAGGGCGCGAAAACTTAACTGTCCGCACCAGAAAAGGTTATTACGTTCTCAAAAAATGAGACAAAATAAGTGATAAGTGATAAGTGATAAGTGATAAGTGATAAGTAAAATTGGAAAAAGGCAGAAACTATGCTTGGAATTTGTGGCTCTGTCTTAAATTTTTTATCTTACTGACCTTTTATTTTCAGCTATCACTTATCACTTATCACCTCTCACCTATCACCTCTCACTTATCAGTTATCACCTATCACCTATCACTTATCATCCGGCTGTTAATCGCGGACAAGAATGTTATAGGATTTGATTTTTGAGTTCAAAGTGGTCGCATTTAACCCCAAAAGTCGGGCGGCGCGTGATTGGTGTCCGCCGGTTTGGTCAAGTGCGCGGCGTATCAAATCAGTTTCAAAACGGCGCATCTCATTATAAAAATTTACTCCGCGCGAAATATCTATTTCATCTGAACTTCCTTCGCTGTCCACAATCATTTCACGCGCCAAATTCGGGTCGCGGACTTCGGGACGCAGACATTCAACCGTGATTTCATCGGTCGGCGCGATGACAACCGCCCGTTCGATAATGTTTTCGAGTTCGCGGACATTGCCCGGATAATAATAATTTTCAAGCAGAGAAAGAACTTCGGGCGACAGATTTTCGGAAATATCTCTGGCATTTTCCTCATTGTATTTACGGATAAAATGCTGGGCAAGCGGCAAAATATCTTCGCGGCGCGTCCGAAGCGGCGGAAGTTCAATCGGCACAACCGACAGGCGGTAATACAAATCTTCACGGAAATTTCCGTTTCGCACGGCTTCCTTTAAATCTACATTAGTTGCGGCGATAATTCGCACGTCAACCTTCGTCAAACTCGTGTCGCCAATCGGCGTAAATTCGCGTTCCTGAATAACGCGCAACAAGCGAACTTGGGTTTCCGGGCGCAAATCGCCGATTTCGTCCAGGAAAATCGAACCGCCGTCGGCGACTTCAAAAAGACCTTTTTTTGCCGCAACCGCGCCGGTGAACGCTCCCTTCGTATGCCCGAAAAGTTCGCTTTCCAACAAATCCGATGGAATATTCGAGCAGTTGACAACGACGAAAGGCATCTCGGCACGAGTAGAAGATTCGTGAATTGATTTGGCGGCGAGTTCTTTTCCCGTTCCCGATTCGCCCGTAATTAAAACCGTCGAACGCGCCGGCGCAACTCTTTCAATCAGGCGAAAGATGTTTTCCATCTTGTCGGAACGCCCGATAATCGCGTCGCGCCTGACCGAGCGCGTCATCGCCTGCCGGAGAGAAACGCGCTCTTCTTCCTTGCGCCGTTTTTTGATGCCTCTGTTAACCAGAGCGACAATTTGTTCATTCTGAAAAGGTTTGCGAATAATTCCCGTCGCGCCTTTTTCCCAAGCCGAAATCGCCGTATCAAAAGTTGCGTAAGCCGTAATCATCAAAACAACGGCTTCCTGGTCCATTTTGATTAGCTGTTCAAGCGCAGTCAGACCACCGATTCCGGGCATCGAAACGTCCATCAAAACCAAATCGTAAGGCTTGTGTTGATAGGCTTCGACGGCTTCTTCGCCCTTTTTTGCCAAATCAACTTTGTAACCTGCGCCCGACAGAATCGTTTCCAACACATCGCGCATTATTTCTTCGTCGTCGCAAATTAAAACTGAACCTTTTTTCGCCATAAGTTATTGAATATATCAAAATTTCAGGAAAATTTTTAACGCAAAGGCGCAGAGTCGCAAAGTCGCCATAAAAAAGATAAAATTTTCTTATTTTTGCCCGGGAAAATCTTTGCGTCTTCGCGTCCTTGCGCCTTTGCGTTAAAATTCAAAAATGCTCTACAACCATTTCGCCAAAAGCTACGATAAAGCATTCGCACCGTTTGAAAAACGATTCCTGACGGATTGGCGCAAAGAAACTTTATCTTATTTGCCCGAAAACTCGCGCATTCTGGAAGTCGGCGCGGGAACGGGCGCAAATTTTTGCTTTTATCCGCGATGTCAACACGCTATTGCCAGCGAAATTTCTTTTGAAATGCTCGAATTTGCAAAAGAAAAAACAGATATTATTAAACTTGTTCAAGCAGATGCCGAAATTTTGCCGTTTGTCGAAAACTCTTTTGATGCAGCTTTTGCCACATTGGTTTTTTGTTCAATTCCAAACCCCGATAATGCTTTCCGCGAATTACAAAGAGTTGTGAAACAAAGCGGCAAGATTATTTTGCTCGAACATATTCGCCCGAAAGGTTTGCCCGGTTACGGTTTTGATTTGTTAAATGTTTTGACAGCCGCTTTGATTGACGACCATTTTAATCGGCAAACAGCGAAACTGGCGAAAAAATCGGGTTTGAAAATTTTGGAAGTTAAGGAAAAAGCGTTTGGAATTGTTAATTTGATTGTGTGCGAAGTGGTAAAATAGTTGCAAAAGTAAAAAGTAAAAAGGTAAAAGTAAAAAGTTAATGTCGAAAACCAAAGACCAAAAACCAAAGACCGAAAGCAAGGAAAACAAATCTAAAATCCAAAACCTAAAATCCAAAATTGAAATCGGATGTCAGGGCTGGAATTATGACGATTGGATAACCAAAGCGGACGGCGAAACTGTTTTTTATCCGCGCGGCACGCGCTCCGGCGAGATGCTTGAAATTTACGCGAAAATGTTTGACACGATTGAGGTTGATTCGACATTTTATGCGATTCCGCCAAGCGCGAGCGTTGAAAATTGGTATAAAAAAACGCCGGAAAATTTTACGTTTTCGCTCAAACTTCCGCAGGAAATCACGCACGAATACGGTTTGCGCGAACCTTCTTTTCCGCTTTTGGAAGAATTTTGCGAAAGAGTTTTGTTGCTCAAAGAAAAACTCGGCGCGGTTTTGATTCAGCTTCCGCCGAACTTTGAAGCCTCAAAAGAAAACGCCCAAGCTATGCGCGAATTTTTGGCGGAACTGCCAAAGAAAATTCGTTTTGCGATTGAGTTTCGTGACCGACAATGGCTGATTGATTGGACGTTTGAAGAATTAGAGAAAAATAAAGTCGCTTTATGTTTGGTCGAAGGAAGTTGGATTCCGCGTGAATTAATGTTTGACGCAATTGAGAAACCGACGGCTGATTTTTCGTATGTTCGGTTTATGGGCGAAAGAGATTTGCTTAAATTCGACAAAATTTATCGGCAGCAGAGCGCGAATTTGCAGATGTGGAAAGCGGAAAGCGAAAGAATAAAAGCGAAAGATGTTTTTATCTATTTCAGCAATTTTTACGAAGGACACGCACCCGCAAGCGTCAACAAATTAAAAGAATTACTTGAGCAAAAAATAATTGATGCGAGTAGTTTGGAAAATCAAGGTTCGCTTTTTTAAGAGTCCAAAGTCCAAAGTCTAAATGTTTGGACTTTGGACCTTGGACTTTGGACTTATTCAGGACTTTGGACTTGTTAAACCTTTTCCGAGTTTTTTCGTAACATAGAACAGACATTTTGCTTTCGGGCAAAAAATCAAAAAAATTTCTGGGAGTAAAGTTTAATAATGGCAATGTCAAAAACAGCAAAAACACTTCTCATCGTCGGCGGAATTGTTCTCGCCTTTTTTTTGGTGGCAATTATCGGAATTGCTTTGATGGCGGAATCAATGGGCAAACCAAATGTGCCTGAAAACAGCGTTTTAGTCTTGAAAGTTTCGGGCAGTTTGCCGGATTACGCGCCGGAAAATAAGACGGCAAAACTTATCGGTATCAGCCAGCCGATGTCCTTTTCAAGTTTGCTGACGCAGCTTCGCAAGGCGAAAGTTGACAGTCGAGTCGGCGCGGTTTTGCTTGATATTGAATTTCCGCAAATCGGTTGGGGAAAAGCTGACGAACTGCGCGCCGCGATTAAGGATTTTCGCGCTTCGGGTAAGCCGATTTATTCATATATGGAACTCGGAATGAATAAAGAGTATTACATCGCGTCCGCGGCTGAGAAAGTTTTTCTGCCGCCTGCCGGAGATTTATATGTTAACGGTTTCGCGGCGGAAGCGATGTTTTATCGCGGTTCACTTGATAAATTAGGCATCGAACCGGAAGTTATTAAAATCGGAAAATATAAGAACGCGCCCGACCAATTTACGGAAAAGCAAATGTCGGACGCACAGCGCGAAGTAATCAACGCTGTTTTAAATGAATATTTCGCACGTTTCAAAAACGCCATTGCCGAAGACCGCAAATTATCGCCCGAAAATGTTGATGCGATTGTTGACAACGCGCCGCATCACGCACCGGAAGCGCAGCAACTTAAACTTATTGACGGCGCAAATTACCGCGACCAGGTTTATGACGAATTGAAAAACCGGCTCGGTTACAAGGGCGATGATAAATTACGAACCGTTGATGGTAAAGATTACAGTGATGTTCCGGCAGATTCACTCGGTTTGAACACGGGCGAAAGAATCGCCGTGATTTACGCTTCCGGCGCAATTAACAGCGGGAAATCAAGCAAAAGCACATTCGGCGCGGAAACCGTCGGCTCGGATACGATTGTGCAAGCCGTCAACGATGCGGCAAATGACAGTTCAATCAAAGCAATTGTTTTGCGTGTTGATTCGCCGGGCGGTTCGGCTCTCGCGTCCGATGTAATATGGCACGCGCTCGAGAATGCAAAAGCAAAAAAACCGCTTGTTGTTTCGATGTCCGATGTTGCCGCTTCCGGCGGTTACTATATTGCCTGTAACGCCAACAAAATCGTTGCCGAACCTTCGACCATTACCGGCTCTATCGGCGTGTTTTTAGGCAAACCTGTAATCAAAGGAATGTATGATTGGCTTGGCGTAACCAATGAATATGTCATGCGCGGCAAAAACGCCGGAATTTTCCGCGAAACTGAAAAATGGACGGATGACGAACGCGCCAAAATGAAAGACCAAGCCGACAAAATTTATTACGGTGATTTTGTGCCGAAAGTCGCTAAAGGTCGCGGCAAAACCGACGAAGAAGTGAATTCAATCGGGCAAGGTCGCGTTTGGACGGGAACGCAGGCTAAACAAAACGGATTAATTGACGAGTTCGGCGGGCTTGAAAAAGCTATTGAAGTTGCTAAAGCATTAGCAGGTTTGCCCGCCGATAAAGAAGTACAGCGAGTTAATTTTCCTGCGCCGCAATCGTTCTTCAGTCAATATTTTGGCGGTGACAGCAGCACCTTAGCCGATGTCAAACAACAGGAAGCACAAGAAGCGTTAGTTAAATCTCTTCCCGAAGATGCACGTCGCGCTCTGCGTTACGCCGAAATGTTTGACAGGATGAAGCACGGTGAAGCAATGATGATACTGCCGTTTGAGCTGGAAATTAAGTGAGCCAAACATAAGAAAGCAGCAAAATAAAAAAGAGAAACGGATTGACAAATTACTTGTCGAACTCGGTTTTGCCGAATCACAGGCAAAATCGCAAGCACTTGTAATGGCTGGAGTTGTGCTTGTCAATGAGCAAAGAGTTGAAAAACCGTCTGAAGAATTTACGCTTGATGTAGAAATCAGAATTAAAGGTCAAACCGTTGAATCGAAATATGTCGGACGCGGTGGATTAAAACTTGAAAAAGCGTTAAAAGAATTTCATATTCGCCCGAACGAATATATTTGTCTCGACATTGGTTCTTCAACCGGCGGATTTACCGATTGTCTTTTGCAAAACGGAGCAAAAAAGATTTATGCGGTTGATGTCGGGACAAATCAACTTGTCTGGAAACTCAGAAATGATGCGCGGGTCGAAGTCCGCGAAAATGTTAATGCGAGATATTTAAAGCCCGAAGATTTTAACGAGAAATTTGATTTAATTGTCGTAGATGTTTCCTTTATTTCCGTAACTAAAATTTTACCCGCGCTTATTTCACTCTTAAAGGATGACGGAAGAATTATTACGCTGATAAAACCGCAGTTTGAAGTCAGAAAAGGAGAAGTCGGCAAAGGCGGAATCGTTCACGACGAAGAAAAACATAAAAGAGTAATTAATGAGGTAATTCAGAAGGCGGAAAAAATAGGTCTGCGGGTTCTGGACGTAATTGAATCACCCATTTTGGGTGCGGAAGGTAATAAGGAATTTTTGGCTTTGTGTAGAAATGGAATCTCAGGAAACTGAAAAGCAGGAAAAATTTGTTGAAGGTGTTGATTACTATTACGAAAAAGGTTTTATGGTTTTAACCAAATATTTCCTCAAAAAACGTGGTTAGTGTTGCAAAAACGGCTGCCGTCATTGTCCTTATCCGAAAGATGAGATAGCCGAATCATAGAAGGAAAGTTTCTAATTCTTTTTTTAGTTCGGGAGATATATTCGCTTTGGTAAATGTTTTGGGTGTCGGCGCACGGGCAATCGTTACGGGAACTTCCATTGAACAACAAACCGCCGCCAATTTTTCAAAATCGCCGCGCATCTCATCCTGCGCTTTCAGCCATTCAAGCGTATCCTGCAAAATTTTTCTGGTATAAAGATTTTCAGGCATTTTAATTTGGTAGTGTATCCATTTGCCTTCGCGCCGCGCTGAAACAACGCCCGCATTGCGAAGATACGCCAGATGACGCGACACTTTCGGTTGACTTTCGCCTAAGACCTCCGAAAAATAACACACACAGATTTCATCTTCGCGCATCAGATTCAAAAGCCTCAGCCGTGTTTTATCCGCCAAAGCCAAAAATAAATTTTCCATATCCGCTAAAAGGTTTTTTTCACTCATATAAAAAAAATATCACAAAATTGGAATTTTGTCTTGACAAAAATAAATACAGAGAATACATTTTTATCAACGTATATGCTAAAACGTATATGAAATTTAATAAGGAGTAAAATAATTATGTCAAACAATGAAATCAAAACCCTGAAACCGCATATTTCGTTAAATGTGCAAAATGTCGAAGATAGCGTCAATTTTTACCGCAAACTTTTCGGAATCGAACCGATGAAGTTTATCAAAGGAAACACGACAGTTCATTCTATTGTGCGCGATAATTTGGGTTTGGAAAGCGAAAAGTCCCGTTTTGGTTATGCCAAATTCGACGTGCAAAATCCGCCGTTAAATTTCGTTTTGAACGAAGTTTCTTACAGTCAGGGCGGAACGCTTTCGCATCTCGGAATACAGGTTGAATCAACCGAAGATGTTCTAAAAACCCGTGAAAGATGGCTTGCCGAAGGGCTTTTGACGGTTGATGAAATGAAGGTTGATTGTTGCTACGCTTTGCAGGATAAAACTTGGGCGCGAGACCCCGACGGCAACGAATGGGAAGTTTTCGTGGTCTTGGAAAATACCGAAGCAAGAGATGCTTGTGCTTGCGGCGAAAAAGTCGGGCAGCAGGAATTATCAACTTCCGTTTGTTGCGCGGAAACCGACCAAACGGTTCGCATCAATCGGGAAACTCAAAAATCTTGTTGTTAATTTTAACCTGAGTTCGGGTTAAGAAGAATCGCCGCAAAAAGGCACGGAAAACACAAAAAATAAAGAGAAAATTAAATTGTTTTTGTGGGTTTTGTGCATTTTTGCGGCAAAAATAATTTGAAAATTTTATATGAATTTAACTCGAAAACTGGCGGCGGAATTTATCGGAACTGCGTTTTTATTGGCAGTTGTCGTTGGTTCAGGCATAATGGGTGAAAATCTTTCGGGCGGAAATGTCGCCATCGCTCTGCTCGCAAACACAATCGCTACGGGCGCGGGATTGGCTTTTTTGATTTTGAGTTTTGGCGATATTTCGGGCGCACATTTTAATCCTGTCGTAACTTTAACCGAAAAGTTTAGAGTAAATCTGACGTGGCGTGAAAGTGCGCTCTATATTTTTTGGCAAATTGCAGGCGCATTTTTCGGTGTCGGAATTGCAAATTTAATGTTTGATTTACCAATCTATTTTGTTTCTACCAAAGTGAGAGTCGGCAGTTCGCAATTTTTGAGCGAATTTGTCGCCACATTCGGACTAATTATGGTGATTCAAACAGGCATAAATTTTCGCCCGAATCTGGTTTTTTTAATGGTTGCAAGTTATATCACGGCGGCTTATTGGTTCACGGCTTCGACATCATTTGCAAATCCGGCGGTAACTTTGGCGCGTTCAGTTTCAGACACATTTGCGGGAATACATCCTGATAATGTTCCGATGTTTTTACTCGCGCAGATTTTGGGCGCGGTTGCGGCAACCTTTGTTTTCAGTTGGCTTTTGAAGGAAGAAAAAGAAAATGTCTGAAAAGAAAAAAATCTTGATTCTCTGCACGGGAAATTCGGCGCGAAGCCAAATGGCTGAAGGATTGTTGAAACATATTACGAATGGCGAATATGAAGTTTTCAGCGCAGGAACAAAACCCGGCATTGTGCGCCCCGAAGCGATAGAAGTTTTGCAGGAAATCGGTATTGATATTACAGGAAATCGCTCAAAGTCCGCTGATGAATTTGTCAATGAAGAAATTGATTATATTTTAACAGTTTGCGACAATGCGAAAGAAAATTGTCCATATTTTCCTGCTAAAACCAAAATGATTCATTATTCGTTTGAAGATCCGGCGGAGGTTCAAGGCAGCGAAGAGAACCGACTTGAAGCCTTTCGCCGCGTCCGCGACCAAATCAATAATTATTTAACTGACAGTTTTTTGGAAGTTATTGATTAAGATATAACTTGCCGGATTTATATTATCTTCATAGGCTTCTTGTTACTCTTCCGCTAATCTTTTATACTTTTGCCTCTACCTGGAGGACTTTTATTTAATGGTTGAAAAAGGTGTGGAAATTGCTCCGGCAAGCGGCAAACTCGGTATTTTACTCGTCGGACTCGGCGCGGTCAGTACGACATTTGTCGCGGGTGTGGAAGCGATTCGCAAGGAAAAAGCCGAACCAATCGGCTCTTTAACGCAGATGGGAACGATTCGACTCGGCAAGCGAACCGACAATCGCTGCCCGAAGATAAAGGATTTTGTTCCGCTCGCCAATTTGGACGACATCGTTTTCGGCGCGTGGGATATTTTTCACGATTCGGCGTATGAAGCCGCGCTTAATGCAGGCGTTTTGGAAAAATCGCAAGTTGAGGACTTGCGCGAACAGCTTGAATCCTTAAAACCGATGGCGGCAGTTTTTGAGCAGAATTATGTCAAACGCATCACGGGTGAAAATGTTAAGACAGGTAAGAACAAAATGGAACTTGCCGAACAGCTTATCGCTGACATTGCGCGTTTTAAAGAGGAAAAAGGATGTGAAAGATTGGTGATTGTGTGGGCGGCTTCGACGGAAATTTTTGTTGTTGCATCGGAAGTTCATCAAACATTGGAAGCGTTTGAAAAAGGTCTTTACGACGATGACGCGGCAATTGCGCCTTCGATGATTTACGCTTACGCGGCGTTAAAATCAAAAGTTCCTTTTGCCAACGGCGCACCTAATTTGTCGTGTGATATTCCGGCTCTGACAAAATTAGCCGAAGACAACGGCGTTCCGATTTGCGGCAAGGACTTTAAAACCGGACAAACCTTGATGAAAACCATCATCGCTCCCGGTTTAAAATCGAGAATGCTAGGACTCGAAGGCTGGTATTCGACAAACATCTTGGGCAACCGTGACGGCGAAGTTCTCGACGACCCCGAAAACTTTAAAACCAAAGAAGAATCGAAACTTTCGGTTTTAGAACATATTTTACAGCCTGACGTTTATCCCGAACTCTACAAAGATTTCGCGCACGTCGTCCGCATCAACTATTACCCGCCGCGCGGCGACAACAAGGAAGGCTGGGACAGCATCGACATTTTCGGCTGGCTCGGCTACAAAATGCAGATAAAAATTGATTTTATGTGCCGCGATTCAATTCTTGCCGCACCGCTTGTGTTGGATTTGGCGTTGTTTATGGATTTGGCGCAGAGGGCGAAAATGAAAGGCATCCAAGAATGGTTATCCTTCTATTTCAAAGCACCGCAAACCGCGCCCGAACTTTATCCCGAACACGATATTTTTATTCAATTGATGAAGCTGAAAAATACTTTACGTCATTTGAAAGGCGAAGATTTGATTACGCATCTCGGATTGGAGTATTACGATTAAGCCGGGATGCTTCTCGTGTTGTGAGCATCACCTTTAACCGAAACTAAAATAAGCACATTGCGAACATACATCGTCAATGCGCTTATTTTTTTGGCTTTTAATAGTGTGAATCGTTCGCTATTTTTAGCATCCATCCATTATGCCGAAGCGAATTTTGCTTTCGGCAATCTTTTTGCCGTCGCGCATTTTGATTAAACGACCTTCGAGTACGACGTATTCCTCATCTTCTTCGTAGTTTGCCTCATCAGTAAATTTTCCGACGAATTTGTAGCTGATTCCTTTTTTCGTTTCCGTTTCAAAGGCGAGTTGTTTGTCAGCGATATTTATTCGAGTGAACTTATATTCTTTTTTTGTCAGAATAAAACCTTCAGGCGGTATGATAGTTCCCTGATAGTCGTTTTCCTCTGAAGCGTTTTCATAATCTCTGGTGGTTATGTTGAGGTCTTCAAAGTCTTCAAACCCTTTCGGCAAATCGCCGATGATGTAATAATCACCTGTGCCGTCAAATTCCGACACCGTATTTTCCCGGGAATCGGCGGTAGTCACAGTTGGTTGAACGACCGGCGGCGCAGACAAGATTTCCTGTTTAATTACAGGCTGAATTGCAACAGTTTCTTGTTTTTTTGTTTGGAAAACAGATTTCAAGTATTGCCCGACACTAAAGAAACTAATACCGAAAATAAACGCTGTAAAAGCGACGACAAGCCGAAAGAGATAAATTTTTATTTTCATAATGTTCTCCCACTTATTTTTTATTCGACGGCAAAGCTGACATTGACGACCGCCGTCATATCTTTGTCAATTGTCGAAGTATCGTTAATACCTGAATCGGATACGTCCGTCGAATCCGCCGCCGTAACCTGCATCACGCCCATTCGCGCCGAGCGCACCGTGCCGATTTTATTGCCCGTGCTGGCGGCAATCCGTTCGGCGCGTTCCTTTGCGTCCTTTGCCGCTTCGCCAAGCATTTCAATCTTCAAATCGCCAAGCCGCGTGTATGAATACTGCGGCGGATTGGATTCAAGTAGAATTCCCTGATTAATTAATTCCGTTGCTTCACGAGCAATCTGCGCGATACGCTCGACATCGTTCGACCTCACCTCTACTTGCTGCCGCAGAGAATAACCCGTAATCTCCGATGATTCATTTCCGTTAGAGTCGCGCCCGTGTAAGGTTGTTGACGAAATTGAAGAAACCGTAATTTGATTTTCAGCGATTCCTTTGCCGATTAAGTATTTTTTGATAAGCGGAATATTGTCGGAAAGCTGCTTATACGCCTCAGATAACTGCGGTGCTTGATACGAAACTCCCGCACTCCAAACAACCAAATCTGATTTGATACGTTTCCGCGCCGAACCCGTTACCGTTACCGCTTCGTCACCACTTTTTTTATGCGTATATGACCAGCCGATTATGATAGACGACACGACTAAACTTATCGCTAAAGCTAAACCGGCGTTAAATAAATATTTGTTTTTTTCTTCGTTCATTTTTTTTGCCTCCTAAATCTTTATTTATTAGAAGACAATACACGCCATATTTATACAGGGCGCGACACGCCGCGAAACTGTGGACAACCACAGATTATTTTTCGGCAAACAGTCCACTAATGATTCCAAATTTTAAATGTGAAACTGGTTTTAATCTTCTATTTCACCAACATTCGACCATCTTATAAAAATTTTATAAACTAAATTTGTGAACTAAACCAATTTAATATCGTAGAATTTACCATTATGCCCAAGAAATTCGACACAAATCCGCTTGACCCCGAGTTTCCGAATAGAGTGAAAGAAGCACAAACCGCGACTTTACCGAATTCAAACGAAACCACAAGGAAGTTTACTCAACCGGTTGACACCGAAGAGCAAACACGACGTTTCAATGAGGCAAATTTTTCTTCTTATTCGACTGCTTTTGACGGTCAGCAAGTTCCGAATGTTTATCAAACCGCGAAACTCGACGCGGATGTCGGTAAATCATCTTCACGCAAAGTGGCAAAAGTCGGTTTGCCGGAAAATGTTTTGGTTGCTCTGCCTTATCTGCCTTTTTATGTCGGTTTGATTGCCGGTCTGCTTGAACTTTTTTTTGTTCCGAAAAGCGAAACAAAAGTGCGTTTTCACGCCGCGCAAGGTCTTGCCGCACATATCGGAATTTTGATTATTACAACAATTTTGGGAGGTGTCGGCAACATTCCCGGTTTTGGTCTGGCAGATGTCGGCAACTGGATTTTTCAAATTGTAACCACAATTATGCTGATTATCTTTGCCTTCAAAGCGTGGAAAGGCAAGCCCGTGCATATCGAATCGGTTGATGATTTGACGGAATGGCTCGAAGAAAAAATTCAACCGCGCAGCTAATCTTTTCCGCAAAAGAAGAATCGGAATTATTGCTCAGATTATGGCAAACCGGATTTTTACAATTTTTTGTTAAAGGTTACGGAATTTACCGATTTATTCTGAGAAAATCTCAATAATTTTATCGGTTACTTCTTCAAATTTATTTTTTTTCCAATGTTCCGATGCGATAGAGAATAATTCCTGAATCAATCGTAAAAAGCCTGTTCGGACGAATGCTGCTGTTTTTCTTCAAACTCCCGCTTGCAAAATCATTATTCGATAATAATTTTGCATATTCATCTTTGGCATTTTGGCTGGTTATCAAACAAATAACGATGTCATCGCCTTTCAAATCGGCGACGACCAAAGCAGGACGCTTCTTGTTAGCGGTCAAATCGGAAAAAGGAAACGGTGTTACAACGACGTCGTCTTTTATAAATCCGCCCACGCTTTGTCTTCCTCCGGTGTGTCCCAATCTCTCGCTATAATCAATTCGCTGGCAAACATTAATTCCTTTGCCGATATGTCGGACATCTCAAAATCCTGGTCGGCTAAATAAGAAACGAAATGATAAACCGCCGCCAATTTGTCTTCGGAAAGCGTTTGCAGTTTGCTGTCAATTTCTTTGACCGTAATTGTCTGCATAAAATTTCTCCTGCCGATTATAAAACTATTTTCCCGTATTGAAAACCGTCTTAAACGCCATTTTCGCCAGTTTCCAGGTTCTGTCCAAATCAATTTTCCCGTCGGGCGTATCGCGTCCGAGAAGTTTGTCGGTGAGCATTTTGCGTAAATCTTTGCCTTCGCGTTTGAGCATAAATTCTTTAGCGTAAGGTTTTGCCGTTTCAAAGAAATTGAACTCCGGGTCGGTTATAATACCGATGCCTTCAAGCGTCATCAAAGCCTTCATAATATAAGTAAAATTCGACGGAAGGCGAAACGGATAATCATACATTACGTCCGCTAAATCGTAGGTTAATTCCTTAAAATTCACGTCTTTTAATTTTAGATTCAGATGAAACTCAAACATTTTTTCGACCACCGGACGCACAACATCGGGATTCGAGCCGGGCTTCATAAAATCGAGGTCAATCAAATCCTGTGCAATTCCTGCCGGGTCTTTTGAAACGACGTGAAAAAATGCGTCAATCATTTTCGACTGCAATTGCGGCGTAATGCGTCCAACCATTCCGAAATCGAAAAACGCGAGTCGTCCGTCCGGCATTACCAGAAGATTGCCCGGATGCGGGTCGGCGTGAAAAAAACCGTCTTCGAGAAGTTGTTTTAAATAAGTACGAATCAGCAGACGATTAACCTTTTCGGGCGACACATTTCGCGCCTTCAAATCTTCCAGAGCCGTTACTTTATCGCCGTGAATAAACTCCATCGTCAAAACTTTTTCGCTCGTCGCGTTCCAGTAAATTTTTGGAACGTGAACATTTGTCCATTCTTTGAAACTCTCGTGAAACCGTTCGGCGTTGCGACCTTCCGCCAAATAATCCATTTCTTCGTGAATCGTTTCGTCAAATTCGCGGAGCATTCCCGCCCAATCCGCGTTTTCGTTTAACGACGGAAAGCGTTCTGCAAATTTCGTAACTTTCCGCAAAATTTCAATGTCGCCTTTGATAATTCCCGTCAAATTCGGACGCTGGACTTTAACGGCGACTTCTTCGCCCGTAAAAAGTTTGGCGCGATAAACCTGCCCCAAAGATGCGGCGGCAATCGGTTCGACATCAAACTCTTGATAAACTTCGTTAATTTTTCGCCCTAATTCTTTTTCGATTCGGGCAAACGCGATTTCGTTCGGAAACGACGGTACATTATCCTGCAATTCGCCCAACGCTTTAACGAAAGGCAAAGGTAAAAGGTCGGCGCGAGTTCCGAGCGATTGCCCGATTTTGATAAACGTCGGACCTAAATTTATTAAATTTTCTTTGAGCCAAACGGCTTGTTTTTCCTGATTGATTTCTTTGTTTGCTTCATTGCCGATAAAAAACCAACGCAAAAGCAAAATAAAATCGTGAAAAAACGCGAGATTTGTTTGATGAAACTTTTCGCCCAAAACCGCCAGCCAGGTTAATTTTCCCGCAATTTCCAGGCGTGCTTCGGTTTGCTTCAAATGCTGAGCGTGATGCAGGTCGTACTGGTCGAGATAAAGATAAAGCGCGAGCATCCCGATAACCTTCGACACTTGAAAAAGCCGCAAATATCCACCGATTCCGTGATAGTTTTTCTCAACAGCTTCTTCCTGCTCGATTAAAGATTTTTCTTCGGAAATCAACTGCTCGTTGGAAATTTGCTTTGAAATCGACAGATTTTTCGTCGGCAAAAGCGCGTGGCTGCCATTGCCGTTTTCCAAAATCAGTTCAATTGTTTTTTCCTTCAATGCTAAACCCGGCTTGTTTTCTTCCATCACCAAATCCTTTTGCATAACTTTTTTAGAATCACAAATCCGCGATTGGTTTGCAAAAAATTTCACAAAGCCGGTAAGAGATTGACCGCGAAACACGCGAAAAACACAAAATTTTTATATTTCCTTTTCGCGCTTTTCGCGTGTTTCGCGGTCAAAATTCCTACGGCAAAATCTCGAACGCCGCGCAATGTCGCGGTTTGAAAATACCGAAATGCCGACGGTCAACGGTTAAAATTTTCGTGACGTTCAATCTTTCGGCAATCGCCACGATACAGGCATCAACAAAATCAATGTTTGCGTCGTTATATTTTCGTAAAACTTCAGCGGCGCGTTTGTAATCTTCGGCGGTCGGCGTTTCAAATTCATATTCAACTGTAACCAGAGATTCTAAAAACTCAGCCAAAGCGATTACGCCACAATACTTTTTAACCAGATAAGCAACTTCGGTTATTGCAGGCACGGGCAGAATTATTCTGCCGCGATAATTTTGCATCGCCTTCGTAACCGCAAAATTATGTTCGTCGGATTCGTCAACGAGCGCGTAAAGAAATCCCGCGTCAAGAATGGATTCCATTAACTTCCTCCAAAACCACCGCGTTTATCAATATCTTCCATCAGAATTTCTTTATAACGTCTTGACGTATCTGTTTTTCCGCTAGAAAATATTCCCGCAAATTTCAAAAGTGGAT
This sequence comes from Pyrinomonadaceae bacterium, assembly GCA_050998795.1. Lineage (GTDB taxonomy): Bacteria > Acidobacteriota > Blastocatellia > Pyrinomonadales > Pyrinomonadaceae. The sequence continues at coordinate 16,817 of JBPCPU010000149.1, forward strand.
GCGGTTCGTCTGGAATATCTTTGGGGAATTCTCTTTCTTTTTCTTCCAAAATTTCTTCGACGAATTGCACAATATCTTTCCCGTTTCGTTCGGCAAATTCGCAAATTCTCTTCGAAACTGAAATCGTAATATCCATAAAATTACCTCACGTTAAATCTAACATATTCATAACGCCTTTGTGAGAGAAATAGTTTAGCGCGATTTGCGAATCTTTAGCGATTTGCGCTTTTAACTCGTCTATTCCATCAAACTTACGCTCATCTCTGATTCGATGCAGAAAGCGGACGCGCAGAACGTCGCCGTAAAGGTCGCCGTCAAAATCAAAAATATAAGATTCAATCGAAGGCTCTTTGTCGCCCGCAAACGTCGGGCGAATACCGACGTTTGTAATGCTGCGCCGCCAAACGCCGTCAATCAAATTCGCCGTCGCATAAACGCCGTATTTCGGAATGACACGATTATGCGGGTGCAGATTCGCCGTTGGAAAACCGATTGTCCGCCCGCGTCGTTCACCTCGAATGATTTGACCTTCCACGCCGTAAGGTCTGCCGAGCATTCGACGCGCTGAATTAACTTTTCCTTCGGCTAAAAGCTGCCGGATTTTTGATGAACTGATTCGCACTCCGCGCAGGCAAACTTCGGGAACTTCGTCGGCATAAAAACCGAGTTCCACGCTCATTTTTCGCAAAAGTTCGATATTTCCGCCGCGATTTTTCCCGAAAGCAAAACCTTTGCCGAGATAAACTTCCTTTGCCTGCAAGCGTTCGTCAACAATGTCGTGCAGAAAAACTTCCGCGTCTTGATTGGCAAAATCTTTATTAAAGCCGATGACAATCGTCTGTTTAATACCGAGAATTTCAAAATTAGCCAATCGTTGGTCAAGAGTTTGCAGCAGCGGCGGCGCATTTTCGGGATAAAGAACTGCTCGCGGATGCGGGTCAAAAGTTATTACGGTCGGCACGGCGTTTGTCGCTTTAGCACGCTTGACCACTTTTTGCATAATACGCTGATGACCGAGATGCAAGCCGTCAAAAACGCCAAGTGTCAAAACCGTCGAGCGCAGAATGCCGGCGTTGTCCGTTCCGTGAAAAATTTTCATTCTATTAGAAATTCCCGTTTAACCTTTTATTACAACCCAATCCAATAATGAGAAATAAGTTTTCCCGTTTTTTCAAACAGTATTTGTCTTTCAAGTTTGCCGCCGTTCCTTTCGATAATTTTCGCTGACGCGACGTTATCCGTGTCGCAGGTTAGAAAAACTCTTTTGAGCCTGATATTTCGGGCTTTTTCCAGCGTCAATTCTAAAATCAGCGTACCGAAACCCTTTTGTCTTTCGGAAGGTCGAATATCATAGCCGATGTGTCCGCCGATAATTTCAAGTTCGGGATTCAATTTATGGCGAAGGTCGCTGCGTCCGATTGTTTTTCCGCCGCACATCAGAAAATATGTGTTTGACGGCACACGGTCGGCAGGTAAATTTTCACCTTTCGCAAATTCTGCCAAACGCTCGAGATAAGCACCGAAATCATTAATCGCAAATTGATACCGGTTATCTCCGGCAGTTTGAAATTCTTCAGCCATCGCTAAAATTTCAGATTCCATTTCGGCGGTTGGTTCAACCAGAATGAAATTTTGTTGATTCATAACTTCATCATTTTTTCAAATAAAGTTTCATTCCCAAATGCGAACCTTTAAAACCTAAATCTTCGTAAAAACGGTGCGCTTCTTTTCTATCGCCGTCAGTCGTCAATTGCACGGCAACACCATTATCCTTCAATAACCAATTCATCATAAGCAAACTGCACATTGTCGGGCAACAATTGTTTATCGCGTTCATATAAAATGTCATGATTCAGATGCGTTAAAAATGCTTTTTTGGGTTTGATTCTTTCGATATACTCAAGCGCTTCGTTTAAGCCGAGATGCGTTGAATGCGGTTTGATACGCACGCAGTCTAAAACCAGAACGTCCAAATCCTGAAGTCCGTCAATCGTTTCGTCGGAAATAAAATTCAAATCCGTTGCGTATGCAAAATCGTTAAAGCGATAAGCAATAACGGGAAGTTTGCCGTGAATTACTTCGAGCGGAGTGATGTGCAAATCTTTGCCGATGCAGAACGGTGCGTTTTTCGTCACCGTGTGCGGAATAAGCTGCGGCAGACCGCCGCCGAAATGCGTCGGTTTGAAAATGTATTGAAAAATTCGCCTTAAATCCATCCAGGCGATTTCATTGGCATAAATGCCCATTGCGCCGTAGCGAAAATTGAGCGGGCGAATGTCGTCCAAACCGAAAACGTGGTCAACGTGACAATGCGTTATCAAAACTGCGTCAAGATATTTGATATTGGCGCGTAAGGCTTGCTGGCGAAAGTCAATCGAAGTATCAACAAGAATTGTTTTGCCGCCGTGTTCAATCAAAATCGAAACGCGCAGACGTTTATCTCTCGGATTGTCCGATAAACAAGTTTCGCAATCACATCCGACTGAAGGAACGCCTGTCGAAGTGCCTGTGCCGAGGAAAGTTAATTTCATAAGAAAAGTTGACTGAGTTGACTGAGTTGACTGGAAGTTTGCTGAGTTGGCTGAGTTGACCGAGTTGACCGAGTTAATGAAATTTTTCAAACTCAGTCAACTCAGCAAACCCGGCAAACTTCCAGTCAACTCGGCAAACTCAGTCAACTCAGTCAACTATTTTTCCGAAGATATTGCGCCAAAGAAATCGTCATTCTTGAAACTTCGTCAAGCATTGCGTAAACCTTATCGAATTCGGATTGATTGATATATTTCATATCCAACGCGACGTAAAGATGTGATTGAACTTCAATCGCCGAACCTCTGGCAATGTTAAGAAAATTTGCAAATTCCGTGCTTGTTCGTCTGCCGTGACCTTCGGCGATGTTAGCCATAATCGAAACGCCGGCTCGTTTTATCTGGTCGCGCAAACTAAAATCTTTCGCAAATTTTTCATTGTTTGAGATTGAATAAACCATCTGCGTAACTTCTCTCGCTTTTTGCCAAGCCTGTATTTCCTCAAATCTCTTGAAAGTTGCCATAAAAAAGTTGACTGGAAGTTTGCCGAGTTTGCCGAGTTGACTGAGTTGACTGAGTTTATTTAGTCAACAATGACAGAACTTAATTTAACTTTCATATAACTCAGTCAACTCAGTCAACTCAGCCAACTCAGCCAACTCGCCAACTCAGCCAACTCAGTCAACTCAGTCAACTCAGTCAACTCAGTCAACTATTTACGACCTAAAATATCGCCTGCCGAAAACTTTTGCGCGGCTTGCGCTTTGAGTTTTTCTTCCGTCATCCGAACAAGTTGGACATACTGCATCCGCAAATCGCCCAAAAGTCCTTCGAGAAGTTGTGCTTCCTGCGGATGCAGATTGCCATTAGTTTTTTCGCTGAGCATTGCCAGAACATCAATCCAATACTTCCCCGTTTCCAAATCAACCGTGCGTTGTCCGGTCGCCGGATGCGGCATCGCGCCCAATGAAGCGGCGGCTTGCGAAGCTAATGTCGTTAAGAAATTGACAAAACTTGCGGGGTCGTCCGCGCCCGGAAAATTTTCCGCGTCAAAATCTTCTTCGGCTTCGGCTTGCACTTGTTTTTCGACTGATGCTTCGTTGTAAGTTTCAACCGTTTCCTTGCTCGGCTCGTAAATCGGAGTTTCCACCGTCTTCGGCTTTTCCGGTTCGAGTTCAATGCCTTCGCGCACGCTTCCGTCAAAATTAAATTTACGTTTGTCCGTAACTTTCAAAACCGGCTGCTCTTCGTTGTTTAAATCTTCTTTTCCAATCATTGATTTTCTCTTTTTGTTCTAATTATGTTTCTAAAAAATTGATATTTTGATATTAGCATTTTGACGAAAGAAAGTTCAAAATCCAGAATAAGTCTAGGAAGTCCGGGAAGTCTGGGAAGTCTTGAAAGGTCAATTGATTTTTCTTCCTGGACTTCCCGGACTAAAGAATTATGTCTAAAAACTTTGACGAACTTATATCGGTAATGGCGCGGCTTCGTGCGCCCGGCGGCTGTCCCTGGGACAGAGAACAAACTTACGCATCTCTGGCGCAGTATCTTTTGGAGGAAACTTACGAAGCATTTGACGCAATTTGCGAAGCAGACCGGACGGGCGAAACTGCGAATTTGCGCGAAGAATTAGGTGATGTTCTGCTGCAAGTTGTTTTTCATTCGACAATCGCGGCGGAAAAAGGCGATTTTACGATTGATGAAGTTGTGAGCGGCGTAACAAACAAACTAATTCTGCGTCATCCGCACGTTTTCGGTGACAGGAAACTCGAAACCGCTGATGATGTTCTGCAAAATTGGGACGAACTGAAAAAATCGGAACGCGCCGCAACGGGTAAAAAAGAAAAGGAAACAGATTCGATTTTGGAGGATGTTTCACTTAATTTTCCCGCCTTGCTCGAAGGACAGAAATTAACGAAAAAAGCTGCCAAAGTGGGATTTGACTGGGAAAACGCGGAGCAGATTTTTGATAAATTAAACGAAGAAACCGGTGAACTCAAAGCAGCATTATCCGAAAATGAAACCGACAAAATCAGTGAAGAAATCGGCGATATTTTATTTGTTGTTTTGAACTTAGCGAGAAAACTGGGCGTTGATGCCGAAACTGCCCTGAAAAAGACGAATCGGAAGTTTCGGCGACGGTTTGCTTTTATCGAAAAAGAATTAAAAAAAGACGGGAAATCTATGGAAGCAACAAGTTTGCAGGAAATGGACACTCTCTGGAATGAGGCAAAAACACATAAACTATAATGGTTTTGCGCGATTTAATGGTTAGGAAAATTTAAAGTGAAAAAAGAACTAAAAAGTATTGACTTTATTTTCTTAAAGTATTACCTTCTAAAAGTATTACCTTAGAACAAATTTCATAAGAATCAGAAGAATAAATTTAAGTAAGAATCAAAGGAGTTTCAGATATATGAAGAAAAACACAAATGCAACCCGGCTTCGCCACACTTTAACTTTTTGCCTGATGCTGGCTGTTTTTAGCACTTATACAATGACTGCTTCGGCACTGCCGGAGAATAAATCATTAATGGGCGAACTAATTGTTTCCGGTCATAACGTCAACGGAAATGAAGTTTTGGCGACAATTAACGGAGAACGTGCTTACAGTGGTCGCACGTTTTTTTCATCCGGCGCGATTGCTACGTCGGACAATACATCCGCCACTGTTAAATTAGGAAAGTTAGGTTATATTAATCTGACACCTAACTCAAATTTAAGTTTAAGTTTCAGCGAAAACAAAATTTCCGGTATGTTGTCCGCTGGGCAAATCAAAGTTTTTAATAACGACGGCGTTGAAGTAAATATTCAAACCGCCGACAGTCTTGTCAGTAATGAAGCACAGCAGAAAGGTGTTTTCACAATTGATGTTCGAGCGGGAATGACTAAAACAGCGAGCGAAAATGGTTTGGTTTATGTCAATAACGGAAAAACAGTGGTTCCGGTAAAAGCTGCTCAAGATGATAAAAATGATACGGACGGAAATAGCCCGCTTGTTCCGATTATTGTTTTTAGCGCGATTGTCGCCGTTGCCGTAATTTATGTTGTGACCAAAAACGGTAATGATGACCGTGCATTTATTAGTCCAAGAAGATAAAATTCTTCAATATTAAACTCTAAAAATAAAAAAGCGCGAGCAAATTTGCCCGGGCTTTTTTATTTCTCTAATCAAAAGTTGCTTACGTCAACTGCCAAATTTATGATAGATGTATGCCGACACTTTTGCCGCTGCCGAAACTAAATCTCTCCGAACTTCGCCGACGGTTTCCAAAAACAGTTGAAAATCTGGCACATCTTCCGAATCGTGAAGCGTGGCTCAATCGAATTTGGGAAATCGAACAGCGTTGGCAGTCATTCCGAGAAAACCCGGACCGCACGAAAGAAGTAATTTTGTTTGACTCTGCGCCGAAAAATTTAGAAATCGAAGGCGAATTTGAAATTATCTACGCGGGCGGAACTCTCGGCTTGCTTCACGCTGCTGTGATGGCGACCAAATATAATCGCCGGGTTTTAGTTTTCGACGCGCACACGGTCGGCAAAACGCACCGCGATTGGAACATTTCCGACAAAGAATTGCAGGAATTTACTCGTGTCGGACTTTTTAATAAAGAAGAGATTGAAACCGTCGTCGCTAATCGCTATAAAACAGGTTTCGTAAAATTTTATGATGCAAATTCCAAAATAAAAACCCCGCCGCTTTTTATGGATAATGTTTTGGATGTCGCGCTCGAAGCCGATAAGTTGCTGCATCTTACAGTTGAAAAGCTCAAAAAAACCGATTCAAAAATTATCGATAATTTGCGGTTTGTCTGTGTGTATATCCAAAAAGATAAAATTTTAGTTGAATGTGAAAACACAAAAAACGGAAAACGCCGTCTTTTTGCTTCAAAACTTTTTGTTGATGCCTGCGGAACAAATTCGCCCGTTTCGCGTCGGCTAAATGCGGGAAAATCAATCACGCACGTTTGCCCGACGGTCGGCACGGTGGCAAAAGGCTTTAAGCGCGGAAACGACGAACGGGAAGTTGATTTTTCCATCGGCGAAATTCTTGTCAGCACTGAGGATGCTTGCGACCATCGCCAGCTTATCTGGGAAGGTTTCGCGGGAAATTCGGTCAAAGACGAATACACGACTTATCTGTTTTTTTACGATTCGATAGAATCGAAAGCCGACAAATCTCTGTTTAGACTGTTTGAAGATTATTTTGAAAAACTGCCCGATTATAAAACAAAAAACGGTTCGTGGCGCGTCGTCAAACCCGTTTTCGGTTATATTCCGAGCGTTCACCATCAAGGCTGGAGCAATATCAAAAAGACGGCAGCCGATAGAGTTTTGTTGGTTGGCGATGCAGCTGGTCTTTCGAGTCCTTTGACGTTTTGCGGTTTTGGTTCGCACGTCAGAAATTTGCGGAAATTAACAGATTTGACCGAAGAATCTTTGCGCGAAAACGCCTTCGATGAAAAAACACTGGCAAAAATCAATGCTTACGAACCGCGAGTCGCGCAAATGTCGAGTCTTGCCGAATTTATGCGTCCGATGCCGAAAAGCAAATCTTCGGTCGTCAATGAAACAATGAACGCTGTCATGATGGCTTTGAGCAAATTGGATGCGAAAATAAGCCGGGAAATGTTTCAAGACCGCATTCCGTTTGCCTCGTTCAAAAAAATCTTATTAAAAACGGCGGCGATTCATCCAAAGGTTTTTAAATTGATGTTTGAGCATTTGGGCGCAAAAGGCGCGATTTGGTGGATTGCCAACATCGCCGAAGCCGCTGTGGAAGAAAAACGCAGAGACAAAAAACCGCGCTTGGAACTCGGCGAGTAACAACTGTAATTTGCACAAGGTTTATTTAAGTTGACGATTTTTATTTAATATTCGCCGAAAACTTGCTTTACATCGTATTCCACGCTAAATTAGCCAAAAGCATTTACTTTTGTAGCGAACAACCGATTATTAAATTCGTTTTTTTATAAAAACGAATTAGTTATTAGCTTTTCGTGTTAAAATCGGAGAATTATGGCGACGCAAATTTTAGAAGGCACTTGGGAAGAAATAACAAAACACGCGAAAAGTTTGGCGGGGCGAAAGGTGCGCGTAACGATTCTCGACGACGAACCGAATGCAAAACCGAAGCCGAACGAAGGGATGTTGGAAGCACTTCGTAAAATTAAAGAAAGACAAAAAAATATGCGTGAAACTGCGGGCGAAAGCAGCGTAGATATTATTCGCCGCGCCCGTTCGGGAGAAATGTTCGGCTATGAATCCAATGAGTCAGACGAACAATAACGACATCGCCGTGATTGATGCCAGCATTTTGGTTTCAATCGCTTCCAAAGAAGCCGCAACTTATCTAATCGCCGAAAACGCTTTCGATACTTACGCGAAAAACGGCTGGGAATTTTTCGCTCCGAACGTCGTTGTCGGCGAAGTCATATTCGCGTTATGTCAGAAGTTTACGGCAGAAGTTTTAACCGAAGCCGAATACGAAAAAGCTGTCGCAACCTTTCTCGATTTGATGAAAAATATTACAACGCCGAATGACGAAATGGCTTTAGTAAAAAGAGCCGTCGAAATTCGCCAAAGCTATGGTTGCAGTCGTTCGTCGGACGGTCTTTATATCGCGCTCGCCGAAGATTTGGCGAAAACGCGAACCGTCGAGCTTTTAACTTTCGACAAAGGGATGATTAACCAAGCCGCGAAAAACGCGCCGACGATTATAGTTAAAGTTTTATAAATTTTGGAGAATAGAATATGTCAAGAATAATAAAATGCGGTTTGATTCAAGCGCACAACGTCGCGCCGACCGACGCGCCGATTGCGGAAATTAAAAAAGCGAATCTCGACCACCAAATGAAAATGGTTGAAGACGCGGCGAAACAAGGCGTACAGATGCTTTGTTTTCAGGAGATTTTCACCACGCCTTATTTCTGCGCCGAACAGCAGACACGCTGGTATGAAGCAGTGGAAAAAATTCCCGACGGCAAAACAGTCAAAATGATGCAGGATGTCGCCAGGCAATATGGAATGGTTTTGATTGTGCCGATTTACGAAGAAGAAATGTCGGGCGTTTATTACAACTCGGCGGCAGTGATTGACGCTGATGGAAAATATCTGGGCAAATATCGCAAGACGCATATTCCGCACGTCAATCCGGGCTTTTGGGAAAAATTTTATTTCCGTCCGGGCAATCTCGGCTATCCGTGTTTCGATACGGCGTTTGCCAGAATCGGCGTTTATATCTGTTATGACCGTCATTTTCCCGAAGGCGCGAGATGTCTCGGTTTGAACGGCGCGGAGATTATTTTTAATCCGTCGGCAACCGTTGCAGGTTTGAGCGAATATCTGTGGAAATTGGAGCAGCCCGCGCACGCCGTCGCCAACGGTTATTTCGTCGGCGCAATCAACCGCGTCGGCACGGAAGCACCGTGGAACATCGGCGAATTTTACGGTCAAAGCTATTTCTGCGACCCGCGCGGACAAATCGTCGTTGAGGCTTCGCGTGATAAAGACGAATTGGTTGTGGCGGATTTGGATATGGACAAGATTCGTGAAGTGCGAAACACCTGGCAATTTTTCCGCGACCGCCGACCCGACGCTTACGGGCAAATCGTGGCAGACTAAATCCGGGAAAACTAATAACGGGGAAACTAATAAAATGACCGTTCAAGATAAAGATCAAATTTTCTCACGATTGCGCGAACATCAAACCGAAATTCGCCGCTTTGGAGTTAGGCGGTTCGGGTTGTTCGGTTCTTTTTTGCGCGGAATGCAAACGGGGCAAAGCGATGTTGATTTATTAGTGGAATTCGAGAGCGGGCAGAAATCGTTTGATAATTTTATGCGGCTCGGATTTTTTCTGGAAGATTTGTTGGAGAGAAAAGTAGATTTGATAACGCCCGAATCGCTTAGCCCGCACATCGGTCCGAAAATATTGCGCGAGGTTGAATATGACTTTCTCGATTCGTGATTATCTGCGGCATATTTCGGACGAAGCCGATTATCTTGGGCGAAGCGCAAGCGGGCTGACGAAGGAACAATTTCTCAACGACGAAACTTTGAAACGCGCTTTTGTCCGCAGTCTTGAAATCATCGGCGAAGCGGTCAAACAAATTCCCGATAAAACGCGCCTTGAATTTTCTCAAATCGAATGGCGTTTGATTGCCGGAATGCGCGACCGTCTTATTCACGGTTATTTTGGCGTTGATTACGAAATAGTTTGGGACGCGGTGATTAAACAAAGTTCCGATTTTAGAGGAAACGGTCAAACAAATGCTGGAAGGCGAAAGCATTAAATAAAAATGCGGGAAAGACAAAGATATTCGTCGGGCGTGAAATGGGAACAAGTCGTCGGCTATTCCCGCGCCGTGCGCGTCGGCAATCGGATTTATGTTACCGGCACAACGGCGACAGATGAAAACGGAAACATTGTCGGCGTTGGCGACGCTTACGCGCAGACCGTTCAAGCTATCAAAAATATCGAACGCGCTTTGCAGGCTTTGGGCGCGACGCTTGAAACAATCGTCAGAACCAGAATGTTTGTAACCGATATTTCGCGCTGGGAAGAATACGGCAAGGCGCACGGCGAGATTTTCCGCGAGATTTTGCCCGCGACGACGATGGTCGAAGTTTCAAGATTGATTGACCCGGAAATGCTGATTGAGATTGAAGCCGATGCCGAAATTTAATTTGTAAAACTATGTCATTAACACACGAATCGCCATTAAACATCGAACAAATCGAACGCAACTTCCGCGATATTGCGCCGCCTTTGAATGAAGCCGAAGCGGTTCTCGAATCGAATCGCTGTCTTTATTGTTTTGATGCGCCGTGCATCCACGCTTGCCCGACGCATATTGACGTGCCTTCGTTTATCAAAAAGATTGCATCGGGAAATCTGCTCGGTTCGGCGCGGGTGATTTTTGACGCAAATCCGATTGGCGCGACTTGTGCGCGGGTTTGTCCGGTTGACGTTTTATGCGAAGGCGCGTGTGTCGAGAAAACTTTGATGGACAAGCCGATTGAGATTGGCAGACTGCAACGCTACGCGACGGATTACGCGATGCGAAACGAAAAGGAAATTTTCAAAGCGGGCGCGTCAAACGGCAAATCAGTCGGTATCATCGGTTCAGGTCCGGCAAGTTTATCTTGCGCGACTTATCTTGCCCGGCTCGGTTATGCGGTGACGATTTACGATAAAAAATCTCTGCCCGGCGGACTCGACACTTACGGAATGGCGGAATACAAAATGTCGCAAACGGTTTCGGTCAAAGAAGCCGAACAGGTTGCGCGTCTCGGCGTAAATTTTCAATTAAATACCGAAATAGTTTCAAAGTCCGAAGACGAAAGACCAAAGACCGAAAATCAAATTTCGTTTGAAGATTTGCAAAACCGCCACGACGCGATTTTTCTCGCCGTCGGTTTGGGCGCGACGAATAAATTAAACATCGCGGGCGAACATTTAAACGGCGTTTTCGACGCGCTTGATTTTATTGAAAAAATAAAATCGCGCGATTGGAAAAGCGTTCCGCTCGGCAAAATCGTTGCCGTTATCGGCGCGGGCAATACGGCGATTGATGCGGTAACGCAAGCCAAACGATTGGGCGCGGAAAGAGTTTTGATGATTTATCGCCGCACGGAAAAAGATATTTCCGCCTACGAATACGAATACGAACTGGCGAAAAAAGACGCGGTTGAATTCGTCTGGCAAACTGCGCCGATTGAAATCGTCGGTAACGGTTCTGTTTCGACGTTGCGCTGTCAAAAAACGGATGGCTCAAATCAAGTTTTTGATATTCCGTGCGATATGATTATCAAAGCTATCGGACAGCAAAAAAGCATCGCGTTTTTGTCGCAAATTCTCGATGTCAAACTCGACGAAAAAGGGCGCGTCGTCGTCAACACCGAAACGATGCAAACGTCTAATCCGAAGATTTTTGCGGGCGGCGATTGCGTCAACGGCGGCGCGGAAGCGGTTGACGCTTCGCAGATGGGCAAACTCGCGGCGCAGGGTATTCATTTTTCTTTAATGGGCGAAAGTGTAAAATTCGCGGGTGCGTCGTAAA
>JBPCPU010000189.1:0-10785 GCA_050998795.1 Pyrinomonadaceae bacterium
GTTTCGCGGGCAAAATAAATCTGAAAATTATGGATAACGAAACCATTATCAGCTTGCTTTACGTTTTTGTGTTGGCGGCTTTTCTGGGCTATCTGGTTATCTCGAAAGTTCCGCCGCTGCTGCACACACCTTTGATGTCGGCGACAAATGCGATTTCGGGAATTTCCGTCGTCGGCGCGATTGTTCTGGCGGGTTCGCAGCACGACCGAATCAGCACGATTTTGGGCGTGATTGCGGTAATTTCCGCCACGATAAATGTCGTCGGCGGTTTTATGATAACCGACCGAATGCTCAGAATGTTTCAGGATAAAACAGGAAGAAAGAAATAGGAGTTTTGCCCGCGAAACACGCGGAAGACGCTAAAATTAAAACCAAACAAAAATTATTTCCTTTTCTTTCCTTTTTCGCGTGTTCCGCGTGTTTCGCGGGCAATAAAAATTTATGGCTGATTTAATTTACAAAGAAGAAAGCTATAAAATTATCGGCGCGTGTTTTGAAGTTTATAAGCAAAAGGGCAGCGGCTTTCTTGAACCTGTTTATCAAGAATGTTTGCGGATTGAATTTGAAATGCAGAAAATTCCTTTCGTCTTTGAGCCGACGATTCAACTCGAATACAAAGGAAGACAGTTGGAACAAATCTTCAAACCGGACTTTGTTTATTTCGGTAAAATCATCGTCGAATTGAAGTCGGTTTCAAAGTTGTCTGACGAACATCGAGCGCAAACGATGAACTACTTGAATGCGACAGGTTTTGAATTGGCGTTGCTTGCCAACTTCGGGCATTTCCCAAAACTCGAATATGAACGGTTTGCCAATACTAAAAACTCTAAAAGTTTAACTGACGAAATTAAAAGCCGGAATAAATGATTGCCCGCGAAATACGCCGAACACGCGAAATAACCCAAGTTGCCAGTTATGAAGATTTTTCAGAATATTGCCCGCAAAACACGCGAACAACGCGAAAAAAAGAAAACATTTTAATTTTTTCGTGTGTTTGGCGTGTTTCGCGGGCAAAAAATCTTCAAATCTTTATTACTGGCAACTTGGGTTAAATAAAGAAATAAAGAAAATTTCATCATTTTGTTTTTTGTATTTTTCGCGTCTTTAGCCTATTTCGCGGGCAATAAATAAAAAGATAACTGCAAAATGTGTTGAATTCACAAAAAGGTTTTGTTTTAGTCCCGGTTTTGTTTTATCTTTTTTTCGCGTTTTCAGCGTGTTTCGCGGGCAAATATCTCTTATGCAAATTCCATATTTAATCGAAATCACCTATCTCGTCGCGTCCGTTTTGTTTATCTACGGCTTGAAAGCGATGAGCCATCCGACGACGGCGCGGCGCGGGATGAACGCGGCGGCGGTCGGAATGTTGATGGCGATTGCCGGAACGCTGCTTCATCGGGAAATTGTTTCTTACGAATGGATTATCGTCGGTTTGGTGATTGGCTCGATAATCGGCGCGGCGATGTCAATCTGGATGCCGATGACCGCGATGCCGCAGCGAACCGCGCTGTCGCACGCTTTCGGCGCACTCGCCGCAACGATTGTCGGGATTGCCGAATTTTATCGGCACAGCGGCGAGTTGGGTTCATTCAAAATGTCCGCTATCGGTTTTGAAGTCTTGTTCGGCGGCATCACGGTTACGGGAAGTTTAATCGCTTTTGCCAAACTTCAGGGACTCGTTCGCGGAACACCCGTTACTTATAAAGGTCAAAACGTCGTCAACATCTCTTTGTTCGTCGCGGCTGCCGCCATTTTCGTTTATCTGATTTTCTTTCCCGTCGGAACGCTCTTTTATGTGATGGTCGGGATGGCGTTTTTGTTCGGCGTGTTGCTCGTGCTGCCGATTGGCGCGGCTGATATGCCGGTCGTGATGTCGCTGATGAATTCTTACGCCGGACTCGCTTCCGCCGCGACGGGTTTTGCGCTCAACAATAAAGTTTTGATTATTGCCGGAACGCTCGACGGTTTTTCCGGCTTGATTCTTTCGATTTTGATGTGCCGCGCGATGAATCGTTCGATAACAAATGTTTTGTTCGGCGCGTTCGGTTCTGCGAAAACTGAAGCGACACAAATCGAAGGAACGATGCGCGAAATCACGGTTGATGATGTCGCCGTGCAGATGGCTTATGCGCGTCAAGTCGTTTTCGTTCCCGGTTACGGAATGGCGACGGCGCAGGCGCAACACGCTCTGCGCGAACTGGCGGACACGCTCGAAAAGCGCGGAGTTTCGGTCAAATACGCGATTCATCCGGTCGCGGGGAGAATGCCCGGACATATGAACGTGCTGCTTGCCGAAGCAAACGTGCCGTATTCGCTTTTATATGAACTCGAACAAGTCAATCCCGAAATGCCGACCACCGATGTTGCCGTCGTCGTCGGCGCAAACGACACCGTGAACCCGGACGCGCGGGATAATCCGAAAAGCGCGATTGCCGGAATGCCGATTATCGAAGTTGACCGCGCAACTCAGGTTGTGGTTCTCAAACGCGGACAGGGAAAAGGTTTTTCGGGGATTGAAAATCCTTTATTTTTCAAACCGAACACGGCGATGCTATACGGGGACGCGAAAGATTCTTTGTCGAAATTGACTGCTGCGGTTCAGCAAGCCTGAAAGTAAGGAATTTGCCCGCGAAACACGCGAAAGACGCGAAAATTAAAACCAAATAAAAATTATTTCCCTTCTTTTCCTTTTTTCGTGTGTTTCGCGTGTTTCGCGGGCAATAATTCTTAAAATCTTTATAACCGGCAACCTGGGTCAATTCACGAATGTTTATTTCTTGCCTTTTCCAGTTTTGCCCGCAAAATATAAATTTTGCGGCAACTTTTAGTTTATCGGCAGCCACCTAATGATTGACGGCAATTATTTTACTTGCTGCAAAAGAATTTGAAACGGAGCTTAATGATGAATAAAAATACGCTTTTAAATTTGCTGAAACTGTTTGTCATTCTGGTGTTGACAAACGCCATAACTTTTTCTCAAAACGGCGAAACGACGAAATCGGGCTGCGGCGGCAAAACGACGAAAACCGTGACCGGCGTTTCGGATTTGGAATCGCGGCGTTGGCAGTTTACAGAAATCAACGATGCAAAAGTTGAAAATGCCGCGCCGTTCGTCGAATTTAATCTCAAGGAAAAACGCTTTGCCGGAAACGCGGGCTGTAATCGGATGTTCGGCAGCGTCGAAATAATGGGAAACGATGTCAAGTTTTCCAAAATCGGCACGACCAAAATATTTTGCTCGAAAGAAGGCGTGATGAAACTCGAAGGCGATTTTGTGAAAGCTCTGGAACAAACCACGCGCTTTGAGCGACAGGGCGAAACGCTCAATTTATACGCCGGAAACAATTTGATTTTGAAATTTTCGGGAATGGCAAAAAACGCTTCAGGCGAAAATACTTCGGGCGAAAACGATTCAGACGAAACTCGCCTTGAAGATAAAAGATGGACGCTCGCGGCGATTGCCGAAAAGCCCTTGCCGAAACTCGAAAAAACACCGTTTCTTGTTTTCGATAAACAAAAGCAAAGCGCAGGCGGCGATACGGGCTGCAACTCGTTCGGCGGAAGTTACAAAACCCAAGCGAATAAAATCAGCGTTACCGAAATTATTTCGACGATGCGTGCCTGCATCGAAGCCGAGCGAATGAACATCGAGCGTGAATTTTTGGGCGGTTTGCAAAAGACCAATCGCTTTGAGGTAAAAGCCGGAAAACTCAATTTATACGAAGGCGACAAACTTCTTCTGACCTTTAACGCGCAGGTGAAAAACTAGAACGAATTCAAAACCGATGACGAATTTTAATTGGATTGATGTTTTGCTTATTCTGCTCGTTCTGCTCAGTATTTGGGGCGGTTGGCGGCGCGGGTTTATTTTGAGTTTTCTCGACCTTGTGCGCTGGATTGGCAGTCTGCTGGCGGGCTTGTTTTTTTATTCAACCGTCGCCCGATGGCTTGACTTGATTACCGATTGGACGGAAGTTTGGAATCAGCCGATAGCGTTTATTCTCGTCGTTGTCGTAACCGGCGTTTTGATTCAAATTGCGGGAAACTGGTTTCTGCGGCGCATTCCGAAAGACGTTCACCGGCGGCGCGTCAATCGCATTTTCGGAATTTTGCCCGGACTTGCAAACGGACTCCTGACGGCGGCAATCGTTTCGGCTCTGCTTTTCTCCGTGCCGTTTTCCGAAGGTTTGTCTGAGAGTGTGCGGGAAAGTTCGCTGGCAAATCGCTTCGCCGTTTTCACCGACGAATTGGAAACCGCGCTCGTGCCGATTTTTGACCCGGCAATCAGACAAACCTTAAACCGCCGGACGATTGAACCTGAATCTACGGAGCGCGTTTCGCTTCCGTTCAAAGTCGAGAACACGCGCCCGCGTCCCGAACTCGAAGCGATGATGCTGGATTTAATCAACCGTGAACGCGCCGCAAACGGACTCGCGCCGCTCGAAGCCGACCCGGAAATGCTGGAAGTCGCCCGCAAACATTCGGCGGATATGTTCACGCGCGGTTATTTTTCGCATTACACGCCGGAAAACGAAAGTCCGTTCGACCGGATGCGCGCTGGCGACGTGCGTTTTCGGACGGCGGGCGAAAATCTCGCCTTCGCGCCGTCGGTGCAAATCGCGCACACGGGACTGATGAACTCGCCCGGACACCGCGCCAACATTTTAAATCCACCGTTCGGGCGCGTCGGCATCGGCATTCTGGACGGCGGCAGACGCGGTTTGATGATTACGCAGAATTTCCGTAATTAAAGTATATTAGACATTATCGGAAATAAGAAATTTGCCCGCGAAGGCGAAAGAGCGCGAAAATTTTTTTGAACTGTTTTCTTGCCCTCTTTAAATTTTCTAAAAAGTCTTTTTTTTCGCGCCTTTTCGCCTTCGCGGGCAATAAAATCTTATTCAAAACCGGATAACTAAACAATACTTTATTTCCGATAATGTCTATTAAATGTCAGCACAAACTTTGTTCCCTTGGTTGTGTTAAAAATCTCTATCCGCCCGTCGTGCTGATTAATGATTTTATAGGCGACCGCTAAACCCAAGCCCAAACCTTTATCTTTAGTTGTAAAAAACGGGTCGAAAATTTTCGCTTTTATTGATTCGTCAATACCGCCGCCGGTGTCTTCGGTTTCGATGTGCAATTGGTCGTTTTTCTGAAATGTCCGAAAAATTAGTTTTCCGCCTTCGGGCATCGCTTGCAGAGAGTTAATTGCCAGATTCAGCAAAACTTGTTTGATTTGTTCCGGGTCGAGAGAAACGAGCGGCAGATGGTCATCTAAATTTTCACTAATTTTGACATTTTGAACATCGGCTTGATTTTCGATTAAGATTTTTACCGAATGAAGGATTTCGTTGACGTTTACCGAACTTTTATGCGGCTCTTTAGCGCGGGCAAAATGAAAGAACTCCTGCACGAGTTTATCAATTCGTTCGACTTCCGTTTTAGCAATGCGGGCGAATTCGCGGCGCGGGCTGTCTTTCGCCAATTCGTCTTCGAGAATCTCAACCGCGCCCTTAATTGCGCCGAGCGGATTGCGGATTTCGTGAACCACGCCCGAAGCGATTTCCGCCAGCGATGAAAGACGTTCGGCTTGCAGGAGTTGACCGACGGTTTGCCTTAATTCGGCGTAAGCGGTTTGCAGTTCGTTATTGATTTTTTCGGCGCGTTCACTCTCGCGTCGTTTTTGGTCGCCGAGCCAGCCCGTAACCGCTCCGATGACGAAAAACAGAGCGATTTCGGCGTATTGATTAAGGGCGTAATCGTAATTCTGATGCTGCCAATGCAGAGCGATATGCGGCAAGTAAGTCAAACTCGCCGCGAGAGCCGCGCCGAGTCCGCCGCGCCAGCCAAACCGGAGCGATGCCAGAATTATCGGAATATAATAAAGCCGCTGGTAAATTTGGTGGAGGATTAAACTATCAACCGGCGTAAGAAAATGAAGCGCGGAGATGAGCAAAGTCGCCGCGCCGAGAATCGAAATCGAGATTGCTAAACTTTTCTTATTCATCGAAACCGATTTTTTGCATCCGGTAAATCAAGGCACTGCGCGTGATGCCCAAATAACGCGCCGTCTGCGATTGGTTGCCGTTGTGCATTTCCAGCGCGTAGCGAATAATTTCGCCTTCCACTTCGTCAAGCGAAATGCTTTCGGCGGGCAGTTCAAATTTGACGTTCCCGAATATTTGCACAGGTCGGCTGATATTTTCCGGCAAGTCTTGAAGAATTAGACTTTTTTCGTCCGACAAAACGACCATTCTTTCGATTAAATTTTCGAGTTCGCGGACGTTTCCCGGAAACAAATAATTCGACAGCACATTGACGACTTCGCGCCCCATTTTCAAATTGTCAAAGCCGTGTTTTTCTTTGGCGCGGCGAAAAAAATGATTGATGAGAAGCGGGATGTCTTCGCGGCGCGTGCGAAGCGGCGGAAGATTAACGGGAACAACCGCGAGACGAAAATACAAATCTTCGCGGAAAGTTTTCTGCTCAACCATTTTTTCGAGATTCTGATTCGTCGCGGCGATAATGCGAACGTCAATTTTGCGCGGACTGCTTTCGCCGAGGCGGACGATTTCCTGCTCCTGCAAAACGCGCAGCAATTTCGGCTGCAAGACGAGCGGCATCTGACTGATTTCGTCAAGGAAAAGCGTTCCGCTGCTCGCGTTCTCAAATTTGCCTTTCGTATCGAAAGCCGCGCCCGTGAAACTCCCGCGCTTGTAGCCGAAAAGTTCCGCCTCGATTAAACTTTCAGGAATCGCCGCGCAGTTAATCGGAATGAAAGGTTTTCCGGCGCGTTTGCCCGAAAAATGGATTCCCTTGGCGACGAGTTCCTTGCCCGTGCCGGATTCGCCCGTGATTAGCACGGTCGCGTCCGAGCGCGAAACGCGACCGACCAAATTTAAAACCGTCCGCATTTGCGGCGATTCGCCGATAATGTTATCAAGACGAAATTCTTTATCAACCAACTCGCGCAACTGCCGGTTTTCATTTTTCGTTTCGCTGAAATTCAACGCCCGTTCGAGCGTCAACAAAATTTCGTCGCGGTTAAAAGGTTTGTTGATGTAATCGAACGCTCCGGCTTTCATCGCCGTCACCGCCGTTTCGACTTCGCCGAAAGCCGTGATGACGATAATCGGAATTTCCGCGTTGGCGGCTTTGATTTTTTCAAGCAGTTCCAAGCCCGATACTTTCGGCATTCGCAAATCGCTGACGACGCAGTCCACATCATTGTTTGTAAAAATTTCAAAGGCTTCCGCGCCGTCCTGCGCGGTTAAAACGCGGTAGCCCGCTTCGTCCAGTTGAAACTCCAATACGCGGCGCAAATTTACATCGTCGTCGGCAAGCAGAATTGTTTTACTCGAATTATTTTTCACGATTTGGCGACTATTTTCCGCTCGGCGAGAGACGATTCGATTGCTTGCAGAGTTTCGATTGCCCGCGCCGTTTCGCCCGCCTGCACCAGACGGCTGAACTCGAGATACTTTTTGGCGAGTTCGTCAATCAGTCCGGCATCCGTGCTTATTTCGGTTGCGAGTTTGTCGGCGGTGTCGTCGAGGCGAACGGAATTACGGTTTTGCAGCCCGCGAACCGCGCCTAATATTCTGAGTGCGGGCGCGTCGAGTTGGCGTTGAAATGCGACTACGGCTTGTTCCAGCGCGCGAAGTTGGCGTTCACGCCAATTTGCCCGCCACAGGAAAATGCCGAAAGCGATTGCAATCACCAGATAAAAGAGGCGGAAAATCAAGGCGGTCGTGTGCGGCGCGAAAATCTCCATCCATAAACTTTCCGCGTGGACATCCGCGCCGAGTTCAACGTGCATCACGGCATCAATCAGCCACGCGACCGCGCCTAATCCGACACCGAACCAAATCTCTTTGTAACACTTAAAAAATTTCATACTTCTTATTCTTCAAATTAACAACATTTGGCGATGCAATCCATTATCTTGTGACTTTCGCCGTCCTGCTTATATCTTTGAATTGTTTCCGCGAGATTATTCTGCATAACGCGCTATTTTAACTCAAAAGTGAGTGTCGCCCATTTCGATTCGTAATTTATTTTCGGGTCTGTGAGCCGCGTCATATTGATAAATTTCACATACCATTTGCCCGCGCCGTTCAATTTAATTTTAGCGACACCTTTTTTGTCGGTGCGAATATTTTCGCCGATAATTAGCTTTCCGTCGCTGCCTTCGCGTCCGGTCATCACAAATTGATTTGCCAAAGGCTTGCCGTCTTTCATACATAAAAACTCAAAAGTATTGCCCGTTTTCAAAGCGTAGGGATTTGTTTGCGGAACGATTTCCACCGGATAGCCGAGCGCGGTTTTATAATTGTCGGTTTGCTTTCCGCCGACCTGAAAAATCGTTTTGACGTGCTTTGAATACCGTTCGCGCACGTCTTTCGTCAACTGCTTTTTGCGCTTTCTCTCGGCAAGTGTGTCGGGAATGCCGTCTTCGGTCAAATACTCGTTAAAATCCTTCGCTTTCAAATCAATCTCACGCTCCATCGTCGAAAGCCCGACGACGTAATTACCTGCTTCAGTCGGTTGCAGATTCAGAAAAGATGTCATTTCCTCTTTAGTAAAATCCGCTTCTTTCGGATTCGTGCGCGTCCCCGAAGGCGAAACGAGGCTCACGTCTTTCAACCGCGCAAACGTAATCGCACCCTCGCTTGATTGAAACGAACCGTTCAAAATTTTTACCGAAACTTTTTCATTAACGGCTATAAAAAAGCTGTCCAACTTCAAAAACAAATCGTGGGCAAAGACAGGCAACATTAAAGCAAAGCACAGCCCAAGACCAAACAAAAAATTTCTTCTCATATAAAATATTCTCCTTATTTTTTCGCTTTCAGAAGGCGTATCGTGCCGAACAAACTGTTGAAATGTCGCGTTTCTTCCGTTTCCCGAAAACCCGTTTCCGCGATAAACGACGGAAGCAATCCTCTAAAATTGTCGGCGGTTGTTTCTTCGCCGTCGAGCATCTCAATTCCGCGAGTGGCAACGCGCATCAGAAAATTGGCGGGCAAGCCCCAATCGGCGATGTGCAGTTCGCCGCCCGTTTTCAGAACGCGGAAAACTTCGCGCAATGTTTTCAATTTATTTTCCCGCGTCAGATGGTGAAAAAACAAACTCGAAAAAACGCGGTCAAACGATTCGTCGGCGTAGGGAAGCGCAAACGACATTCCTTGCTCAAACTCGATTTTCACGCCTGATTTTTGTGCTTTGTTTACGGCAATCTCCAAAATTTTTGCGTCGCCGTCAATGCCTTTTAGTTCAGTTTGCGGATGTTTCTTTTTTATTAAAATTGCCAGCGTTCCCGTGCCGCAAGCCAAATCCAAAACGCGCTGGCGCGTTTCAATTTTAGCCTGTTCAATCAAAGCATTTTTGAAGATTGCTTCTCGCGTCGTCAAACGCACAGTCGTATCATAAAAAGGCGTAAGCCAATCGTAACTTAAAGCGGGAATATATTTTTCATTTTTCATCGTGCCTACAATTTCAAATTTCTCAAACGCAGCGCATTAACAATAACCGACACGGAACTGAAAGTCATCGCCGCGCTCGCAATCATCGGGCTGAGAAGCAAACCGAAAATCGGATACAAAACGCCCGCCGCAACGGGAACGCCGACTAAATTATAAATAAACGCGAAGAATAAATTCTGACGAATGTTTTTCATCGTCGCTTCGCTCAACTTTTTCGCCCGTAAAATACCGCGCAAATCGCCTTTTAAAAGCGTGATGTCGGCAGATTCCATCGCTACGTCCGTTCCCGTTCCCATTGCGATTCCGACTTGCGCTTGCGCGAGCGCGGGCGCGTCGTTCACGCCGTCGCCAGCCATCGCCACTATTCTACCCTGCGCCTGTAATTCTTTGACTTTTTCCGCTTTTTGTTCGGGCAGAACGTCGGCGAAAACTTTATCAATGCCGAGTTTTCGGGCTACGGCTTCGGCGGTTTTTGCATTATCGCCCGTCATCATTACGACTTCGATTTTCTGTTTATGTAATTCGTCAATCGCTTCTTTGGCAGATTCTTTAATTGTGTCAGCCACGCCGACAAATCCGACGGGTTTTCCGTCGGCAGCGACAAACATCACGGTTTGTCCTTCGGCGCGAAGTTCGTCGGCTTTTCCGTCCGGCGAAAAATCAATGCCGTTTTCCTCCATTAGCTTGGCATTGCCGAGCAAAATTTTCACGCCGTCAATCGTTCCGACGATGCCTTTTCCCGTAACCGATTCAAAATTTTCTACCTTTGCCAGTTTGATATTTTGTTCTTCTGCGCCTTTGATGATTGCTTCCGCAAGCGGATGCTCGCTCGACTTTTCAAGGCTGGCGGCAAGTTTTAAGATTTCCTTTTCAGCCAAAGCGTTTAACGAAACCACTTTTTGAAGGCGCGGCTTGCCTTCGGTCAGCGTGCCGGTTTTATCCACTACAATCGAATTAACTTTTTCCAAAATCTCAAGTGCTTCGGCTTTTTTCACCAAAACGCCGTGCCGTGCGCCGTGTCCCGTGCCGACCATAATTGACATTGGTGTTGCAAGTCCCAGAGCGCACGGGCAAGCGATAATTAGAACTGAAACCGCCGCCACAAGAGCGTATGCGAAACTGCCGAAAACAAGCCAGACGGCAAACGCGACAATCGCCACGATAATCACTGCCGGAACAAAATAGCCTGAAACAATATCCGCAAGCCGTTGAATCGGAGCGCGTGAACGCTGCGCTTCGCCGACCATTCGGACGATTTGCGCCAGCAGCGTGTCGCTGCCGACCTTCTCCGCTTTCA
>JBPCPU010000227.1:0-4473 GCA_050998795.1 Pyrinomonadaceae bacterium
ACGCGACTTTGGCACGAACATTTTCTTTCGGCGAGCGATACAGATTGCAGGCTCAAATGACGGCGTTCAACGTCACGAATTCGCCGCATTTCAATAATCCGAGCGGCACTTTCAACCCTAGCTCGACGAATGTTTTCAGCTCGGCGAGCAGTTTCGGACAATCAACCAGCACGTTCGGAGAACGCCAGATTCGTTTCGGGCTGAAGTTTTCGTTCTAAAAAGTTTTGAACAAGTTTGATGCTGAAGATGACAAACGGCGAATGAACTCAAACGAAAAGCTAATCGAAACTTTCTACACATCCTTCCAAAAGTTGGATGCCGGGGCAATGATACTTTGTTATCATCCTGACATCCGTTTTTCCGATCCGGTTTTCCCGAATTTATCCGGCGCGGAAGTCGGCGAGATGTGGAGAATGTTATGTTCGCAAGCCAAAAACTTTGAAGTTACATTTGCCGATATTGAGGCGGACGAACGGACAGGAAAAGCGCATTGGGAAGCCCGCTATAATTTTTCCGCTACCGGGCGGCGGGTTCATAACAAGATTAATGCCGAGTTCGAGTTTCAAGACGGGAAGATTATTAAACATAAAGACACCTTCGATTTTTGGAAGTGGAGTTCTCAGGCGTTAGGTCCGGTCGGATTTCTCCTGGGTTGGACGCCGCTGCTTCGCAAAAAAGTTCAAAAACAGGCTCGTGAACGGTTAGCAAAATTTATGAACTCGTAGATGTTTCGATATGCCGCCCGTGCTGCAATAGCTTAAAAAGTGATGCCAAAAAGGATTCAAAGCCGAACGATTATTGCGCTCTCGCTGTTTTTAATAAACTCGACGAGCATTTTTACACGCGCTCAAATTGCCCCGGCGAAAAGTTCTTCGCCGCCGGATATTCACATAACCAATAACCAACCGTTTCCCGTGCGAATGCCGGTTGCCGTCAAAAGCGGAAATTTGAAGGGCGAAACTTGGAAAACGTCAAGCGGAAAAGCGACGCAGAAAGACGGCGATAATTTATTTTTCATTGCCGACTTACCGGCTTCTTCAACCAAAGATTATCGTTTGGAACAAATTAGCAAGCCAATAGAAAAAAAACAAAAACTATTCGTTTCGCCTACTGAAAATGGTATTTCGCTGGCTCTCGGCGCCTTAAACGTCGCCCAACTTTCTTTTGATATAATTTACCGCGATTCTCGACCGGAAGAATTAAAGGGCGAGCCGTATTCGACAAAAACCGATTTTTCAAAAGATTTTCAGCCGCTGCCGATTTATTTTAAGAAAGTTTCGGAAGGCGCGGTTTTCGATGTTTGGCGCGGCGCAGCTCTCGAAGGAGGCTTGCAGCTTTTGATTGAGATTCGCGCCTTTCACGACGGTTTTCTTGACATCAACTCGGAATTTCAGAACATTGCCGTAGATAAAACCGAAAATGTTTATGCGGCGGTTGTAACCCGCTGGCGGCATTTGCGGCAGCCGCAGAATGTCGAGCGTTCCATTTGCTATGACAATCGGATTAAAAAATTGGGTGAAAAAGATTGGACGCAGTTTCGCATCGGCGAAAGCCGCAACTGGTATGTGCAGCGCGGCGTTGATTGGATAAAAACGAATTTTGACAATTATGTTTCAGTTGCTTGGATGAACGATTTTTCCCAATCTTTTACGGTTCACCAAGATGCAAAAGGAAAGCGTCCCGCGCGTTGGGTTGGCGCGAATATTCCGCAAATCGGTTTCGAGGCGCAGATAAATGAAAAAGACATTTATTTATTAACGGAAATTGCGCGTTCAAATCTAAAATCTTACGCCGAACGACTCGAAGATAATCGCCTGATGCCGCGCGGCGAAAGTGTTTTGTTTTCATCACGACTTATAGTTTCAGAAATGACTTTGACCGACGAGCAGGTTGACAACGCATTTGTCGCTTATGCCGGTTACGCCGAACAAAAGCAGACGGGCGATAAAATCGAATACGAAATCGGTGTGCCTTTTACCAGATTCGGCACGAATTATTTTCCGTATTCGACTTTGGGCGAAAATTTCGACATCAAAAAACTGCCCGGAATGGACCGCGACGGTTATTGGGCTTTAGCCGCCGACACGGTGAACAAATGGCAATTGTTTGCCGACGATATTCGGCGCGATTTACGCATTGCCAAAACGCTCGGCTTTGAATTGATTCGCCTGCATCATCTTGAAATTTTGGGCGACGTTGACAAAGCAAAACGCTTTGAATATCTCGATTTTCTATTCGGCGAAATGCGAAAATTAAAGCTCAAAGCGTTGATTGACGCTAGAATTTCCGCCGAAGACACAGCCGAGCTTGTCAAGCGTTATCGTGATTCGATTGACGGCGTAGAAGTGGATAACGAAATTTTAATTTTCGGCATCAACGATGACGCTCCGGCTTATTGGAAACGGGTTTACAATGCCGTCAAAGAAGTCGCGCCGGAAATTCCCGTGCATCTGACGGCGCACACGAATATGGGCGCGTTCGACCGTCTGCAAAAACTCGGTGTGCCGTTTGATAAGGTCGGACAGCACGCTTATTCCGACGGACTCGATTCACAGGCAAATATGCGCGGGTTTGCGCTGGCGGCGGCAAGCTACGGGCGAAGAATTGGCAAAGAACCGATTATTACCGAATGGAACTGGCGTTTTCTAACCCGATTGACACCCGAAGACCGCGCCAAAGTTTATGCGCCGATTTTTGAAAATGTTTTGAAAACCCGTTCGATGCCGACGATGTATCAATTTCAATTTAACGAAACGCTGGCGATGAATCCGCGCGTTTTGAAAGGCATCCGGCATTACGAACAAATCTGGCTGTCGCGTCGCCCGAAACCCGAAGCGTTCGTTTTGTCAGATTTGATAAAAAAATACGCCGCGCCGACGCATCCGAATAAATTGATTGATGTCGAACACGCCGTTGTCGAACTCGATAAAAACGGAAAAGGCACGGCGCAAGTTAAGATTACCAACACGAGCAACCGCGGTTTGAATTTGAAAATTTCGGCTGAATCGCCCGCGAATTTGCAAGCGAAATTACAAAATGGTGCGATTTTGAAACTCAAACCGAACGAATCGAAAATTGTCAGCGTTGCTCTCGAAGCACTTTTAACCGACAATTCGCCCGCGCCGCTTCCGGGTTTTTATCACGTTTTTCTGCGGCTCGAAGGCGCAAACGATTTACTGCGTTACGGTTGGGCGGAAGCGCGACTTGCCGGTTCGCCGCAAATTGACGCGACGACCAAAACGAATGTGATTTACGGCGAAAACGCTTTTTCGTTTAATCTCAATCGCCCGCTTGCCGTTGTCTATGGCGATAAATCTCCGATTCAAGACGTCGAAACGGCTTACGCGCTTCTCAACGCTTTGGAAAGCGCAATTGGTCGCCCCGTGAAAATTTATGAATTAAAAGATTTGCCGAAAGATGAACAAAACGCGCTCGTGTTGATTGGAACGGCGAAAACGAATCAGTTAATCAATCAAGTTTTCGGGAAAATTCCCGCGAATCTGAGCGCAGCAAAACAATTTGTCGCCCGTGTTTCTGATGATTCAAACAATGATTGGCTGATTTTAAGCGGCGCGGATAATCTGGAAGCCGAACGCGCGGCTATGGATTGGACGATTCGTTTTTGGAAATACGCAAAAGATTCGGCGGCGCGGCGCGTTGGTTTGGTGGAAAAAGAATTGCCGCTCGGCGTTGACCCGCAGGGCTTGCCGTAAGTTGTTTTTAATTTGCTCGTAATTAGAAGAATAGTTTGGATAGTTTTTATAAATTGCCTCCAACTTATGTTCTTTGAAAAATAAATGTAACAAAAAAATCAATTTATTGCTGGGAGCGCACGCATCCGTGCGTGCTACGTCGCTGCAAGCGGCGTAAAAGCCTTGCCCAAACAGAACTTCGATTGCCACGATTTATTCGCGCTTTCGCGCTCAGCACGCACGGATGTGTGCGCTCCCAGCAAAAGAGTTGATTGATTGTTATATCTATTTTTCAAGAACATCGGCTAGTGGCAATTTATAAAGCCGTTTTCAAAACTGAAAGAAATGAAACGCTCGTTTTTAACTGCCATTTTACTCCTGCTCGGTTTGCCTTTTGCGGTCGGCGCACAGGATTTTATTCCTTTGTGGGAAAAGGGCAAAATGCCGAACTCGAAAGGAATGGAGTTAAAAGACGACATCCGCAACGAGCGTATTTATCAGGTCGGCACGCCCGGATTTTATGCTTTTTTTCCGTCGCAGCAGGAAAACAAAGGCGCGGCGGTTTTGATTTGTCCGGGCGGCGGTTATGAACGGCTGGCGTATCAGATTTCGGGAACGCAATTGGCGAAATGGTTTAACACTTTGGGCATCAGTGCGTTTGTTCTGAATTATCGTCTGCCGAATTCGCCTGATTTGAAGCAAAGAGAAATCGCGCCTTTGCAGGATGCGGAACGCGCAATGCGAATCATCCGCGCCAACGCTGAAAAATGGCAGATAAAGG
>JBPCPU010000224.1:0-11957 GCA_050998795.1 Pyrinomonadaceae bacterium
CATCTTTCGGCATATTTTAGAGGAACAACACTCAATATGCAGGAATCCACTTTACGCTATCGTTCAGCCCGAACGTGGTTGTTCTGTTGGTATTTTAGTGGCGCGGTGTCGGAAAGTCAACAACCGCGCAGACGGCGCGATTGCTGTGGAACGCCCGACATCTCCGGCTAAATTTGCCAACGCATTAAATTATAGCCGGAGTCTTGGGCTAATTCTCGATAAAAAAGACTTAAAAAATCTTATCCTATTCATCCTGTCTATCCCTGTTAATTTTTCTTTCCTTTTTTGAAGATTCTAATAAAGCTATGATTGCATCAATTTTTCTCTCGTTTTTCTTTTTATTTCAAACCCAAAGCGTTTTGGAAACACCGACCCCAACGCCGACTCCGGTTTCGGTAATGCGCCCGCAAACTTCGCCGATTCCGATGGTTACGCCGACACCTTACCCGCCGATTACGGTAAGTGTCGGAGCAACGCCGAAACCGACGCCGACACCGATGGAAGAACCGCCGGTCGTTACCCGTCATTCCATTCGCGTCGGCAATTTGCAATTGAATTATAAAGTTACGACCGGATTTATGCCGATAAAAAATAAAGAAGGCGAAACCGAAGCGAAAATTTTCTTTATGGCGTATACGGCTGACCGCGTGCGCGATGCGTCGAAGCGACCTTTGATGTTTTCGTTTAACGGCGGACCGGGTTCAGCTTCCGTTTGGCTTCATCTCGGCGCGTTGGGTCCGAAGCGTGTAAAAATGCTTGACGACGGAATGATGCCGCCGCCGCCTTACGAACTCGAAGACAATCAGCAAACCTGGCTGACCGACACGGATTTGGTTTTTATTGACCCGGTTGGAACAGGCTACAGCCGCGTCGTTGACCCGAAAAAAGCCGATAAATTTTTCTCGGTGAACGGCGACCTCGAAAGCGTCGGCGAATTTATCAGAATGTATCTCGGACGTTATGAACGCTGGAGTTCGCCGCTTTTTCTGGTCGGCGAAAGCTACGGCACGACGCGAGCTTCGGGGTTGTCGAATGTGCTTTTTGAAAAAGGAATCGGATTGAACGGCATCCTGCTTATCTCAACCGTGATGAACTTTCAAACCATTCGTTTCGCCGACGGCAACGATTTGCCTTATCCCTTAATTCTACCTTCTTACACCGCGACAGCCTGGTATCACAAGCGTTTGCCCGCGCAGTTGCAGCAAAAACCGCTGCGCGATGTCTTAAATGAGGTTGAAAATTGGGTAACAAACGAATATATGCCCGCGCTGATGAAAAGCGACCGGATGACCGCGCCGGAAAAACAGAACATTATCGAGAAATTTAGTTTATATACGGGCTTGAGCCGGAAGTTTATCGAACAAAATAATCTGCGCGTTGATTTAGGTTCGTTCAATAAAGAATTATTGCGCGACCAAAACCGGACGACCGGCAGATTGGACAGCCGGTTTATCGGAATTGACAATATGACGGCGGGCGAAAACCCGGATTTTGACCCGAGTTTAACGGCAATTCGTCCGCCTTATACTTCTGCTTTTAACGATTACGTCGGACGTAATTTGAATTTCAAAACCGACCTTGAATATTACATTCTCGGCGGCGGCATCGGCAATTGGAATTGGAACGTCAACAACGGTTACGCCAATACGGCTGTGCCGCTAAAAAATGCGATGGCGAAAAATCCGTATATGAAAATCTTTGTCGCATCGGGTTATTATGATATGGCAACGCCGTATTTTGCTGCTGAATACACATTGGCGGCGATGAATCTCGAACCGCCTTTGCGCCGAAACGTCTCGGTTTCCTATTACGAAGCCGGACATATGATGTATATCGAGAAAAATTCTCTGCGAAAATTGAAGGAAGATGCGGCGGCGTTTATCCAAAAGTCCATCCAGAAGTAATTTATATAGGAGTTTCTCAAAGAAAGAATTTTTTAACGCAAAGTCGCCAGGACGCAAAGGACGCTAAGTTTTTACGATAACTTGACCGAATTAAATATCAGCATTCGGATTCGACAAACAAAAAAGTTTCTTACTTTGCGTCTTTGCTTCTTTGCGCCTTTGCGTTAAAAATTCTTACTTTTGAGAAAGTCCTATTATAATTGAAATTGTCGAATTTGGAATTTTCGCAGATAATAGCTTTGGTTAAAATTACTTCCGACGAGATTTTAATATGAGCGAAAAAACACCGCGACGAGACCCATACCGTTTAATTGGTGAGATTTTCAACGAACGATATACGATAGATGAATTTATCGTTTTGGGAAGTTTCGGAGCAGTTTATCGCGCGACGGACCAGAAACTCGGCAGAACCGTTGCCGTTAAAATTCTCAAACCTGATTTAAAGGAAGATATTGCCGAAGAAGCGCAAGAACTTTTTCAACGCGAAGCACAAGCGGCGGGCGCGTTAAATCATCCGCACATTGTTGCCGTTACTGATGTCGGCGAAGATTTCGGTATTGCTTATCTGGTAATGGAATGGCTTGAAGGTCGCACGCTCGAACAGGAATTGCGCCAACATCAACAAATTTCGTTATTGAACACAAAGATTATTCTGGAGCAAATTACAAGCGCATTAAGTCTCGCTCACGAACAAAACATTGTTCACCGCGACATCAAACCGTCAAATATCCATCTCGGTAGACCTGACGAAATTTTTGTCAAAGTTTTAGATTTCGGTATCGCCAAAGTTACCACTTCGGCAACAAACGCGGTTGCCAGCCGCATTGCCGGAACTTTTGCGTATATGCCGCCTGAACAGATTGAAGGCAAAATCATTGATGCCCGCACCGATATTTACGCGCTCGGAATCCTGCTTTTTCAAATGTTGAGCGGCAAACTTCCCTTTGAAAAGAAATCGGAAGACTATCTGATTCAACAACAAATAATGGCAAAGCCACCGCTTTTGACCGATTTTTGCCCTCAATTCAGCCCGGCAATTGCGGATGTGATTGACCGCGCACTGGCAAAAAATCCTGCTAAACGCCAGCAATCAGCCGTTGAACTTTGCGAATCTTTTACCAATGCAGCACAAGAAAACGAAACAGAAAGTTTGTCCGATGAAATCTCTTTAAGTGAAGAAATTATTCCAAGCCGGGAAGAAAACAATAATTTTGTTGAAGAACGGAATCCTGTAAAAGTTGAAGATTCAAAAACCGAACCGAAAATTTCCGAACAGCAGGAATCAACATTTGAAAATAGTTTATTAAATCCGCCGGTCAACCTTGAAACCGAAGTTCCGCAAAATAAATATAAAGAATCTTTGCCCGAAACCGTCGAGCCGATGACGGAAAATGATAATCGCGTGCGAAATTTTTCAAAACCCGTAAATGTATGGAAGTTCGTTAATAAACATCAAGTTGCGGTAACCGGTGTTTTATTGATTCTTTTAATTTTAGCCGGCTTTTTCGCCGTTTCATCATACAAAAATTACCAATCCGATAAATTTGCCGGACATCTGACGCAAGGCGCGAATTTTCTTAATAATAAGCAATATGACGCGGCTCTGAATGAATTTGACCGGGCTGTCAATATAAACTCCGATTCGGCTGAAGCATTTAAAGGACGCGCCGACGCATATCATTTTAAAGGCGAGAGCGAAAAAGCGGTTGCGGATTATACCGAAGCAATAAATTTGGGATTAAAAGACGCGGAAACTTACCGCCGTCGCGGTTACAATCAAAAAGCCGTGCTGAATTTTGACAAGGCAATTGCCGATTACGGCGAAGCGATAAAAACAGACCCGAATGACAGCGCATCTTACAGCGGACGCTGCCAGACTTATGTTGAAAACCGACAATTTGAAATTGGAATGACGGATTGCAACCGGGCAATCGAACTGAATCCTGACAATGCAAATTCATATATCAGCCGCGGTAACGCCTACCTTTTCAAAAATGAAAACAGTCTCGCCATCGCGGATTTTAATAAAGCATTGAGTTCACAAAAAGAAAATGCAGCAGCTTATTTAGGACGCGGCAATGCTTATTACAATAAAGAAGATTACGGTAAAGCTCTCGCTGATTTTTCGGAAGTAATCCGTCTCGACCCGGAAAATCCGGCGGCATACAGCCTGCGCGGGTTGATTTATCAAAAAAAACAAAATGACGATAAAGCAATTGAAAATTTTAACGAAGCAATTCGCTTAAATTCCGAATTTGCCCTGTTATACGCCGGTCGCGGTAAATCGTTTTTGCTGGAGAAAAAATACGATGAAGCAATTGATGATTATACAAACGCCATCAAATTTAACAATGGCGGCAATCCGGCTGATTTTTACTTTGAACGCGGCGTCGCTTATTTTGAAAAAAAAGATTACGATAAAGCAATCGCCGATTTTACCGAAGTAATCAATTTAGACCCGAAAAGTTACGGCGCATATCAAAATCGCGGCGCGGCTTACTCAAAACAGGGAAAAAAGGATTTAGCCGAAGCCGATTTCAAAAAAGAACGCGAACTCAAACGCGCAAAATAAATTATTTCCTCATCAAGACGATTTCAAAATGCTCCAAATTGTTAGTCAATCGAATAATAATCAAAACTTGAAGGAAATTGAATCGGCTTACGAATACTGCGAAAGCATCACGAAAAATCACGCCAAAAGTTTTTATTTCGCCGCCAGGTTTCTTCCCAAACACAAACAAAAACCGATTTACGCGCTGTATGCGTTGTGTCGGCACATTGACGACGAAGTGGACGAAGCGGAAATTTCGAGCGAAAAAGAAGCAATCGCAGCCGTTGAAAATTGGAAACGCAAATTAAATTTGATTTATGAAGGCAAAAGTAAATTTGAAGACCAAAATCCGAAAACAAAAGACCAAAATCTTGTTCTTCTCGCTTGGAAAAACCTGTTAAAAACTTATAAAATCCGCCGTGAATTAGCTTTTGATTTAATGAAAGGCGTTCTTCAGGACACGCAAATCAAACGCTACGAAACTTTTGACGAACTTTATATTTATTGTTACCGCGTGGCTTCAACCGTCGGTTTGATGTCGTCGGAGATTTTCGGTTATTCGGATGAAAGAACTTTGAAATATGCCGAATCGCTTGGAATTGCAATGCAATTGACCAACATTTTGCGCGATGTTAAAGAAGATACCGCGATGGACAGAATTTATCTGCCGCAGGAAGATTTGCATAAATTTAATGTTACGGAAGAACAGATTTTCGCCAATGAATTTAGTGAAAATTTTACCAAACTAATGAAATTTGAAATAGACAGAGCAAGAAACTATTACGCCGAAGCCGAAAAAGGTATTTCCCTGCTGGAAAAAGACACGCGCTTTACGGTTTTGCTGGCTTTAAGAATCTACGCAAAAATCCTGGACGAAATCGAGAAACAAAATTATAATGTTTTTACCAAACGCGCCCATACAACCAAACGGCAGAAATTTTTTTCCGTCCCCAAAATTTGGCTTGAAGCAAGAAAAATCTAATTTTCCAATTTCTAAGGAATAAATTGCTCAAAATCAAGCCTCTTTATCGTATACAACTTTCAAATTTACCCGGAGGATTTATGAACAAAAAAATATATGTGTTAGCGTTTCTGGTTATTTCTTCGACCTTTAACGCTTTTTCGCAAGATACAATGTCGAAAGACAAAGAAATGATGTCAAAAGATAAAAAAATGGCGATGTCGAAAGGGGTTTCGCCGCAGGACGCGGCAAAAAGTGCCTTGAATGTCGGTGGAAAGATGCCTTCCTTTACGCTTTCCGACGCCAATAATAAATCAGTCGGCAGTGATGATTTGCTCAAACGGGGAAATCTCGTAGTTGTATTTTATCGCGGCGCGTGGTGTCCGTATTGCAATCTTTATCTGAAAAAATTGCAGGAAAATCTGCCGCAGATAAAAGCGCAAGGCGCAAATTTAGTGGCAATCTCAGTGGAAAATCCTGACAAATCATTGGCAGTTGCTCAAAAAAACAAAGTTGGATTTACGGTTTTAAGCGACCCGAATCTCGACACGGCGCGAAAATTCGGTATCGTTTATCAACTCGATTCAAACACCGACGAAAAATACAAATCTTACGGCATTGATTTGGTTAAAATGAACAGCACGGCGAAACCCGAACTTCCGCTTTCGGCAACATACATCGTTAATCAAAAAGGCGAAATCGTTTATGCTTTTCTCGAATCCGATTATAAACAACGCGCCGAACCGACAGTTATTATCGAAACCTTATCAAAGTTAAAAGTGATAGGTGATAAGTGATAGGTGATAAGTGAAAATAAGAATTCCTACGTATTAGACATTATCGGAAATAAGTAATTTGCCCGCGAAGGCGAAAAGACGCGAAAAAAAAGATATTTTTAGAAAAACATCGGAACATTGTAGTAATGCAGACAAATGCGCGCGCTTATTGGCGTTTATTGGCGGGCAAACTATTCTTTCTAAAGCTGAACAATCAGTCAATATTTTATTTCCCATAATGTCTATTCACATTTCCCTTTTCTTACTTTTCACCTATCACTTATCACTTATCACTTATCACTTATCACCTATCACTTTTATCGTTCTTAACGATTTGTGATATTCTGTTCTCGACTTTTCAATCTTTTCCCGGAGTAAAAAATGAACAAAATTTTATCGTTTCTTCTAATTCTCGCATTTGTATTTTTGCCGGTAATGACTTCCGCGCAAAAAGGAAGTTATCCCGAAATCAAACAACTGCAATCGCCGCAAAATCCGCGACTTGGTTTTGTCATTCACGGCGGCGCGGGCGTGATTCGGCGCGGTGATTTGTCGCCCGAAAAAGAAAAAGCCTATCGTGCCAAACTCGAAGAAGCCCTGTTAGCAGGTTATAAAGCGTTGCAAAACGGCAAAACTTCCCTGGACGCAGTGCAGACGGCAATCAATATTTTGGAAGATTCGCCGCTTTTCAACGCCGGAAAAGGTGCGGTTTTTACCGCCGATGGCAAGAATGAGTTGGATGCTTCGATTATGGACGGCAAAACATTAATGGCGGGCGCGGTTGCCGGACTTCACCACATCAAAAATCCGATAAATCTGGCGCGTGCCGTGATGGAAAAATCGCCGCACGTAATGATGGTTGGCGACGGCGCAGAAAAATTTGCCAAAGAACAAAACATCGAAATTGTTCCCGAAAAGTATTTTTTCACACAAGAGCGTTGGGATTCTCTGCAAAAGATTCCCAAAGAAGAAAAAGAAAAGGCAAAAGAAGTTCAAAGTCCAAAGCCCGAAGTCCAAAGTCCAAAGTCCAAAGTCCAAAGTCTGAAAAGCAAAAATCCTTGGCTTGAGATGATGACCGAAACGCAGAGACTTGCCGAAAATAAATTTGGCACGGTCGGCGCGGTTGCGCTCGATAAAGACGGAAATTTGGCGGCGGGAACTTCAACCGGCGGAATGACGAATAAGAAATTCGGGCGTGTCGGCGACGCTCCGATTATCGGCGCGGGAACTTACGCCGACAACAAAACCTGCGCCATCAGCGCGACCGGCTGGGGCGAATATTTTATCCGTTTAGGCGTGGCGCGGGACATCTCCGCAATGATGGAATATAGCGCAATGCCGGTTCAGCAAGCCGTTGATACGGAAATGAATAAAGTTAAAACGCTCGGCGGCGACGGCGGCGTTATCGCCATTGACAGATTCGGCAACATTGGGATTTCGTTCAATTCAGAAGGAATGTATCGCGCTTATATAGACGTGAACGGCAAGCCGGTAGTCGAGATTTATAAAAATTAGAAAAACAACATTTTGTTTTGTAAAGGGGTTTGTATGAACATCACAAATTATTCAAAAATCACTTTTTCAATCGGCGAAAAAATAATCTTTACTGTTTTTTTCAGCCTTTTATTATCCATCCAAATTTATGCCCAACCGGGACGTTTAGATTTGAATTTCCCGCAAGTTTTGGCAAACGACGCAAAAGTTTTGGCGATTGAAATTCAACCGGACGGCAAAATTTTGATTGCGGGTATATTTAACACTCGCGGCGCAGTTTTTCGGCGAAACGTGGTGCGGCTTAATTCCGACGGCTCTCTTGACGCGACTTTTAACTTTGAAATCACGGGGTTGTCCGGTGCCGTAATACTTTGTATGAAACTGCAACCCGACGGAAAAATCTTAGTCGGCGGAGTTTTCGGTAATCCACGCAGCATCGTGCGGCTCAATGTGGACGGCAGCCTTGATGCGGCGTTTGGTATTTCGGGAATAGATGCTTACGAAGTTTCCGACATAGAATTACAACCCGACGGGAAAATTCTTATCAAACAAGCGAATTTTAATGGATCAACATATACTACGAGATTAAATAAGGACGGAAGCGTGGAAAAGGTTAATGGCATTCCTTTTCACTTCGAACACGAATCTGGTTTGGAAATGCAAGTTTTGTTCGTGCCAACCGAAAACAAAATTTTACTCACAGGTAATTTCTCCTACACCGTCAATCAGACCGTCTATAAAGGTTTGGCACGGTTCAACTTAAACGGAACAATAGATCCCACTTTTACCGCCAATATTACTACTACCACTCCGTATTTTAACGTCCATGCCACGCTTCTGAGCAGCGGAAAAATTTTAGTTTGGGGATCATTCGAGGCAGTTAATGGAGTATCGCGGCGCAGTCTCGCTATACTCAATAGCGACGGAAGCCTTGATATGTCTTTTAATCCGACAATCAATGTCGATCAAATTGACAGCGTCGCGGTGCAGGCGAACGGAAAGATAGTCATCAGTACTTTTTCCTTTAAAACTTTTGGGCGCGGAAATGTCGCCCGATTGAATGCCAATGGAACGGTTGACAACACTTTTTATTCAGGCAGAGGAGCAAAGGGCAGCGTGACAGCATCCGTGAAAGTATTAAAGATTCGAAACGATAATAAATTACTGATTGGCGGAACTTTTTTCCGGTATCACATATTTCCGCGCGCCGGATTAGCACAGATAAATTTGTAAGGTGGAATCGGCAAAAATCGAAGCGAAAAAACTTACCGAAGAATACGAAAACGAAGGAAAACTTCCCGACGAAAAACCTTTTTACGAAGAAAACGGCATCAGACTTTTCACCGACGAAAAGAACTCAGCCGGATTAAATAAAATTATCGGCGATGAAAAATCTCTGGAAAATTATCTGCAAGCGCATTTTTCAAGAATAAAAAAAGATGATTATTTTGCGTTGCTCGCCTATATTGAAATGAACGCGGAAAATGAAAGTATTCTGCAGGAAATTCGCCATTCGGTTTTGCAAAATAAAGGCGCGGCAACTTGTCTGGGTTTCGGACCGCGTTTTCTGCATTCGACCGGACAAGGCTACAAAGGCGGCGCAAACAACGGCGTGTTTTTGCAAATCACATCGGACGACCAAATTGATTTAGATGTTCCCGCGCAAAAATACACTTTCGGAATCGTCAAAGCGGCGCAGGCGCGTGGCGATTTTCAAGTTTTGCTCGATAGAAACCGACGCGCTCTGCGTGTTCATCTTGGTAAAGACGTGAAAGCCGGTCTCGAAATTTTGCGAAATTCAATCGAATCCGCATCGGATTATGAAAATTAAAGCGGAATCGTTTTTTCTATCTTCAACGACTGATAAGCAGCCGTGATTTTCAGCGTAAAAGTTTATGAGCCAACAACCTTCAGTTACGCAGATGCTCGCCGAGTGGAGCGCGGGTAAAGAAGAGGCTCTCGACGCGCTGATGCCGCTCGTTTATGACGAATTGCGAAGAATCGCGCGAAATTATCTGCGGCGGGAAAACGTCGGTCACACGCTTCAGCCGACCGCGCTCGTCCACGAAGCGTTTATCCGTCTGACCGGGCAGCAACGGGTTTCGTGGCAAAACCGCGCTCACTTTTACGCTATCGCCGCCAAAATGATGCGGCGTGTTTTGGTCAATTACGCCGAAACCAAACACGCCGAAAAACGCGGCGGAAACCACGCGCGCAAAGTCGAACTCGACGAAGCAATTTTATTTTGTGAACAGCGCAATCTGGATTTGCTCGCGCTCGATGAAGCGTTGAAAAAGCTGGGCGAGTTCGATTCGCAGCTTTGCCAAATCGTCGAAATGAAATTCTTCGGCGGTTTAACCAACGAAGAAGTCGCCGAAGTTTCAGACATCTCTCTGGCAACCGTCAAGCGCGAATGGTCAACCGCCAAAACCTGGCTGCTGCGCGAAATGTCCGGCGAACGATAAACCTCCGCGCCGTTTTTTGAGCGGCATCGCCAGCCGTCTTTTTTAACGTCATAATTAGTTCTACTTTGTCAGATTAAAAAGTGCCTTCTTCTCAGGATGTCATCTCGGCGAACTTTATGTCGTTGATGGATGGTTTGCATCAGTATTTCAGGCTCATCCAGCTTGTTTTTCAAGATATTTCCCAACATCAATTTGACATCTCCGCACGACATTAGCGGCAAGTTTTCCGCATTTTCGACTTGCGTTTCCAAGATGAAATGCAATGACATCATCGTCAACGCAATGTGGTGGTGCCACGCTTTCCACCCGCGCACTTGATATTGATGCAGCCCGATTTGCTCTTTGATCTCTTGAAATGCTCGCTCTATCCAATATCTTTGCATCTGTCGCGCATAACGCTATCTCTACACTTAGCTCACCTTTCGACTCATTGCACAGACTATATTTCACTTCTGTTTGATCTAACTTCCGACTTATCAAAACTTCGGTTTCTTCGATTTCTGCCGTCCCTTTTTTCCATATCCAGACCTTTTTCAAGACTGCCTCTCTCACCAATTTGCCTTTTGTTCCTTCCCGATATTCGATTGTTTTCCACTCCCTCGCTTGGATTTCTCCAATCAACTTCTTCAAACTTATCTTTTCTTGAGCAATCACCAAACGACTTCTCGTGCGTCCTCTTCCGCTACTTTTCGGCAGAAAGGGATGCGGCTTTTCCAAACACACTTGCAACTCTTCTCCGACATCCATCACAAACGCTTTGCCTAACTCTCGCAACGACTTCCGCAACTCCGGCGAGTTCCCGTAAATACTGTCTCCGCCGACCCAATCGTATGAACTCACTCCTTCCAACTCTTTGATTATTGCTAATCCCAACTCAGGTTTTGTCCGATATTTCCGCTCCTCTTTTGGTATTCCCGCCTTTTTACACCGTTTTTTGTCGGTCGTCCACTCCCGAGGCAAATACAACTTGGCTCCCACCAAACTGATTTTATCTCCACGACTCAATCCCGCATATACTCCAACTTGCGAATTGCATACTTTCCCGACATTCCCGATATATTGGCGAGCCACCCCAACGCTCTTTTCGCCCGCTTTCTCGTTCCCGCTTTCGTCTAATATCAACCCTTTTTCGCCCGCCAAAGACTCCAAACTCAGATTCGTATTTTCTGCTACGTCGCTCATTACAGCCTTCGCATCCCACTCCGAATCTGAAATAAAGTGTTGCAATTGCTGATAGTTACTCTCAGGAATACGTTCGACCATTCTCTCTACATTGCTCTTGCATTCGTGAAACAAACCTTGCAAATACTCAAAAGCGTGAACGGTTCGATCTTTTCTCCGACAGGCAAACCGTCGCCGATATTTGCCTGAATAATTCTCAAGTTTTTTTCATCAACTGGTATTCTCATAGTCCTTTATTTATCCTACTTTTTGCTCTTTTTATCAATTCCGTTTAATCTGACAAAGTAGAATTAGAAGCCGTTTAAAAACTCTCAAACCAACCGGCTAAAGCAAAGATTCTGCCCGCGAAATACGCGAAATACGCGAAAAAGAATTAAAATTTTTGTTTTTTGCTTTATTTTTTTAGCGTAATTCGCGTGTTTCGCGGGCAAAAAATTACTTTCCAAACAGCTTCTTAGCTCGACTTTATCCATTTTTTGCAAGTTCATTGAAGGCTGATTTACCTTGTTTTATAAGTGTTGCAATATCAATACTTATTATTTTCAAACATCACTATGCGCGAACCTGATGTTTGAAAACTAAAAGACAAAAACATAACGCTCAGTCTTTTGTTGATGTTTCTGT
>JBPCPU010000265.1:0-22561 GCA_050998795.1 Pyrinomonadaceae bacterium
ACCAGTCTTTGAGAATTCGGCGAAAAATCGGTAATTCCCATCACATCCGCCGCGCCCGTCCAAGTTCTAAGAATCGCCTGCAGAAAACCCGCCGCCGTTGATTGCAAACCTTGATCATTTACTTTCACTAAAATTTGCGGATGACGCGAAAAATCGGAAATTACGACATTCTTTTTACCGGCGAGCGACGGATTAAACGGGGAACGAATCACAGTTCCTTTGACCACGCGCCCGTACTCGATGTTCCCGGAAGCGTCCAAAGTTCCCTCACTTGCCGCGATTGTATAAAGAAACGCCTGCACTTCCTTTTGTGAAAGAAATTGCTCATTTTCGCGCCGTCGTTGTATTTGTGCAGATGTCATAATTTTAGTTTGTGTTTAACAAAACCCGTGTTTTTTTCTCTTTTTTGGACTCCATCGCGTCCGAGCCGGGCGCGATGGAGTGCGAAAAAGACGTTTTCAAAGAAAAATGTTTAACAATTATTTTACGGCAATGCGTTTAACGCGGCTTTTAAATTCACTAAACTGACATCTTCAAATCTGCCAGTGGCAGCAACATACCAGAGCAAAGTTTTATCCGTTAATGTATCAGCCGCACCTAAGTTTGTATCGTAATCATCAAAGGTGGCGTATATTACATCACCACCGCCGCCAAATGTTCCAGTCCTTGTTTTGAACTCTCCTGAAAGTGCAAAGGACGGTGTAACCGTAATTCTGTCAGTATAGGTAAGGTTATCAATCGAAGTTTGAAAAATAACACTATTTCCAACCCTTTTTAATCTTAACCAAATTGGATTGCCGCTTACATACGAGGATTCAAGTGAAGCTAAAGCAAAAGAGCCAACTTCGCTAGTAATTCCTGCTT
The DNA here is from genome assembly GCA_050998795.1 of Pyrinomonadaceae bacterium. Taxonomy (GTDB): domain Bacteria; phylum Acidobacteriota; class Blastocatellia; order Pyrinomonadales; family Pyrinomonadaceae. Next base: position 865 of record JBPCPU010000265.1, read on the forward strand.
CCCGTTTGTAAATATAAAATCTTTTATCACCAGAAAAACTGCTCAAACCAATTTGAATCCAATTACTGCTATTTAGTTCTAATCTAAAATAAACGTAATCTCCGAAGTATTTTCCGCTAAAATTATTATTAACAAGTTTGATGCCAAGAAAACCATTAGTTGGTAGGGCGTAAGAATTAACAGACAGAATATCGGAGTTTCCGTAAGTGCTTCCTCCGTTGTAACCGCTATTTAACAATAAAGCGTTGTTTTGAGTAATTAAAACGCCGTTATTGTAGTCATTCGGAGTGAATACCCACTTAGTTAAATCAATCGTATTTTCGTTAAAGTTATCCCCGTAAGTTGTCGGTAGTGTTGGTATTACTAAATTTCTACCTTGAATCTTTTCAAGTTTATTCGTTGTAGAGTTCAAATCACCTGCCGGTAGTGTAGTTCCGCCCGGCACTTGGTTTGGATTTAATATTGTTGCACTCATTTTTACTTGTTTATAAATTGAAGTTTGATTTTAATTTTTTTAATTTTTTTTAATCGCCGCTGCCGCCGCTTGCCGCTATCACACCCTTGTAGGCTACGGCTATTTTATTTCCAATTAGAGGCGCGACATTAAAAACTATTCGACTTCCCGAGCCGCTGGGAATGTCGATTGTGTAATCGTTGCCAACGCCCGCTTTTTGCAGAACTCCGTTAAGAAAAACTTGTTCGGTGGCTGATTTTATAAGATACGCGACTGTAAAAGTCGTTATCACGCCGTTGACAATTCCCGCCGGTATTTCGTTTTCAATATGCAGATAATAAAAACCGTCGTTCGATAAATAAGAACGCCCGTTGCCTGTCGTAATAATTCCTAATGCCGTTTTAACTAAAATTAAATTTGCCGGTGATAACGCTGCGATAGTCGCTAATAGACTTTGAACTTGTCTTAGACCTGTTTTTGTTTCTGCCATTTTATTTTCTTCGTAATTATTTTTTTTGAATTAGCTTTATTTACGATACGAAACAATTAACCTTTCGCCTGTCAGCGGCGCGGTTGTCATTGTGATGGCTGCACCGCTTAAAGTGTAATCGTTGCCGCTTCCAATGATTTGCAAAACACCGTTCAAATAAACGTGTTCACTGCCGGCAAGCGGCGTAAAAGCTAACGTGAAAGTCGTATTTGTGCCGTTTATCGCGCCGGTCGGAATTTCTTTATCAATGATTGTTTTATAAGTTCCGTTTCCCGCCAAATACTGATTAACAGTTCCCGCCGCGCTCAAGCCGACATCGGTTAAAGTCAAAACTATCGCGCCCGTGCGGGTGTTGACGGATGTCACCCCGCCGCTTCCGCCGCTTCCGCCGCCGCCCGTTACTCCGACTTCGGTTGTGTTGTAATAAACTTTCTTCGTCGGACACGGTACCAGGAAAATATCGCCGTTTTGAATTTTTACCTCAGCTCGCAAAATCGAGTTCGGGCAAGACTGATAAATTCTCGCAATTCTGACTTGACCGGCAACATTGGAAGTCGCAAAAAATCCTGCAAAAATCAGGCACAATACAATTAAAAATTTGTTTTTCATACTTTTTCTTCCTCGCTTTTGAAACACGAAAAATAAACCCGTGTCGGCGTGTTTTTTAAGGCTCTGACGAAAATATCACGCGCGTTTGAGCAATAAACAAGCTCGGTCGTCGCGCCCGGTGCCAACTCGTGTACGGTTTGACCGCCAAAGCCGTAATAAATAAGGCTCGGCGTTCCGCCTGATAATGCTTCGCCCGGCGGCGGCGGCGTGTATGGCATAATTGGCGCGTCCTTCAAATCATCCGTAATCGTCCATAGCGAAAGCATCACGGCATCGCACGGCATATCAATTTCCGTCAACGGCTGCGGTTTGTCGAGCGCGTTTTTGTAAGAGCTGTAAAAGCCGCGTAGTTTTTCCATTTTCTCAGACCGTCCGCATTAAAATTTCAAGCTGCCCGTTGTCCGCCAAAAGGTCGTTTATCCGGTTTTTGAACGAAAAAAGAAGCTGCTGCCGTTTTCCTAGAAAAATCGGACTATTCAAGTGATTAAACAATCGGTTGCCGTTGTCCTTTTCACTTGCCAAAGCCCAAAGCGGAAAATGCTTTTTGCAAAAGAAATCCGTGCCGTTGCCGAAGTTGACAAGCGCGTTTGTAAAGGTCGAGCGAAAGCCCAAAATCAAAAGCGGTTCGTCCGCCTTTGGCGTTTCGACCGTCGCCGTACCGTCTGCCGCGAAAATTACCGGGCAAACTGCGAATCGGTTCATCGGTGTCGGACGCTTATTTATGTTTTCAAGAACATCGCGCCGCGTTTCTTCGGAAAGCTGCGCTTCGGCGTTTGACGGTTTATAAACGCGATTGCCAAGAAAGACGGTGTTGACCTGCGCCGCCGCGTTGGTGTCGTTGTAAATTTGCAGCGTGATTGACTGACTCGCATTTAGCATAAACGGTTCGGCAAAATGCAAAACTCCCTCAAAACCGGCGTTGTCTTTGTTTTTCCCGGCAAATGCTTCCAGTGAAAGACGCGAATTGTTGACCGTGCGGATAATCGGTTTTGAACTATCTCTTTCGATAAAAAAATCCGCTTGCTTTCCGGTTGCATCGGTAATCGCGCCGGTGATAATGACCGGGTAATTTAAATCGTCGTCGGTTGATTCCGGTATCGGTAGATTTTGCGCGACTGCCGGTAAATTATGCGTTACCGGCAAAAAATGCGGTCTGAGCGTCAAAGCTCTTTCGACCGCAAAAAGCCGCGCTTTGTTTACTTGTTCCTGATTTACTTTCGCTTGTTCCGGGAACTGCAAAAGAGAAACAAGATGCTGAAAATTATTTGAGCGTTTCATATTACGTTTTACTCACAATTTTATTTTTTTAATCGAAAAGCGAAAAAGTAGGAACAAAGATTTTTCGGCTTTGTTCCGCCGCTTTCGTTTTTACTGTTTATCGTCAAAAACTTATGCTCTGACGTTGACTAACTCGGTTGTCGAAAGCACGACTTTTTGCGCGATTGGCATATTTACGCCGGTTGCCGAAGCGTCAAAAGGTGACATCGTTTGCAATCTCACGCTGAAATCTTCGCCGCCTTCTAAAACACGCGGGTTGTCGAGCGACAACGACGGCATAAAGGCGTTTTGAATGATTCCGCCATTGCTTCCGCCAATAACTCCCGAAACGCCGCTGTTTTGCGCGTAGCGGGTAAGCGGCTCGGCAATAATGGATGCTTCGCCCTCCCTGTAATCGAGTTCGACGCAATTCAGCCAGGTGTCGAGTGCCAAAGCCGGGTCAATATAAGCCGGGAAAGTCGCTCTCGCGTTGGTGACTATTCCATTAACAACGGCTGTCGGCAGTCCCGAAAAGAATGCTTTCGGTGCTGATATATCGGTAATAATTATCAGTGACCCCTGCTCAAATTCGCCGCCTCTGTGCATATTCGTATGCTGGCGCGTCTTTTTATATTCCGTGTCGGAAGTGGCAAAAGTATCTTCCTGCCCCGTTCCTTTGCGAAATAAATCTTTGGTTGTTCCCGCCGGAATTATTACCGCTTCAAAAACTGCCATATCATAACGCTCGCGGTGGCGAACATTTACCAGACGTTCTTTAAAGACAAGAAACTCCGGCGTTGACATCCGTTGAATTTCATCGGTAGAAATTTGTCCGTAGCTCGCAGGCGATTGATTGCCCGGATTTGTTTTAAATCTGAAAACTGAATTCATAATTTTATTTACTCCTAAATTGATTGTTGAAAATTAAAATTGTTTGTGCCGGGCGCGTCCTGCCGCCCGGCGTGTGCCGTGTCTTTCCGGCGCGTTTTAGTTGCCGTAGCCGGATTGATAATTGTTTTCGTAGTAATTACCGGATTCATTCGGATTATCAATGTAGCCGGTTTCGTCTATCAAAACGGCTTGTGAGCCGTCCGGCATATCTATCAAAGCTCCCATCTCGCCGCTGGCGGTTTGAACTATCTTTGGCGCTGCCGTTGACGCTGCCCGCTGCGATAATAACGGCAAAACTCGCGGTACAACGTGATTTGCGAGTAAATCAACAAATCCGAAAAGATAGAGCGTGTTTGAAATTCCGCCGGCATAACTGCCGATTAACGGTAATTTTTTACCGTATTGACCGACCAGAAAGCCCGCGCCGAATTTGCCCAAAGTTCTGACGGTTGTTGAAATCTGCGGCATAAAATAATTAACCGTGAAATCAAAGCCGGTGATTGCCAACGCGCCGCCGAAAGCGGCAATCAGTGTATTTATCAAAACGCTGCCGGTCGGGTTGCGTCTGACTGCTTTTTTCCTGACGATTGAAGTCTTTTGCGCTCCGGCGGTTTTTTGTGCGGCGTTGGTTTTGGTTGTGGTTGCCTTCGCTCTTGCGACCGGCGAACTGCCGCCCGGATTCGCTACAAGCGAAGTGTTTTTCTTTGCTGCTGTTTTTTTTGCTGCCATAAAAGTTTTACTCCTAAAGTTTTTCTAAAATAAAAAGTTAATTTCTGATTCCAAGCGGAGTTATTTCATAATCGCCTCCGGTGATAATGCCGAATCCGTGCCGGTCTATTGAAAGCTGTGGACGCGCTCCGCCTTCTTCGCCGAATTTATGAATGTAGCTGGTTTTTTTCTTGTCGCCCAAACTGGTTTTTTGAGTTTCATAAACAACGTGGATAATCTCGCCAAGCTGGTTGACAAAGCCTTTTTCCAGTTCGCTCTGCGGTTCGCCTGAGCGTCCGCCCGCTATCCAAAGCTGTTTATTTTTCTCGTCGGCACAAAGGTAATAAGTTTTGCATGAAGCTGCACGGCGATAATTGACCGGCTGCGCGATGCCCTTTACTTTCAATTCAAACAAAACACCAAGACAATAAAGATTTCGCGGCGCGGTTTCCGGTGTGATTAGTTCCAGCGTTTTTGTTGACTCTCTGCCCTGAAACGCTTCATAACTCGCTGAATTTCGGCGCGGCAATTTCGGTTTTGCCGGGTTGGAAACTGTTTCCTTTTTCTTTCTCGCTTTTTTGGGAACTGCTGCCTTTTTTGCAATTGCGAGTTTCTCTTTTGCCTTATCTATCGCGTATTCGAGCTTTAATTGTCTTTTGAGAAACTTCCCGGCTTTCCGGCGTTCCCGGTAGCGGCTGAAAATTCCGTTCTGTTTGAGCATCGCCAAATCTCCGGCTTTAATATTTGCCGCCGTTGGATTGGTTTTGAGTTTGTGCGTCAATCGCGCTCGCTGGATTAAAATATCAGTTTCACCTTTGGCGAATCCGGCAAGTTTTCCCTGTAATTTCGCAGCATTGATTTTTGTAAAATCGCCGTTCTCTATCGCGTCCAACAAACCGGCAAACGCGCTTTCGTGATACGTTAAATCACGATTTTGTTTGGGTTTGGCTACTTTTCGCGGCGGTGTTTTTTTGACAGGTTGTTTTCTCTTCATTCGTGAATGAACGTCCAGCGCGGCGGACGTGCCGACGGCAACATTTGCTAAAGTTGAAATTGCTGATGCAAAGCTGTTTTTCTTATTTTTCGGATTTATTTTTGCCGCATTTTTCTTTGGCATAACTGTTTTTTTCGCGGCGGCGGCAAACTGTAAAGCCAACTTGTAGACCTTTTCGAGTTTGTTTGCTTTGGCGGTTTTTTTGTTCTTTCTCAATAAATCAATCGTCGTTTTTAACTGCTTTGCTTTGGCTTGATAAACTTTTTTAACTGCTGCGGTCGCCGGGTTGGAGTTATACATTGTTTCGCCGCCAAACGGATAAATCGGACTGCCTGACAAATCCGCATCAAGCGCGTCTATAAAATCATTGACGGAAGCCAAAGAGCCGTTTAATCCCGAATATCCGGCTTCGGCTGCCGCCTCGCGCATATAGTCAAGTGATTTTTTGCCGTTTTTGTGCGCGATGCCTTTGCGCCGTGATTCCTTAAACGAAAACTTGCGAAGTTCTCCGCTTTCGTATCCTTCGTTTTTCGGGTCGTATTTTAGACCGCCGGAATTTCTGACAAACTGCGAAAGTGAAATTTTTCTGTTTTCTCCGAGTGCGCTGTCGAGCGCATCATCCATCATCCTTTTTTCGTAAATTTCATTAGCTTTTTGTTCGTTTTTGTTGCGGCGAATCGCTTTGTCAAAAACGTCATCGTCATCACCGGCAATTTGCCCGTCGTAAAGCCGCCCCTGTTCTTTGTTGCCACTGCGGATTGGGTGAAAAATTCCAAAGGCATCAACAAAGCCTTCGATATTTTTTTTCAATTGTTTTTTTTCAACTGCCAATTTGCCGCCTTTTTTTCTCACTAAAATTTGCGTAGTTCCCTTGAGTTCGGGAAAATTACGGTAATCATTTGTTTTCAAATCGAACACGCCCGCGCCGCGTTCAAGCCGGTCAAACCGCCCGGCTTTGTAATTTTCGATAAAGTATTTTTGAAATGTCATATCGAAATTATTTTTTCAACATCACCACTAAAAACACTCCGCCGACAACAAGCGCGGTTACTGTCGCTGTTCCGGCTATCAAGCCCAAACTCTTTGCAAGAGTATCTAATCCGAGGGCTTTGCCTAATGTTTCCAAAAAGTTTTCACCGGGCAGCGGAGGAATTTTCAAATACTTTAAATAGTCTTCATAACTTGAAAAATCTTCTGCGCTTTTCCTATCGTCATTTCCAGCGCCGCCTTTTGGTTTGTTGACAAAAGTTGTATTTTTCGGCGGTGTAAGTTTCGCGCCCTGCTGAATTTGTTCAATCGTGTATTGGTCGAAATTTATTTGTGATGAAGTCGGAATATTGGCTTGCTGCAACAAACTGATTACCCTTGCTTTTGTCGCGTCCGGCGATAAAGCAGTTTCTCCGAGCGCGTGAATTTGACTTGCGCCGCCGATACTTCCTAATCCAACCGGCTCGTTATAAGAAGTTGATGGATTCGTATAAAGCAATCTTGGAAAAGCACCTACAAATAATTGGTTAAATCGCGCGTGTCTGTCGCGCAAATTCGAGCCGATTCCGATTTCCTGAAACGTAAACGCCGAAACATTTTTATTTACCGATGCCGGTTGCTGCGCTGGCTGCTTACCTGCAAAACTCGCTTCAAGACTGGACAACGGCAAAACCGTTGACAAAACATTGCCAACGCCATTTTTGATTTTTTCGAGTTCGGCATTTGTATTTGCCGCCGCATTGATAACCACACTGATATAAAAATACTGGTCTTCCGGTCTGGCTTTTTTGACCGACAAGACATAAACTCCCCAACCACCTTGTTTCAGAAGAAACAAAATGCTGTTTTTCATTGCCGCGCTGGTTAAATCTTTTGTAGAAAATCCCTGTGCATCAACATTGACGCGAACAACAAGTTTGTCCGTCTTTGCCACCGGGCGGACTCTATACACAGGTTTTTTTACAGTCGATTTTGCCATTTTTTTTAATTTCGCATTCGTTCGTCTTTGTTCGCTCGTTTTCGTTTTTCGTTTATCTACGTCTAATCGGCGGTTCTCTCATTAGCAGATACGCGCCTAACGCGATGCCGCCAATCATCAACGGATTATTGGAAACAAAATCAACAATTGAATTTGCAAAGCCGCCCGCGCCTTGTGCTGCTCTGTCGGCTGCTCTCAAACTTCCGTCCGGGTTTAGCTGGTCTTGCGGGTAAATTTGCCCTTGCGGATATGCCGGTTGTTCGTACTGAATTTGCTGTCCGGCTATTTGCTGCGTCGAGCGCGGTAAAATTCCCGCCAACGTCTGTGAAACTAATGACGCGATTGTTTCAAATCGTCCGCGTGAATTTGCCGAGTCAAGTACCTGCACGGCGGAGTTTTCGTTGTTGTATTGCGGCAAGGTTGAACTTAAAGAACGCCCGGCGATTTGCGTGAACGGCGGCGGCGGCGGCGGATTATAATAGTTACCGCTTCCTCCGATTGTCGAACCTAACGAACGCCCGGTTGATGTTCCCGTTCTCATCGTCGGCGGTTTTAAATTTGTTGACGGTTTGAGCGTATAAGTGCCTGATTTTGGTTTTGAATTGAACGTATTTTTAAACCAGTTTGAAACTCCGCCGAGTTCGTCCTGCGCCGGGTTGATATTTATAAAAGTCGTATTTAAGCCGTTCATATTTTTATTTTTTACTGCCGAAGTAAAGAAAAGCCGCCACCGCCGCCGCGCCGCCGAAATAAACATAAGTTGACGGAAAGCCGAAAATCGTATCGTCTTCGTCTGCCGGTGCGGTTGCGCCGACAACGCCGCTGTTTTTCACGCCGTGTCGTTTGAGCCGCAAAACTTTATCCGTTGGAAGTATCGGCGGCGTATTCACCGGTGATTGAGTTTCGCCGGTAGTGATTGAAACTTGGTTTGAAAAGTCCGAAGTGCCGGAGGCATTGGACGCGGCAACGTCAAATTTATTTAAGCCCGGCGGCAAGCTGCCAACCGGAAAACCCGTTACATTGCCAACGTCTAAAACAAATCCGTCGCGCCGAAGCCGGTAATTTGTCGCTCCTTCTATCGCGTTCCAACGCGCCTGTACCATTGACGGCGAAAGCAGAGAAACGCTCAAAAACGGCGCGGCAAGCTGCATCGGTTGCGGCGGGCTGATAATTTTCGGCGATATTTCAAAAATCGGCGGCAACGGTTCACGAATCGGCGAAAACGGTTCGTTTGCCTGTAATACCGACAAGCCTTCGCCGACTAGATTTTCAAGTTCAGGATTTAACATACGTTTTTTCTACCTTTTCAAAAATAAAATCAGTCCGACAATGCCGACTCCGATTAAAAGAGTTGGATTTGAAACATTGCCCAAAATCGAAGTTTCCGCCGGTTGCTGGATGGCGACGATTTGACCGTTCGGCAACTGTTGAAACTGCGTTTGCCCGCCGGTTTGCGCGGTGGTTTGCCCGGCTGGTATGACCGCCGGTAAATTGTTTACTGCCTGCTGCGCTTGAACGGCGGTTTGTATCGTTTTTATTTCAGCGGCGAGCTGCGCCGCCTGCTGCTTGAAACTTGCCAGAGCCGCCGCGTCTTTTCCTTTTTTCGCTTGATAAACTTTGCTCGAATCGGAAAGCAGCGCGGCGAGCTTGTCGGCTGCGGTTGCTGCTTCGCCCGGCGGCAAGTTCGCCGCCTGAGTTTTGAGCGTGTTCAAAGCGTCAATAACTTGCGCTCCGAAAGCGTTGATTCCTTCCAAACCTTTCGCCACACCGCCGCCGCCGCCGCCGGCAAGCAAATTTCCCCCGATTCCGATACCGGCGGCAATCGCCGCGCTCGCCACTTGACCGATGCCGGGAATGACGTTAACGCCGATAGCAACCGCCGGAAGAACATATTTGCTAAAAAAACTTTTAATGCCGCCGAGTTCATCACTTTTTCCGAATCTGTAAATTTCGCCGTTCGGCAAGGCAAAAAGATTGCCGTCAACCAACAGCGAGCTTTTTATTGTTTCGAGTGAATTAACCAAATAAATAACCATCATTTGAAAATCGGATAAACAAGTTTTCGCAAACCTTTCGCTTCATCGCCAACCCGGAACTGTTTCGGTGTCGGGTCAAACGGAATAAGTTTTTTATCCGAATAAATTCCCAAATAGACGTGATTGAAATAATCAACTTTCGGGACTTGACCGAGCGCGACGAAAACCGGCTTTAACCCGAGAAAACTCAAACAAGTTGCCAGCGCGACAACTTTTATCGAACAGTCGCCGCTTGCGTGTTTATCGTTAAGCGCGTAACAGCAGCTCCACAAATCCGCGACGGTTTCAAAACCGTCTTTTTCCGGGTCATAAATAATTTCATCGCGGCAAAATTCAAACGCGGCATTTGTTTTTTCGCTCATCGTCCGCTTTTCCAAGCCGACGATTTCACGCATTACAAAGTTTTTTAAGTCGTTTTGCGTGAAATCTTCACGAACGATTTTTGCCATTTCCGACAAAGTTTGAACATTTCCCTGTGCGCCCGGCGGCAACTGGATTGTTTGCTTTGCCACCGACCGCCGACCGTCACGAAAAATTTGTAAAGTTCGACCTTGCATAGAAAAGTGTCGGACGCGGCGAAAATTTGCAGATTTATTGAAAGCCAAAAATATATTTTTAGCGTTGGTGACAACGCCGCGCCCAACAAATTCAACCTTGAGTTGCATAAATAAATGTGTCAAGCGTTTTCAAAAAATTGCATATTGACTAATGAATATCGGTGTTTAATACTCGCAAGGTGAACTAAAGAGAAATCAAAGAGAGTGCCAAGAGAAAAGCTCTAAAAAGGCGAAAAAAGGCGAAATAAATAAAATTATTTATGGAAAAAATAATTGAAGAAAACGAGCCGGGCGAAAATGAAAACTCGATTATTGAGTTTGAAGCAGAGCCGACAACCGGAAATCCAAGCCGGGAACTTCCGATAAAAGATGCAGAAGTTATCAAAGAAACGCGCCGCGTCGAAAAAACGGACGACGCGCAGGATACTTTTTCAAAATTTCTTGAAAGTTTGCCGGAAGATTCCAGCCCGACGATTATCATCACCAGACAACCGGATCGCAATTCCGGGATGCAATTTAGAACGCCGTGCGAAGGTCAGGAACAAACCGGCACTTTAAGTTGGAACAATTACACCGATGCCAGCGAAATACACGCCGATATTGCCAAAAGATTCGGCGGCGGACGTTACACGATAAAAATTAAAGACGGTCAAAGACTTGAGAAAAATCGCACTTGGACAACAAACATTTCAGACCCGCCGTTTTTGAGCGAAAAGGAAAAAGCCGCCCTTGAACTAAAAACGAAAAGCGAAGAACAACTGCGAAATAACGAAACTTCGCAAGTTTTCGCTAATCCGCAAGTTGCGCCGACCGAGCAGAAAAATCCGCTTCTTGAAGCGATTGAACAGCTAAAATATTTGAAGGAATTTCAAAATCTTGTATCGCCGCCGGAAACGCCGACAGCAGCGCAACCGGCAGCGCAACCATTGCAACCGGCAATCACGAAAGAAACAATCAAAATGGCGATTATCGAAAAAGCCTTGAATAACGAGGCGTTGCTTGAAAAGGCGATTGAAGCCGTTTTTGATATTCCGCCGGAAACCGCCGAAACGCAGTCAAATACCGTTGTTGAGGTCATCAAGTTTGCAGCTTCGCACCAGTCGGAAACAAAGGCTCTGCTTGATATGGCTTTTTCGAGTGTCGGCGCGATTATCGCCAATCTTATTCCAAAGCCTCCTCCGGTAATAAATCAAAACGCGCCCGTCGGCTTACAACGCTTCAAAAGACCGCCGGGCAACGCGAAGCCCGCGCCGGCGCCGGAAACGCCGCCACAAACCGAACGCGCGGTGACGGAAGCTATGCGGCAGATTGAGCCGTTCCCGTTTATCGCGCTTGAAGGATAAGAGATGGATTTTTCACAAATCGAAATTTACAAGTTTTTCTTTTCAGAAGCCGGGCGCGACGAGATAAAAAACGAGATTCGAGAATATCAGCAGCTTTACGGCAAAAAATGGCTTGCCAGATTCAAAAGCGATTTTCCCGACCTTGTTTTTATCATTGACCTTGCAGCCAACCACGACGCGCCGGATGCGTTTCTTTACTTGAAAGAGTATGTTGCCAAACAAATTGATTTGAAAATTGATTCTGTTTGGAAACAGATAGCCGCCAAAACCGCAGTTTTCGGATTTTTGGAAGGCAATAAAACAAGTGTTTTCGCTTTACATTCGGAACTGAAAGCCGAAATTGACCGCAAACAATTTTAATTTTTTTGAAAGTTAATTTTATGAATGAGCAGATTCTTTTATTGTCCACTTTAATCGCAAACAACCTTTGCATCACGCTGGACGCGACAACCGGCATTTGTTTAAGCAATGTCGCCAGTTACCAGCCCGGCGATGTCGCCGAGCTGAAAGGCGGCGAGCCGACCGGCAAAGTTGAAACAAAGCCGTGCGTGTTTTTCGTTGGCGGCGATTCTTTGCCGTTGTCCGACGAACAAAACAAAAATTTTCGTCTTTATTGGGATGCGATGGCGAAAGCGACAAATCTTTATTTTGGATTATTAAACCAGCTTTCCAACCAGCCCGCGCCGCCAGCCGCGCCGCAGATACCGGCATAAACGCCGTTATCGCCGACGGGCATTTTTCCGCCGCGACAAACGGAACACAAATTTTGTCGAAGGAGTGTAAATGGTGAATATGGATTTTTATATCAATATCGCTTTCAGCGCGTTAATCGGATTATTGCAGCAGCAAATTCCGAACGATGCAGGCAGTAAAAGCAAATGGCGCAAGGCATTTGTCAAAGTTGTTCGTCTTTTAGGACAGGCATATCCAAACGATACGGAAATGCAGAACGCCTTAAAAGGAACAAAATAAAGTTAATTATCAGCGAGGTAATTATGGGATTTTTCAACAATAACAAAAAATTAGACCGTTTTGACGAGCTTGTCATAGATAAGTTATTCAAAATAATAGGAGATATAAAAAAAATGAGCCAAAAAACAGACGCATTATCAACAGCGGTAACCGCTCTTGCAGCGGCACAAAAGGAATCAAACGAGCGTAATAAACGACAGGACGCGGCACGGGACGCGCGAGTAACGGAGCTTCAAGCGGCACTCGACACCGCCAACCAGTTAAACGCGCAAACCGACGCGGATTTAACACCGATTATTGATAGTCTTTCCGGGATTATTGACGCGGAAAACGCGGAAAATGCCGAAACGCCGCAAACGCCGCCCGAACCGGCACCGGCAGAACCGACAGCAACCACCGGAACGGACACCACGCCCGGCAATATGATACCGCCGCAAGAATAAACGGCTTTCGATTCAAAAGAAAAAAGCCAGGCTCATATCCTGGCTTTTTTTTTAACGATATGTCGGAAGATGAAGAAATCACTCAAAAAGTTTTACTCGGAATGAAAATATTTCCAGTCGTTGTCGTGCATAAAATTCTTTTTTCCGCCGTTAGTTATCTTTTTACCGTAAATTAAATTCGTAAGAACCGTTTTTGTTTATTTGAAATAGCGGCTTTTGTTGAGAGTAAGAATAGTAAATCATTCCGCCGCCGATCAGCGCGGCAAGCAGAATCACCGCAAAAAATGCTTCAACAATACCGCCGAACGATGCGACCTTTCCTTTTGGCTGATTGATAATTATTGTTTGTTCAATCGCAACCTCATTTTTTGAAACCCCGTTATGAACCGGAGCAGCACACCTAAAGCAAAACACGGCATCACTTGAAAGCGGCACAGCACATTTTGAGCAAAACATAATTTTTGATTAAATATCAGCAATTTTGACCAGATTCACAATGTAGGCAGCAACCAGAGAACCGACAAAAAGCAATTCGGAAAACTGCAAAAATGGTGTGTTATGTGTCGGCTCAAGATTATTTTCCGCCCTCAGCATTCTTGTAGCCATTGTTTCGCCGTCAAAACTTATTGAGTAATACATTTAATTTCCTTTTTGAGATTTGAGTGTAAGCAGATTTTTCTACTCCATTTTAAAATAAATTACCAATTGGAAAAAATTCCATATTTGGTATACGACTCGCAATCTTACTTTGAACAAACCCGCTTTTCTTTTCCCTTCGGCTGCGGACACCGGCATTTTCACCGCGAGCTAAATAAAATAAAAGTTCCCGCCTTGTCCTTTTTAATATCTGTCAAAAGTTCTTTAAGCGAAGCGTGTCCGATAATGTATTAAGTTTCTCAAAACTTTATCGCCGGAATTTTCCACAGGCAAAAATATACGCCGCTAACCTATCAAAATAAATTTTAAAAAAACTCTCTTAAGATAATAAGGATAGAGATACGTTCTATCGTCATATGACGATAGAAGATACTTGTTCTATCGTCATATGACGATAGAAGATACTTGTTCTATCGTCATATGACGATAGAACAAAGCACAAACGCACACTGAGAGTGCGTAGATTTCCGTGTTTTCTGTGGAAAACTTTAAGCGTTTAAGGATGGTTTTAAGCTGAATTTTCGGGGAATCTGTGAAATTTCTTGAATTGGCGTTTCATCTATGCAACAATCGTTTTCACTTGAGGGAAAGATTTTGCGAAGCAGAAATTTGTAACTTGTCTAAATAATTTTACTTTGCTAAAGTTTGGACATCGGAAAAGTTCAAGCTGTGCGACCAGCTTGAACTTTTTAGACCGAAACATCCTGCCGGACGTTTCTGGAAACCGATGCCCGTTTTGCCCTAGAGCAAAATTATCATAAAGCAATTTGCAATAAAATTGTAATAGCAGAATCTTTCCTTCAAAAAGCGTCCGGCACGATGTATTTCTCAAATCATTTTTGCCAATGACGTCAAATCAGAGTAAATTTAAGACAAATAAAAAGAGCCAAGCTGGATACTTGACTCGATTCGATTTTGTGTGCTTGTCAAAACACTAACGATGCGTGTTTGATATTAGCGCACCGTTTTCTAATTTGCAAATAGAAGGAAATAAACGATGCCGCAGAACAAACATTACCGAGAATCAACCACCCGCTTTTACGACCCGGATTCTGAAAAATACTTACCCGCTTATCCGCTCGTCTGGACACCCAGCGCGGAGATCGAAAACCGATTTGCCAAGCATTACGATGTTTTAATTATTGATTACGCCGACACTTACAATTTGTTAGGCTTGCTCGACATCGGACTTTATAATTTTCTTCAAACCTACGCCCGTACCGACCGATACATAATAATCCGTGATTTTTCTATAAAATATAAAATTTCCGATAGAAATCTTGTTGCATCAATTGACCGTTTGCAGGATTGCGAATTGATAGACCGGGTATGCCGGATTGACCATCGCGGACACCCGAACGATTTGATTTTACGACCGCCGAAGCCGCCGAGCGAGCTTGCCAAAGGCTACGCCGCCAAACTCATAGATAATGTTTCAATCGAAAAAACAAGATTGCTGCGAAAGGAATTAGGAAAAGCCTTTCCCGGTAACGACAGTTATTTCAGCGAAAAACAAATCACGCGGGCATTAGGCAGCAAACGCCGCTTTGCTAAAGAGTTTCACGAATTTTGTATAGAGAAAAACTACAAAGTTTTCAAAAAGAATCCAACCCCGACCGCTAAAGAACTTAAAGACGAAATTTTAGGACAAGTATTTTATTTCTGCCAGAAGCGCGAAATCGAATACACGGAAGCAGTTGTAGATGCGACGCTCGACATCTGTAAACATTACGGGCGCAGAGCTTCGACGTTTCATTAAAAAGTGAATTTTAAATAAAAACAAACGAAGGAGAAAACCAATGACGGAAATTAATATTGAAAATGATGAAGAATTCGACCTGGTTGATTTTGTTGCCGAGTATGTTCACGAAAAAAATTTATTGTCTTTTAAAGATTCTGCGGTTTACAACCACTTGATGTCTTTAAAGCGGAGAGAGAAAGAATACACTCTCTCCGACCTAGTGAGATGGTATGAAGAAGATGAGAAAACTATCATCGGGCGTTTAAAGCGTCTGGCAGACTGCAAGTTAATTGAATTAAAGATGAAGCAGGACGAAACCAAAGAGTAATTCATTATCAGACGTTTGAAGAACTTTGCAGCTAATTTTGACACGGAGATACCCAAAATGAACCGGAAAGAAGAAGGTGGAAAATTTGCAGATTTATTGTTTCAGTCGGCTTTGTGGTTCACGATATGGACTCAACATTATTATAGCGGACATTTTAACGGTATAGACATTGAAATTTACGGAACTTTTGAAAAATCTCTGTCTGAAGCCAAAGCGAAAATCGCCGCCGTTGAAAAACAATTTACAGTTTTTAAGAAAATTGATTTTGGCGATAGTGAGCCGGCTCACTCTGCTATCAAAATTGATATACCCGAAAATGAGTAGTTATGAATTATTTTGCAGTCGCATTTTTAGCCCTTCTGACAAGTTTTGTGCTAACGGAGTTGATTCTGTATTTCATACTCAGGAAACGCTTCAAATGAAAATCATATATTGGGCAATTTTTAATTTTATTCGATGGTTGAAAAGTAAGGGGTAAATTTTATGTCTGATTATAAAAACTTAACACGGACGCGAATAACGAAACACGGTCATTTTTGCCGCCGGTGTTTGGCACATTGGGAATGTCCAACCAAACGCCGCGCAGAATGTAAAATCCCGGACGCGACGTTTTGTGATAATTGCCTGAGCAATTTGAAAGATGAGTTTTTTTAGATGAATTTTATTGCGATGGATGCGGCGCGGGTGATTTTAGCTTCAGTAATTTTAGTTGAACAAGGAGGTTGATTTTCAATGATTTCAGCACACGCGGAGAAAAGTAGTATCGAAAAAGAAATTAGTGAACGTCGTTATCCGTCGGTTACAAAAGGGCGCAAGCAGTGGGTTTGTTTTTCGTGCGGCGGCGACATTCTGCGGCTTGAAGTTCACGAATTTTCCTGGCAATCAAATATGAAAGACACAATCAGGCTTCATACGGCTTGTGTGCCGAAAACAAATGAGTAACAAGACTAATTATCTTTTCATAAATTAGATTATCGTAAGCTATTTTGAGTAAAATTATGCTGGTTTTATCAATTTTTCACGGCGCGGATTTATTCGGACGCGGATTTGAGCAGGAAGGTTTTTGCGTTGTCCGAGCCGCTGAAATCGAACTTGGATTCGATATTAGAAATTTTTCGCCGGTCAAACACAAATTTGACGGCATCATTGCCGGAACGCCTTGTCAGGATTTTTCGAGAGCCAGACGAAGCGAGCCAACCGGCGAAGGATTGGAAATGCTCAAACAATTCGCTCGATTAGTCACGGAAGCTGCGCCCGAATGGTTTTTACTTGAAAACGTGCCGACAGTGCCGGATATTGAAATCGAAAATTACAAAATTCAAAGATTCGATTTGAATGCCAAAGAGTGCGGACTAAAACAAAATCGCTTGCGGCATTTCCAATTTGGAACTACAACCGGCGTTCAGCTTTGGATAGAAAGAGAATACGCTGCAAAGTCACAATTTGAGCCGTGTTGTATGGCAAGCGAAGGTAAGAAAGGAACGCGGCGAAGTTTCGCAGACTTCTGCGAATTGCAGGGATTACCGAGAAATTTCAAATTGCCAATGCTGTCAATCGCAAAAAACTATCAAGTCGTCGGCAATGGTGTTGCCGTTCCGATGGCGCGAATGATAGCAAAATCTATTCGCCGACAAATCACGCCGGCGCATCACATTTTCAGCCCGGACGATCACACTTTTTGCCAGGACGATCACACTTTGAATTGTGTTTCGACGTCGGAAAAAAGTTCTCGAGCCGTCACACTTTGCATTTGTGGATGCGGACGCAGAATCACAGGACGACAAAAGAGCGCGAACGCAGCTTGTAGGAAAAGACTTGAGAGAAAAAGAAAGACCGCTGCGTAATCACAAATATTTGTGACTTTGCCCGGCACAATTTTTCAAAGCTCATTCACAGATTCATGTACTACCGGCAGAAATGCCGTTGCTTCAGTTAAATTTATGAGTTACACAGGCGGAAAAAACGGCAGCGGAGTTTATCAGAAAATTATTTCAATGATGCCGCCGCACAGAGTTTATATTGAAGCGTTTCTAGGAAACGGCGCGATTCTGCGAAACAAGAAACCGGCAGAAGTAAATTTTGGCATTGAACTTGACGAAAAAGTTTTAGCAGAACTTTGGACGGGCGCAGAAATTCCAAATCTCGATTTGATAAATGCCGATGCTTTAGAGTATCTCACAAAACACTTTCCCCCATTGGATCACGGCAACGCTGATATTCTGCTTTACTGCGATCCGCCTTATCTTAAAAACGTCCGACGGGCGCAGCGGCAATATTACCGTTGCGATCTAATGACTCAGAAGGAACACGAAAAACTTTTGCACATTCTAAGATCATTCAATTTCAATGTGATGATTAGCGGCTATTATTCAAAACTCTACAACGATTTACTTTCCGACTGGAGACGCGAGAGCTTCACGACAACCAACCGAGCCGGACATAAAACGACGGAATTTGTTTGGCTGAATTTTCCCAAACCGCTGGAATTACACGATTATAGATTTTTGGGCGCAGACTATCGAAAGCGCGAAGATTTGAAGCGGAAGAAACTACGCTGGAAAAAAAGACTTACCGCGATGCCGTCACAGGAAAGATTTGCATTGATGGCAACTATTGAAGAATTGAAAAATGAGCTGGCAACGGCATAAGCACCGGGACTCGATCAACGGCAGAAATGCCGTCGTCTGCGGACAACGGCAGAAATGCCGTCGCAACCGGTTAAATCGAATCGGCGTTCGAGAAACGAGAAGCGGTCTAGCGGCTGAGATGACGCGGCGGCACGAACGCAAACAACTATGAATGAAACAAAAAACTTAAAAGGCGATGTTTCGCCGTTCGCGCCCATTGATTTGTTAGACAGCCCGTTGCCGGCAAAAAATCCTGAAGCAGTTTGTATTTGCTGGCATTGGCGACGATTCCACGATAAAGACGGTTTATGCAAAATTTGCGGATGTCCTGAATTTACCGAAGATGTCTAAATTTGAATTACACCGATTAAATTGAAAAGCGAAAACTTACGAACATTTACAGAATTGCTTTTTCGTTTTACTTCGTTTATGTTAAAAACGAAAACTTGAGAACAAACCGACTTCGCAAGTTTTCGGAAATTAAACAGACAAGGAAAATGAAAAATGAAAGCGGAAAAAGCGGAAGTTGATAATTTTGGAAAGTGCGGAAAGTGCGGAAAATCTAAAACTTTACCGCAGCACAGTAAAACGGACGGCGACATTTGCGAAGATTGTTATTTGGAAAAATTTCAAATTGATTTGCCGCTCGATGAATATACATTACAGCCCGACGAATTGACAAAGGAACAGTTTGCCGAAAAAGCGCAGGTCACGATCAGAGCCGTTGAAATCTGGAAAGCCGCCGGGAAGCTGCCAAGCCAAAAATTACGCCGCCGGATTGACGGCACAGTTAGAAAAACGACAATTTTCAAAACGGCGGACGTTGAAGAATTTTTGAAGGCAGAAAACAGCAAAGGAAATATACCGAAAGTGGAAAATACGACTTCAATGCAAAAAACGAACACCGGCGAACAAAACGACTTTCTCAATGCTTCGCAAATGTTCGTTGCTGAAAATTTAGGAAAGTTCGCCGATTCTATGAATAATTTAACGGAAAGTTTAGTAAGACAATTACCGGTACCGGGCGCGCCGCCAGCGGACGCGAAACCGTTTTTGAATATAAGAGAAGCATCCGAGTTTTCCGAAATATCCGAAAGCTGCTTGCGGCAAATGGTCAAAGACGCGGCATTAACAAAATTCACCGGGAAACACGGCGAAGTTTTAATTTCACGAAAACAATTATTGAATCTGTAACCTAACCACCACCAAATAAGATTTGGAAGTGGCTTTGAACCTGCTAAAGATAAGAACTAAATTTATGTTTCAAGCACAAATCGGAAAACATCTTATCCCGCGATTCTTTCAACGGTTATTCAGGGTTGTTCCACAAATCCCTGCCGTTATTTTGTCGGGTTACGCAAGTGGCAAGCCTGGCTTGTTTCCAAGAGCGACAATCAATCAAACGCTTGTCTCTGCCGTGCGCGACAAGTTCCGTTGCCGGGTATTAAGTTTGATTGTGTGGAATGTTTCGGCGCATTTCACAACGGGCTTTGTAAGCCTATTATACAACAAGTTAGAAGAAAAATACAAAATAAGGAACGCGCTCCTCCGCCACCAATTTTAGTGCGTAGCAAAATTGGTGGCGGTGTCCGCGCTAATTTTCTGATGAAAAGCAGTTTAGACAATTCGATTGCCGAAACGGAAGTTTTACTTAAACAGATGCGCGAAAAACGCCGGGAAGAGCTGCGCGCCGCCCGGCGACTTCTGCCAAAGAAAAAGACGGGACGGAAACCGCTTGACGAAGATATTTTAGAATTAGCCAGAAAACTTGCCGAAAGAAAGCCTTTGACGGAAGTCGCTTTGCAGTTGAATATTTCCCTGAGAAGTCTTTACAACAAAGGCATATCACGGGCAGCACTAAACCGGGAAACGCGCTAGAAACGCGATACAGACGCAAAAAATAACCCTGCAATTACCAAGTTGCAGGGTTTTTAAGTTCCAGACAAGGAGGAAGGAAAAATTTACTCGGTCAAAACAATAAAAGCTATTACGCCGACAACCGTTAAAATCATTACGGATTTTCCAGCCGTCTGTTGATTGTCCGTAAGCCGGACACTTGGATCATTAACCACAGTCACCGGATCAGACAGAGTAACCGGAATCATCTTTTTTTTTTCGCCGGTTCAATATGAAAATGCGCCGCGCCCTTTTTAGTTGATTCGTCAATCAACTCATAGCCGTATTTTTCGACAATCGCAGAAATTTGCGCTTTATACTTCTGAAATTGTCCGCCCGGCGGCACTATGTCCGCCGCTAATGCTTTGACGTGATAAGACGTTGGAACACCGCCGACCGATTTATTATGCGCCGGTGAGCGATAACCCGATGTAAACTGAGTTCCCGGAATAGCCGAAATAATTTCATTGACAATCGAAATTGTCATTTTGGCATTTGCCTGTAACGCCGCCGGTACTTTATCTCTTGTCGCAAAAGTTGAAATCGTAATCATAAATTTATCTTGTTATGTGCATTAATTTAGCTTTGGAATTGATGAAAGCCTCTTTCCATTTGATAGATCCATACTCGCAATAAATTTCCGCGACACTACGAAAAGCGAACGCGGCGTTAAAAACCAACCTCTGCCAGGCATAAGTATGGTGGAAAAGCCCTGAGTATTCCGGGAACACGTGCGCGACAATTAAAATCGTCGTGCCTAACCCGATCCCGATAAATGATAATCTATTTAGAAATTTTTCCGAGATATGCGCTTTATAAAACGCCCACAATAAAATTATAAATAAAAAGAAAATATTTAAAAATACGAAAAAAGTATTCATTGTTTTTTATCCTCACTTGTATTGTCATTGGTTAGAATCTTATTCGGCGGAATCGTTTTATGGATTGTTTCGCCATTCCATACAACCCGCTTGAACTTTTTCAGATTCGCGCTCCATTTATACACACTTCCCGCCGGGTCATCTATAAAGTTTTCGGTAAATCTTTGACTCGTCATACCGGCGATAAAACTTAAAAGATTTTCAGCCGGGCTTTGCATCCCGATCTGAAATTTCCATTCAAGAAACCAGACCAAAAACGGCACAACGTAAATTACTGAAACGAACGCCGTAAAATATCCGACCAGCCGCGCCTGTAAGCTGCCTTCGGACTTTCGCATCATCGTTATCAACGCGCCCAATAAACCGGCAATCAATGTGCCGATTTTTATGTTTAAAACCTGTAATATAATCGGAACATTTTCTTGCATAAGGAAAAATTCAATCGTCTAAAACTATGAAAAAAAAAGCAGACCGGCGACGATTATTACCGCCGACGACGCGCCCGGATTTTCCGCCGCGATTCCTACGATAGCCGTTCCTTTTTGCAATGCCGCGTTAAAAACGGCTTGCAGTTTTTGCAAAGTGTTTTCGTGCTGACCGTAACCCGCGCCCGGAAAAGATGCCCATTCATTACGGAGAGATGAATTTGCGAACGCGCCCGGCAAATCGCCGCGCAAAATAAAAGACATCGCGCCGCGCTGTCTGATTAACTCGACGGCAACCAGTCTTTGAGAATTCGGCGAAAAATCGGTAATTCCCATCACATCCGCCGCGCCCGTCCAAGTTCTAAGAATCGCCTGCAGAAAACCCGCCGCCGTTGATTGCAAACCTTGATCATTTACTTTCA
>JBPCPU010000016.1:0-4331 GCA_050998795.1 Pyrinomonadaceae bacterium
GCCAACCGGAAATTGCAAAAGCGCGAGCAAAGCCGCGATGATGCCGACAACTTTGCCCCATCTTTTTTCTTTGCATAACCCGATTCCGGCAGCAATGCCGAGCGGTAATAAGAGCAGTCCGAGCGCAAGGTTTGCCAGCGCGATTAAGGCGATTAAAAGCCATCCGATGTATTGACTTTCAGTTGTTGAAACAAAAAGACTGACCGGAGCCATAAATAAACCGACCACCGCTCCGACCAAAATTATCAACACTTGCAAAGCGGCAAAGACGTAAAAAAGTCCGCCGAGTTTTTGATTTTCCGGCATCGTCGCCTTAGTCTTGTTGTGCATCATTTCGTTCATAATAAATTCCAAGGTCGGTAATTCTCTGACATAAACCATTTCGTTAGTCATTGTTTTTCTCTCCTGTTTACTGTGAGACTCAAACGCGAAGCGTATTACCAAAAGCGATAAATTTTTTTGTCGAAAAATATTTCGAGCGCGGATACTAATATGCCGCCGGTTTCGACTTCACTTCAGAAAAGCGCAAATGTTCGCGCAAAATCTAAAATCTATAAGGAATCTTTTATGACATCGAAAATTATTTATTTTTTTCTATTCATCGTTTTATTGTTCACCGCCGTTTTTGAAAGCCGCGCGGCAAATTCTAATCGTCAATCGGGTTTGTTAAATTTTTCAAATCGTTCGCTTTTCCCGCCGCCCGCAACCGATATAAAAGACACGGGCGATTTCAAAGTCGGGTTCGCGCCGGAGAAAAGCAAAAAGCAGAAACAAAAAATGGACGCTGATATGCAGCAGTCGCTGCAAGGTTTAGCCGACGGTTTGAATACGACTTTCGCGCTTCCCGCCAACGTCTATATTGCCGTCGGCGAGTGCGGCGAATCGAACGCTTTTTACGATTCGGAAAAGAAACAGCTTTTAATGTGTTACGAGCTTTACGCCGAACTCGACGAGCTTTTCAAAGACGAATATCCGAAAGAATCCGAACGCGACGAAGCGGTTTCGGGCGCGTTCGTTTTCGTCTTTTTTCACGAACTCGGACACGCGCTGATTGACGTTTACGATTTGCCGGTTACGGGAAAAGAAGAAGACGCGGTTGACCAGCTCTCGACCTGGATTTTAACCGACGGCACGGACGACGGCGAAATTACCGCAATCAACGGCGCAATCGCGTTCGCGCTGCTCGGCGACGGCGACAAAGAATTATCTTTCTGGGACGAACACTCGCTCAACCAGCAGCGTTTTTACAACACGATTTGTTTAGTCTACGGGCAGAATCCAGACAAATACAATGATTTCGTCAAAAACGGAACGCTGCCGAAAAATCGCGCCGGACGCTGCGCGGGCGAATACGCGCAGATTGACCGCGCGTGGAGCAAACTGCTCGCGCCGTTCGTCAAAAAGTAGAACGAAAAATTACACAAAATCAGTTCAAAACAAAAATGCGTCTTTGCGATATACATTCGCAGAGACGCATTTTCACTTATTAAAAACTCGATTATTTTAAGCCGTGTTGTAGCTGATTTCGCTGATAATCCATTTGCCCGCTTCTTTTTTCCACTTGACGTAATCTCCGTTTGGCGAATATTCCGAATCGGGCGGAATGAATTTGTCTTTGCCGATTTTCTTCCACATTTTGCCTTTTGCGGCAGTCGCGCTGTCGGCAAAACAATCCAAGTCGCCGTTTTCGCCGCGAGCCAGAAAAGTGTAATAATAATCGCCCTTTTTCTTGAAATCAGCAGCGATTGTCGCGTATTTAACGAACGTCGGCGTGTCGCCGACGGCTTGGTAATTGCGCCAGCGGAGCGGCGTTTTTTGCGAGAGAAACGACAGAAAAACCGCTCGGTCCCGCTTCATCAAAGCGCGTATGAACAATCGCATCGAAGCGTCGGGCGAATCAATTTTCGCGCTGGCTGCCGATTTGGAAACGATTGGTTTTTGCGATTTTTGCGCGTCGGCGTTCGTCGAAATTAACAAAACGAGCGACAGAATTATTAATACTTTCATTGTTTTATAAATATTTACTCAATTTTTCCAAATCGAAATCGCCCGCTTCGGTGACAAATTGCTGTAAGAGTTTCGCGTGTCCCGCGCCGATGATAACCAAAATTCGCTCGTCGTTTGATTGAGCGAGACGCGAAATGTTAGCGTAAATCTTGAAATTTCTTTCATACCAATCACGCGCGAACTCCGCGCCCGTGTAATCGTTTCCCGCGCCGACGGCGACCATTTCCAGATACGGACGATGATAAGCCTCAAGCGTTTTGCCGTCGTTCAAATATCGAAAGAGTTCGGTGACAGTCTTATCTTTCAGCATCGCCCCGAATTTGACGGTTTCCGCTTTGCCAAAGTCGGTCATTTTACCGGCGACGACTTCCTGCCCGTTCGTTTTCGCCGAATCCAGAAGTTTGTCGAAATCGAAGTTTCCTTGCCAGTCAATCGTGTAAAGCTGTTTGTGATTAAATTCTTTCGCCAAACGAAAGCCGATTTGGTCAACTTCATTTGCCGCGAGTTCATATTTTCCATCCAGATATTCCTGATAATGTTCGAGATACTGCGCTCTTGACGGCGGAATCTCGACGGCAATGCGCGTCGGTTTGAATTTCTTTAAAAGAGCGAGAAAATCAGCGATTTCCTTTTGCCGTTTCGGAGCGCGAACGTCGTCGGCTTTGATGTTGCTCAAGTCGCGTCCCGGATTTCCCATATGATATGAGCCGAGAATCATCACGACGGGTTTTGTCTGTTTAACGATTTGCGCGGAAATATTCGGCGCGAATGACGCGGCGCAGACGAGCAGCGCGGCGAAAATAAATTTTATTTGTTTCATTTTAAGATTCTCCTAATTTTTCCACGAGCCTAGTTTTATTAAATTAACGATAAAATTTGTCGTAATCGCTTTTTCCGTATCAACACGGTCGGAATTTTCCTGCAAAAATCGGTTGACCGCCACTTTAAATTCGGCAAATTTACTTTTGTGCGTTTGCGCGTTCTCAGCGTCAACGATATAGCTGGTTTCCAGTCTGATTAACATTTCCCGAATCAATTTTTCATTGCGCCGCGCCTGCGTTTCCGCCGCATTTGTTTTTAGTTTGACATCCATTGAGTAAGATTTAATCAATGCGCCTTTGTAATCTTCGACGAGTGCGAGGGCGCGGAGAGTCATTTGATAATCAAACAAGTCATCTCCTTTTTCATTCCAACTGATGCCGAATATCAACCCGTCGAAACGCTGCCGCGCTAATTGTTTGGCGGCAACTTCCTGTCTTTTGACTTCGGCTTTCTTATCGGCGGCGGTAAAAGTTTTTAGTTTCGCAGCGTTGTCGGCGCGGCGACAGGGGATATAATTTTTGAGCGCGTTCTCCATCGCCTCGCCTTCCGTGTCGGAATCGGTTTCGCCCCTCGTTCGGCGATCCATATCTTTCATATAAAGATTCTCGACCGCGCTCAAACCGATTCGCAACGCTTTGGCGCACGGCACGGAAAACGGTTTATCATCCACAGCAACAGTTTTCCGTTTTGTCTGCGCCGCGCCCGCGCCGAAAGCCGTTATAATTAAAACGGCGCAACCGATGAATCGAATTTTTCGTCGGTAAATTGTGTGAATTTTGAATTTCATAATTTTTTATTCGGCAGCGCAAACGCGCCGGAATTTCTACATTTCATCCGCGCCGAAAGCGACGAAATACCAGCGATTGTCTTTGAAAACAAAACCCGCGCTGTCTAAAAAACGCATCGGTGCGGCTTCGTTGGAAGTTTCGTAAAACTGCGCGGTTCGCAGTTCGCGCTCCAAATCTTTCCAGCCCTGATAATCTTTCTGCTGAACGCCGTCCCAAATCGTGAACGCTCCCGTGCGGTGGTCGGGATAAGGTTCGTCGCAGCAGTTGTAACTGAAATCTTCGCGCATCATAAATCGCACCTGGCGTCGTTCGCGTTTTGTGACTGCCGCTGGCAGTTCGGGCAGAAATGGTTTCCACGCCGCTTCTGCCGCGCTCAAAACCGCGTCCGAAGGAACGACGGGCAGTTTCAAATTTTTCGGCAAAGCCTCGTTCGGCACGAACCGCTCGCCGTTCCAGGTTGCGGCGAAAATTTCAAATTTCTTTTCTTTACCTTCGCCCGTGTAGTCAGTGTGAATGACGCGCCCGTTGCGCGGCAAGCGGTGAACCGTCCAGAAAGTTTGCGTGCTTTCGTAATCTTTGTGCGCAGCGGTTTTGCGCCGGTTGTATAAAACGAGTTCGCCGTCTCGTGTCAGCGGATAAACGCGGCTTGTAACATTAACCCAGCGGTCGGCGCGGCGTTCCAGATAAGTTATATTGCCGGGACAAGCGTCCGGG
>JBPCPU010000025.1:0-14351 GCA_050998795.1 Pyrinomonadaceae bacterium
CAAAATAGGTTGGAAAGAAAATACGAAAAGTTCGGAGTCCCGCTTTTAAGCGGAATCGCTTGCTGACCACACAATCTCCGCTTAAGAGCGGGACTCCGAACTTTTTGCAACCTATTTTGTCAATACACTTAGTCCTTAGTCCTTGGTTGGTTGTCCAAGCAAAAGGCAAAGGACAAATGACGAAGGACTAAGGACAAAATCAAAAAACTCCGCGCCAAACAAGCGCAGAGTTTTCGATAAAATTATTCAGTTGAAACTCTTAGCTTTTTAGCGATTTTTTTCGTGGTCGCAAGTTGCCGTAACTCACCACGTTTCAAAGTATAGAGTTTATCGGGTTATGAGTTATGAGTCAAACCCTTAGCTTTTAACTCGTTTTATATTTTAGCGCAAAATACAGTAAGACAAAATAAAAACGTGAATTGCCGCATTTTCACAAAGCAATTCACGTTTAGGTAATAAAATCTCAAAACTCGAAAGTATTGAAACTATTTAATTTTCAATGTCGGGTCGCCTATCAAAGCCCAGGACAAACGCACGTCGCGTCCGCCGGGAATAGTAGTTTTAGCGTCTTTTATCAAATCTCCCAACCGCATCGAATTATTTGCAGCTATTTGACTGAAAAAGCGGGTTGCCATAATTTCTTGAATGTCGGGCGTGGTTAATCCGGTCGAAGCCCAAACCGCCACCGCGCCGCCGCTTTGTTTTTTCACAAGAACTTCTGATAAAGAATCCGAGGGTTGAATGAAATAACCGTTTAAACAAGTCAGCATCGTAAAGATTGACAACTTATTTCCGTTTGTCAGATTCGCTGCGTCCGAATTGCTAAAAAAACTGGGTGACACCGCCCAGGCAGATACATTTCCGTGTCCTGTATAATTGACTAAAAATCTGCCGTTATTTATTTCGGTTATCAAGCGGGCACGGGCATCCGGTTCAACGCGGTTTATCATAATACTGGTTGTGTTTGCCGGAAGTTGGCTGCGTAGCCGGTTGCTGACTCCTTCAAAATCATAGCCGTCCGGTCTATCGCTGGCAAAAATTACGCCTCTGCCGATACCTTGCGTTCCGATGTTTTGCTCAAAAAGCGTAACTTTATTTAATACATCGGTAACTGTTTGACCATCGTGAACCGGAATGCGACCGATGGGGATTTCCGCTAAACCGTCGTTATTGAAATCCGCCATTGCCTCGTCGCTGCCCGTTTCGGTATAAATCGTTTCCACAAGTTTTGTCGGAATAAAGTTAAAAGCACCGGTATTAGGAGTAATTTCCGTATAGTTTCTCGGATTATATGTCGCATCGCCCATCAACAAAACATAACCCGGCGGAGTTTGCCAGTTATTATAAGCGTATTGGAGAAACACTCTGATGGCGTTCGAGCTAAATGCACCGAAAGTAAATTCATCATAAACGTCGTCAACATTGATTACTTCGACACTCATTCCCTGACTGCGCCGATAATTTGCCCAATTGTTTGCTTCCGTCATCCAATCCTTATAAGAAATAATGACCAAATTGGTGTTGTGTGTCGTGGTTGATAAAGTTGACGGCGCATTCGTTGTAACCGAAGCCGCCGGCACAACCGCCGTATCTTCCACCGCATAAATCACCCGCCCGCGATTCGCCGGTAAATAAACCCGGTATCCGCCGACATTATTCGACTCAACCGTTAAACCGGAAATAAGCGTCGGTCGGTCGGGGTTGGTAATATCGAAAATACGGACATTCGGCGAAGAAAACCCGTCCAGATAACTTGCTTTATAATTTGGAACATAAAATGAAAGCCGATTTTGTTGGGCTTGATACCGCTTTGAATAATTTATTTTCACGGTATCGAAAAGCGAAATGTCCGACGAACCGTTTTGCGTGGCTAATTGCAAACTGTTTGCTCCTTCACGCAGAATTGAAGTCGGAAAATCAAAATGTTTGCTCATCGAAGCTAAATCATTCCCGTTTATAAAACCGATTTCCACATTATTTAGAGCTACCCTGGTTTTGTGTGCAACTTGTGTTGCTCCCTGAATTTTCAAATCCAAAGACGATGTCGCGGTTGAAAAATCAACCGCCGGTACATTCAAGTTAATTGTTACGGGATTATTATTTATAACCCTGCCGAAAAAGTTCTCTTCATCTTCACCATTAAGAATTTGCGTATAAACTGTTCGTTCTTTAAAAGTGATTGATTGGACATAACTGTTCGACAAAACCCGACCGGCTAGCGGACGACGAAAACTCATTCCGATACGTTTGCCGTTTTGCGCGCCGACAATCAAAAAATAAATTTGCGTATCGGTATCTCTGGTATCAATTCCGTTGCCGTAAAACTCGATATAATCGCCGCCCGCGCCGACATTTATGGCTTGTTCAACTCCGTCTTTATAAAGCTGCCAAAAGTTTGTCGGAGCATTTACGTCAAAACCGCCGGCTTGAAGTTCGGCACGCGAAACCCGATAAAATCCTTCTTTTTTCACGCCGATTTTCACGCCCGGCTGCGCCGCGACCAAACGCTGTGTATTTTCATCCGCCTGCGACCTGTTCTCATTGACTTCCGATTGCAAATCATCCGGTAAAATCGCTTCATCCCGCAAAATAAAAGGATTAGCTTTTTTAGAGTCATTCTTCAAGGTTTCGGAAGAACTTCCCGCGACGGCGTTTAAATCACCGACGTATTTTGGGAAAATCAAATTTGAAATCTGTTTTTGTCCGTTTATATTTAAACTTTCAATGTAGTAAGTAGCATTATAATCGCCGTTCTCATCAAAGAATGTATATTTTTCTCCGATAGTTTGAGCGTCGCGCGTCTTTAAGTAACCGCCCGGAATTAAATTGGAACTGACGAGTTCTTTATTATCGCCAACCACGCGATAGACGTAGAAACCCAGATTTCCCGATTCGTAAGAGGTTTCCCATTCGAGCCACACTCCGTTGCCGTCGGAAAACGCATCAATTTTGTCATATTGAACCTGATATTTTTTAAGGTTTTCCGTTTTGTTTGCTTTATTTAAGCGTTGTGCCGAAACCGGTATCACAAACAGCAAGCAAAAACTTAATAAAACCAATGTCGCCAAACTTCTTTTCATAACTACCTCACATTTTTGATTAGAGAATTTAAATTCAGATTTTTCTTCAGACAGAAACCATTCAGTCGAAAATTCCAAACAATAATTTTGCAGGATTCTCCAAATTCTACAACTTTTTTATTACTTTGCCAAGATATAATTATACATAGTGTTAGAATTTGTGAAAATTAACATTACTTATTATATTATCAATAACCTCTTTTTTGGTCAGAATTTTAATTTTTACTATGAAAACAATAAAAAAATTCGCCGCATTTCTTTTTATAATAGCTTTATCTCTTTCATTTATTCCCCGTGAAACAAAAATTTTTGCTTCGTGGCGCGTACCTGTGCGGGCAAAACACGCCATTGTTGCTTCGCAGCACGAACTCGCTTCGCGCATTGGCGTGGAAGTGTTGAAAAAAGGCGGCAATGCGGTGGACGCGGCGGTGGCGACCGCGTTGGCTTTAGCAGTGGTTTATCCCGAAGCCGGAAATCTGGGCGGCGGCGGATTTATGCTCGTGCGTTTCAAAGACGGTAAAACCGCGGCGATTGATTACCGCGAAATGGCGCCGCAAGCGGCAAGTCGCAATATTTATCTTGATAAAAACGGTGAACTCATCAAAGGCGAAGGCTCTTCGACTATCGGTTATCGCGCCGCCGGAGTTCCCGGCACAACCGCCGGACTCGAATTGGCATTCAAAAAATACGGTTCGGGCAAAATAAAATGGTCGGAATTGGTCGAACCGGCGCGGGAACTCGCCCAAAACGGTTACATATTAAGTTATCGCCTGGCTGAATTATTTAAGTCATACAAAAAAAATCTTGAAAAATACGAAGATAGTAAAAAAATCTTTTTGGGCGGCGGTAAATTTTACGAAGAAGGCGACGTTTTCAAACAACCGGAACTGGCACAAACGCTCGGAAGAATCGAAAAAAACGGCGCGAAGGGATTTTACGAAGGCGAAACCGCCAAACTCATTGCCGACGATATGAAGGCGCATAACGGTTTGATAACTCTGGAAGATTTAAAAAATTACCAGCCGAAGGAAAGAACGCCGCTTCGCGGAACGTATCGCGGTTACGAAATTATCTCGATGCCGCCGCCGTCTTCGGGCGGAATCGTTCTGCTCCAATGTTTGAATATACTGGAAAAATTTGACTTGCGTTCAATGAGTTACAATTCGTCGGAAAAATATCACGTTTTGACCGAAGTGCTGCGCCGCGCTTTTGCCGACCGTGCTGAATTTATGGGCGACCCTGATTTTGCAAAAGTCCCGACCGCGAATTTGATTGATAAAAATTACGCTGAAAAAAGACGCAATACGATTAATTTAACAAAAGCCTCAAAAAGTTCCGACATCAAACACGGCGAAATTATCGGCAAAGAACCGACCGAAACAACACATTTTACAGTCGTTGACGCAGACGGGAATGTCGTAACCAATACTTACACAATCAATGATTTATACGGTTCAGCCGTTACCGCCAAAGGCACGGGCGTTCTTTTAAATGACGAAATGGACGATTTTGCGGCGCAGCCCGGAAAAGCGAATATGTTTGGTTTAATTCAAAGCGAGAATAATTCCGTTCAACCGAAAAAACGTCCGCTTTCTTCGATGACACCGGTAATTGTTCTCCGCAAAGACGGCTCTTTGTGGTTTGCAGCCGGCGCGAGAGGCGGACCGAGAATTATCACTTCCGTTTTGCAAATCGTCATCAATATGATTGACCACGATATGAACATTCAGGAAGCGATTGACGCGCCGCGGATTCATCATCAGTGGTTTCCCGACGAAATCCTTTTCGAGCCTTACGGAATGTCGCCCGACACGCGCACGGCACTCGAAAAACTCGGACATAAATTTGCCGCCAAACCAACTACTATTGCTTCTGCGACCGGCATTTCGGTTGATGAAAAAGGCGTGCGATTCGGCGCGATTGATTCGAGAAGCGACGGCGAAGCGGTCGGTTATTAAGTTGAAAAATTTCAAATTTAATTTAACGCAAAGGCGCAAAGACGCAGAATTTTTAGTTTTTTTTCATTATATTTTTAACACCTTGGCGAACTTTGCGCCTTTGCGGGAAACATTTTCTCCCGCAAAGGCGCAAAGCCCGCCAAGGAAAACAAAGTTGCCGTAAGTTAATTTGCCAATCCAAATATGAGTTAAAATTTTCTAAAATGGCGGGTAAAATGCAAAGTTCAAGCAAAATAAAACAAAACACATTCGCCGACGATATACTGCACGGTTTGTCTGCGACACCAAAATTTGTTTCTTCAAAGTATTTTTACGACGACGAAGGCAGCCGGTTGTTTCAGGAAATAATGAAACTGCCGGAATACTATTTAACGCGAGCCGAATTTGAAATTTTTTCCGAACAAACAGACGAGATTTTTTCCGCTTTCAATGCCGATGATTCGGCATTTGATTTAATCGAACTCGGCGCGGGCGACGGCACGAAAACTTCCCTTTTGGTTAGTTATTTTCTCAGGCAAAACACCGATTTTACGTATGTTCCGATTGACATCTCGGCAGAAGCATTGAATAGTTTGACTGAAAAATTTGAGAAGGAATTTCCACAGCTTTTAATGCAAACCGAACAAGGTGATTATTTCAAAACCTTGGAAACTCTCCGCACAAAATCTACAAGACGAAAAATTATTTTGTTTCTCGGCTCAAACATCGGAAATTTCAGGCAGCAACAGGCAAAGGAATTTTTTAAAGGTTTGCGGGCGGTAATGAACAAAGATGATTTATTGTTTATCGGCTTTGATTTACAGAAAAATCCGCAAACCATTCTCGACGCTTACAGCGACAAACAAGGCGTTACAGCCGCGTTTAATATCAATTTATTGAAACGAATAAACCGCGAACTCGGCGCAAATTTTGACCCGGAAGAATTTTGTCATTATGCAATGTATCATCCGATTGAAGGTGCGGCACGTTCTTTTTTAATCAGTAAAAAGAAGCAGACGGTTTTTATTGAGTCACTCGATAAAAACTTTGACTTTCAGGCTTGGGAGCCGATTTTTATGGAAATTTCGCAGAAATACAGTTTAAAAATGATTGAAGAATTAGCAGAAGAAAGTGGTTTTCAAGTTGAAAATTTTTTTTTCGACAGCAAAAATTATTATGCCGATTCTTTGTGGAAACCTGTTTAGTCGGAGCGCGGACGGCTCGTCCGCTATTAGAGCGTGAGAGCGCGAAAAATACTTTGAAATTGACGCGCTTGAATTTTTACGCATTTTCGTCTGCTAACGCAACCATGCGGACGAGCCGTCCGCGCTCCCAGGGATTTATGAATTTCACGCTTCTTCGTTTCGAGTCAATCGAATCAACCAATTTGGAAGCCTTACGCCAGGCAAAAATCGGCGCGGAAGAAGGTTTGTGCATCGTCGCCAACCAACAAACAAGCGGTCGCGGACGGCACGGCAGAGTTTGGGTTTCCGAAAAAGACACAGGACTTTATTTCAGCGTAGTTTTGCGTCCAAAAATCGAAACTCGCTTTTTGCCGCTCTTGACATTGATGAGCGCGGTTGTCGTTTCGGACACTTTGAGTAAAATGTATAAATTAAAACCCGATATTAAATGGGCAAACGACATTCATATTGATGGAAAAAAGATTTGCGGAATTTTGGCGGAAGCAATAGAAACAAAAAAAGGTTTGGCAGTTGTCGTCGGCATCGGCGTCAATTTAAAATCGTCGAACTTTCCGCCGGAATTGTTGGAAATTGCCACATCAATCGAAGCGGAAACAAACGAAATACCAAATTTGGAAAATCTGCTTGAAAACTTAACTGCGAAACTCTCAAATTGTTACAAAACTTTAACCGGCAAAGACGGCGCGGAGAAAATCCGACAGGAATGGACGCGCCGTTCTTCTTACGCTTTCGGCAAAAAAGTTCGGGCTGTTCTAGCCAATGAAACGATTTTCGGGAAAACTTGCGGCATCGAAGAAAACGGTGCGTTGCGTATTAAACAAACAAACGGCGAAATTAAAATTATCCAGGCGGGCGACGTGGAAATGCTCCGAAAAATGCCTCACAAATGAAATGTCATTGAACTTTTAACCGCAACAGTGTAATTTGTAAATAAGGATTTTATAAAAATAATATGAGTAATAAATTTGATTTTGAACCGGAAGAGACAGAATTTGAAGATTTTAACGGTGATTTGGACGACTTTGACGAGTTTGACGAAATGGAGTTGAGTGAAGTTAATATGCGAACCGCCATTTTGTCAAAAAATAATATGGTCGCGCTTTTGTGCGTGAAAACCGCCACCGAAGGCGGCGCGATTTGCCGCGTTGACCCGCGTGAAGATAATCCGTCGGTGCAGATTTACGACGACCCCGCCAAAGCCATCGAATGGTTCACCGAAAGTTTGCGGACAAGCAAACAAAACGGTTGGCAAATCGTTTATGACGGCTTGCCGCTTCAAGGTTAAAATCGTAAATCGTGAATCGTAAATCCAAAATCGAATTCATTCACGATTTACGATTTAAGATTCACGATGATTTTAGCAATTGACATCGGCAATTCACGCACCAAACTCGGCGTTTTTGACGGCGCAAAACTCATTAAAAGATTCACAATTCCGACTATCCGCAGTAAGTCAGCCGATGAGATTTACGATTCGATTCAGCCTGAAATAACCCAACAAATTTCTTCCGTTATTATTTCTTCCGTCGTGCCTGAACTGGAAAATTCCTTCCGCAAACTCGCCGAAAGATATTTTAATTCAAAAGCTGCATTCGTTGACAATAAATTTGATTCGGGCTTAAAAATCAGATATTTTCCGCCGGAAAATCTCGGCACTGACAGGTTGATTGCTGCATTCGCGGCAGTCGGAAAATATGGAAAGCCGATAATTATCTGTGATTTCGGAACGGCAACGACGATTGATGTGGTGAATTCAAAAAGCGAATATCTCGGCGGGATTATTACGCCCGGAATTAACACGCTCGGTGAAGCACTTTTTACGAAAACGTCGAAACTGCCGCGCGTGGAAATAAAAAAACCGGAAAGCGTCATCGGCAATTCGACTGTTTCTTCAATTCAGGCAGGAATTTTTTACGGTTATATCGGTTTGGTCGAAGGAATCCTACGTCGAATGTCCGGCGAATTGGACGAAAAATCAAAGGTCGTCGCAACCGGCGGTTTTGCAAAATTACTCGCTGAAAGTTGTGATTTGATAGAAATCGTTGACGAAAATTTGATGCTTGATGGTTTGCGCCTTATTCATGAAAAGGAGAAAGATTTTTTGCCCACGAAACACACAAAATATACAAAAAAGAATTAAAAATTTTCACTTTTGTTTTTTTTCGTGTAATTCGTGTATTTCGTGGACAAAATTATCGTTTTAATTTATTGATTGATGAGTTTTCAAACAGTTTCTTAGCGGATTTTCCATCGGTTTTGCTCAAGGTTTTTGAAATGAAATAAATGACTAAACCGATTGCCGCAACGATTAAAACGGCTAAACCTTCTTTTCGGAAATCAACATTCGTCAAAAGCCAGACGATTAAAATCAGCGATAAAATCGAGGCAACAACCCCGAACGGCGCGATAAATTTTGCTTCGGGCGCATTTTCCCGACGGCGAAAAACGGGCAGAGAGGCGCAGGTCGTCGCATAAACAATCAGCCGCGTGATTGTGCTGATGGTCAATGCCGTGAGAAAAGAACTTTGAATTGTCAGAATAAGCATTACGAGCGCGGTCAGAAACAACGAAACAAATGGCGTTTTGAATTTTTCGTGTGTTTTCGCCAGAATTTGCGGCAATTCCTTTTGTTCAGCCATCGCAAACGGAAGGCGCGAAGCCGTTAAAAATCCGCCGTTGAGATTGCCGAAAATCGAAACCAGCGCACCGATTGTGATAAACGACGCGCCGAATGTGCCGAGAAAATTATTGGCGGCATCGGCGAGCGGTCGTTCGGATTTGGCGAGTTCGGGCAGAGTTCCGATGCTGACGATTTGAATTAAAATAAATAAAACCGCGCAAATTCCTAAAGCCACAATCAACGCGAAAGGTATATTTTTTTGCGGGTCTTTTGTTTCGCCCGCCGGAATTACCGCCGCTTCAAAACCGACATAAGCGTAAATCAAAAGCAGCACGGCTTGCGAAAAAGTATTGTAATCGGGCGTGGCGGCAAAGCTGAAATTTGCCGGTTGGATAAAAAACAAACCGACGGCGACGAAAATAATCAGCGGAATAATTTTTCCGACCGTGAAGATATTCGTCATTATTGCCGATTCTTTGACACCGATAAAATTTACTGCGGTCAAAATCAAAACAATCAAAGTGATGAGAAAAATCCGTAATCCGCCTTGATTAGCCGTCGGATAAAAAAATCCGAGATACGCGAGCAGCAGATTGCAGTTGGCGGCAAACGTCGTGATGCGGACAATCCAATACAGCCAGCCGACTTCAAATCCCGCAACCGGACCAAAGGCTTCGCGGGCGTAAAGATACATTCCGCCCGTCGTCTGAAAACGGCTGGCAACTTCGGCAAAACACACGACGATAAAACCGACAATCAGAGCGCAGACGATAAACGCAATCAAACTGTAACCGCCGATTAAAGCTGTTACCTTCGATGGCAAACCGAAAATTCCCGCGCCGATAATCGTATTGATGGCAATCGCCGTTATATCCCAGCGGCTAATGCCGCGAATTAATTTTTCATCCGTCATAGATAATTATTTGTTCCTCGCTTTTTTTGCCGACCGCTTTTCGTTTATACTCTGTTATATTCTCTCCGTAAAGGCTTGCAAAGGAGTTTTTTTAATGAAAAATTTATCTGTTATTTTTTTATGCACACTTGTCGTCTGCTTGTCTTTTGTTAATGCCAACGCGCAACCGACAAAAGTAAAAGTCAAAAAAACATACGAACCGTTTGTTATCGAACAATCGCCCGAACTGCAAACGCTTTTGAACAACGCCGTCGGTGAAACGATTAGCGGTTTTTTGCCAAAGATGATTAAACCTGAAAACATCGCGGCGACTTTGATTGATTTACGCAAACCAAAAAATTTGCGAATGGCAAACTATCGCGGCGACCAAAAAATTTATCCGGCAAGCGTTGTCAAATTATTTTATATGGCTGCGCTCGAGCAATGGCTTGAAAACGGAAAAGTAAAACTTACGCCCGAACTGACGCGCGGTCTGCGCGATATGATTGTTGATTCTTCTAACGAAGCGACGCAGTATATTTTAGACGTTTTGACCGAAACTTCGAGCGGCAGTGAACTTCCGCCGAAGGAATTTGAAAAATGGGCGTATAAACGCAACGCGGTCAATCGTTATTTCGGGTCGCTCGGTTATCAAAACATTAACGTCAATCAAAAAACTTTTTGTGAAGACGCATACGGCATCGAACAGCAATCCCGCAATTACAAAGGCGAAAACCGCAATATGCTGACGACTAACGCGACGGCGCGGCTTTTGGCGGAAATCGCTTTGCGAAAGGTGGTTACACCTGAAAGAAGCGGTAAAATGCTGGATTTGCTGAAACGTGATTTTAGCGGAACAACCACCGATAACGACGACCAGGCTCACGGTTTTACAGGAATTGCGCTGATAAACCGGAAAATGACGGATGCAAAACTCTGGTCAAAAGCCGGTTGGACAAGCAAAACGCGCCACGATGCCGCCTATATCGAAACGCCCGACGGTTTGAAGTTTGTGCTGGTTGTGTTCACGGAAAATATGGCGAATGAACGCGACATTATTCCGACGATTGCGGGCAAAATTTTGGACAATCTGAAAAGTGTCAAATAAGTTTTTGTGTTAGAATACAATTCCACAATAGGAGAAAATATGAGGAGAAAATATGACGGACAATCAATTTACCCAACTCTTCGATTTAGTTACAAAAAGCGTAACGGGTGTTCAGCGACTCGAAAAAGACGTCGCCGAACTTAAACAAGGTCAAGCCAGACTCGAAACCGATGTCGCTGAACTTAAATCCGAACTCAAACAAGGACAAATGAGAATGGAAAAAGAGATGCAAATCACTAACAAATTATTAAAAATTCAGCAAAGTGATGTGATGACCTTTCGCGCCAGACTTGAAATTCTTGAAGATGAAAAAGAAATGGCGAGTTGAAAATTTACTCGAAGAAAATTATGAAAAAATTGTGTTTGTTATTTTTTATTTTATTGTTGGCAAACAACGGTTTTGCCCAATATAAACAGCCGCCGAAGGAAATCGCGGATATTCTAAACGCGCCCGTTACGCCGATAACTTTAATCAGTCCGGCGAAAGATAAAATTCTGTTGGCTGAACCGCTTCGTTATCCGCCGATTTCCGAACTTTCGCAGCCGATGCTGAGATTGGCAGGTTTGCGAATCAATCCGAATACGAACGGCGCACATCGGCAGCCGTATTTTGTTAAGCTCGCGCTGAAAAATATCGCCGACGGCAAGGAAACCTCGATTGCTTTGCCGAATGGAGCGCAGATTATTTCGCCGACGTGGAGCGCGGACGGAAAATATATCGCGGCGGGAAATCAAACGCCGAAAGGCATCGAACTCTGGATTATCGAAACCGCCGGCGGCACAGCGAAAATGATAAAAAACGCGATGGTCAACACGGCTTTTGGCGGTTTTTACTGGATGCCCGACCAAAAATCTCTGCTCGTCAATCTCGTTCCGGCAAAACGCGCCGCTGCTCCAAACTATCAAAACTTAACGCCAAATTCGCCGAATATTCAGGAAACGGCGGGAAAATCAGGCGCGGTGCAGACGTTTCAAGACCTTTTGAAATCGCCGAATGACGAAAATTTATTTGAGTATTACGCGACTTCGCAACTCGCCGTTGTTTCGGTTGACGGGAAAATTAAGGAAATCGGGCAACCTGCAATTTTTGACGATGCTCAAAATTCGCCCGACGGAAATTACATTTTAGTTTCGCAAATCAAGCGTCCGTTTTCGTATCTTTTTCCGGCTTCGCGCTTTCCGAAGGAAGTCGAAGTTTGGGATGTTCACGGCAAAATGATTTATAAAGTAACGAGTTCGCCGTTGCAGGACAATTTACCGGTGCAAGGCGTAACGACTTCGCCGCGCGGTTACGGCTGGATTCCGACGGAAAGTGCGACACTCGTTTGGGCGGAAGCACTCGACGGCGGAAATCCGAAAAACAAAGCCGAATTCCGCGATAAACTGATGAAAATCGCCGCGCCGTTTTCAACGCAGCCGACGGAACTCGTTAAAATCGCACAACGCTATCAAGGACGCGCTTTCGGCGAAAAAGACGGCTTGATGCTTTTCTACGACTACAACCGCGACACGCAGCACCGCAGAATTTTTTTAATGGATTACCGTTCAAATTCCGCGCCGAAAATGATTTCGGATTTGAGCATCAACGACCGCTACGGCGACATCGGAACGCCCGTAATAAAGCGTTTGCCAAACGGTTTCAGCGTTATCCAGCAAAACGGCAACGAGATTTTTTTGAGCGGAAACGGTTCATCAACCGAAGGCGACCGACCGTTTTTGCGAAAAATGAATTTGCAAACGCTGAAAACCGTTGAAATTTTCCGTTCTGAAAATAACGAATATGAAAGTTTTGTAGCATTGATTAACGGCAATGGAACACAATTTATTACCCGTCAGGAAACTATTTTGACTCCGGGAAACTTGGTGTTAAATGATACGGTGCTGAAAATCGCGCCGCGTCAAATAACTAATTTCACCGACCCGACGCCGCAACTTCGCGGTATTAAAAAGCAGCTTGTTAAATACAAACGCGCTGACGGCGTTGATTTGTCGTTCACGCTTTATCTGCCGCCGAATTATAAGGAAGGAACGCGGCTGCCGACCGTCGTTTGGGCTTATCCGCTCGAATTTACCGACGCTTCGACTGCCGGACAAGTTTCCGGTTCGACCAATCGTTTTACAAATATCGGCGGCTATTCGCATCTTTTCTTTTTATTGGAAGGCTACGCGATTCTTGACGACACGACGATGCCGATTGTCGGCGACCCTTTAACGGTCAACGACACTTTTATCAAACAATTAACCGACAGCGCGAAAGCCGCGATTGACAAAGCAGTCGAAATGGGCGTAACCGACCCGGAAAAAGTCGGCGTTGGCGGACATTCTTACGGCGCGTTTATGACCGCGAATTTATTGGCGCATAGCAATTTATTTAGAGCAGGAATTGCGCGTTCGGGCGCGTATAATCGAACATTAACACCGTTCGGTTTTCAATCGGAAAGACGCACGTTTTGGGAAGCAAAAGACCTTTATCAAAATGTTTCGCCGTTCTTTTACGCCGACAAAATCAACGAACCGCTGTTGATGATTCACGGCGAAGCGGATAATAATCAAGGCACTTATCCGATTCAGTCGGAACGCCTTTTTGCCGCGATGCAGGGCAACGGCGGAACGGCGCGGCTCGTGATGCTGCCGCTTGAAGCGCACGGTTATTCAGCGAAAGAATCAATCGAACACGCGCTTTATGAACAGATAAACTGGTTTGACAAATATGTAAAAAACGCTAAACCGCGTGATAAAAATCAAGCTGTGAAATAAAAAACAAAAAAACTCCGCTTCAATTTTCACCGAAGCGGAGTTTTTTATTTTAAAGGATTTTTACGCAACCTTCCTTTCTAAATTCATCACGTCTGCCGACCACGCCTCTATTTCTTTTCTCATAATCCTGACATCAGCACGATTTTCATGACTTAACTGTAAGGCTTTGTGAGATAAAGCAAGCAATCTGTCAAACTCATTTTCAAAAACGAATTGCATATCTTTGATTTGCCGAACATCATTTTCAACATTCGTCAGCCTGCTCTCTACATTCGTCAGCCGCATTTCTACTTTATCAAAACGCATGTTCATCTCTTGACGCAAACCGTTGATTGCATTAAGAATCGTTTCTAAATTCGGTAATGTGTCTTGATTCTCAGGATTTTCCATAAGTTCTCAAGCCAAATTGTATCACAAAGTCTGTTTTGGAAATAAACAACATATTTGCAAAACGACGTTTGATTTATATTTTGCCTCAGCCTGCTTTGATTTTAGTAACCGGCAATTTAGGTCATTTACAATAATTTACGAAAGTCTTTGTGGTTTATTTGTGGCGTATATAAATGCCAACCCGGTTTAAGAAATTAACATCCGATTATCTATAGCAAAACGCTATGAAATTAACTGAGGAGATGGGATGATAAGAAGAAACGGTGACGGTTTATACTCTGAAGTTGCAAGACTCGGAGTAGATAGGTTAGAGGCTGAATAATTTTTTGCGGCACTGTTGACCGCGTTGAGGAGATTAACTC
>JBPCPU010000054.1:0-8109 GCA_050998795.1 Pyrinomonadaceae bacterium
GTCAAAGCCAAAGAATTATCCCAAACAGTTTATCAAGTGAGAAATGATTTGTTTGAAAATTATTTGAAAGAACAGTTGCAGAATCCATTTATTCCAGCTTTGGAAGTTTATTAAGCGAAAGTCCTATACTTTTTACTTTTTACTTTTTACTTGTGCTTGGCGGCATCAGCCGCAAAGCACTGCGCCGCCGTTGATGTTCAAAATCTCGCCCGTAATGTGGCGCGACCAATCGGAGAGCAGAAAACAAATTGAAAGCGCAACGTCGTCGGTCGTCGCCATTCGCTGCAAAGGAATCGCATTGATAACGCTTTTCTTATATTCCGCATCTTCAAAAACCGGACGCACCATCGCCGTTTCAATCCAGCCGGGCGCAACGCAATTGACGCGAATCTTCGGGCAAAGTTCGCTTGCCAGAGCTTTGGTGAACGAAATTTGCCCGCCTTTTGATGCCGCGTAATTTGAATAATTCGCTTCGCCGCGCTGTCCGGCAGTTGAAGAAACAAGAACGATTGCGCCGCTTTTCTGTTTTTTCATCGAAGGAACGCACGCTTTCGTCATCGCCCACGACGCTTTTAAATTCGTATTTAAAACCTTATTCCACATTTCCTCCGACATTTCCTCAATCGGTGCGCCTTCCCAAATTCCGGCATTCAAAACGAGCAAATCAATTTTACCGAATTTTTCGATTGCCTTGTGCGCCAGGTTTTGCGCGTCTTGCCAAACTGAAACGTCGCCTTGCACCGCGATTGCGCCAACGTCTTGTGCTTCGCATTCCTCAACGACTTCGTTTGCTTTATCTTCGCTTTTCAAAAAATTAACGACGACATTTGCGCCCGCTTCGGCAAGCCTTAAAGCAGTTCCGCGACCAACGCCGCGACTCGCGCCCGTAATGATTGCGGTTTTGTCTTGAAAAAGATTCGCGGGAAGTTTGATTTCGACAGGTTTTTCACTCATAAATTTTCCTTTGCGAACTTTGCGCCTTTGCGGGATAAAATTTGTTTCCCGCAAAGGCGCAAAGCCCGCAAAGATTTAGATGGATTTTATAACAAAAACTTTGTGTTATAAAATATGCCTTAATTCTTTTCAAATCACAAAATTATGAATGAACAAAATCCTTTTGAACATCAGCCAATCGCGTGGACACCAACCGCAGAAGTTATCGAACGCGCCCAACTGACGAAATTTATGCAGCAAGTTGGCGCAAAAACTTTCGACGAAGTTTTGAACAAATCAATCGAATCGCCCGAAGCATTTACAGCGGAAGTCTTGAAATTTTTAGGCATCAAATTCAATCCGCCTTACGAAAAATTGCTTGATACTTCCGGCGGCATCGAATGGTCAAAATGGTGCGTCGGCGGCGGTTTGAACATCACCGAAATGTGCGTTGACCGTTGGCAAACCGACGAAATGAAAGACCAACCCGCGATAATCTGGGAAGGCGAAGAAGGCGAATCGGAAACTTTGAGTTATGCCCAATTAATCGAACAAATTAATTTTTGCGCCAAGAGTTTGCGGGCGGATGGTTATGGCAAAGGCGATGCGATTGGAATTCATTTACCGATGGTAACCGAAACGATAGTTGCGCTTCTTGCAATCAACCGCATTGGCGCGATTGCTGTTCCTGTATTTTCAGGTTACGGAATAGAAGCTATTGCCGGTAGGATGAATGCCGTTGGCGCGAAAGCTCTTTTTACTTGTGACGGATTTATCAGGCGCGGGAAACGTATCGAAGTTCAAAAAGTTGCCTTTGATGCCGCTCTTAAATGTCAAACCATCAAAAAAGTTTTTGTCGTTTCAAGTCTTACCAAAAGTTTTTATATCAGAGAAAAAAGAAAGCGGGAACAATTAATCCAGGAATTGCTCGCAAAAGGTCATAATGTAACATCAAGCGATTCTCCAAGCAGTTCTTCCGGCGTTGGAGTTCACAGTGTAAAAACTTATGCTTTGCCGCCTTATGAATTTGAGGTTGAGCTTTGGCATCCGTTATTGGAAAGGGGAAAAAGTCTATCTGACTTATCTTCAAATCTTGAAAAAACTCTCGCCGAAGACCCGCTCATTATTCTCTACACTTCCGGCACGACCGGAAAGCCGAAAGGCATCGCGCACACGCATTGCGGTTTTCCGATAAAAGCGGCGCAGGATATGGCTTTCGGAACTGACGTTGGCAAAGGAACGCGCATTTCCTGGGTAACGGACATCGGTTGGATGATGGGACCGTGGCTGATTTACGGCGCGTTGATCAACGGCGCGACGATGGTTTTGTATGACGGCGCACCCGATTATCCCGAACCTGACCGAATGTGGAAATTCTGCGCGAAACACAAAGTCGAGATTCTGGGAATTTCCCCGACGCTCGTCCGCGCACTTGCAACCAAAGGCGACGATTTACCGAAAAAACACGACCTCTCAAATCTTCGCGCCTTTGCTTCGACGGGCGAACCTTGGAATCCCGCGCCGTGGTGGTGGCTGTTCGAGAAAGTCGGCGCGTCAAAACTTCCGATAATAAATTATTCGGGCGGCACGGAGATTTCCGGCGGAATCTTGATGGGAAATCCCTTGCTGCCGATAAAACCTTGCTCGTTTCCCGCGCCGTGTTTGGGAATTGACGCGGCAATTTTGGACGATAAAGGCGAAGCGGTTGAACGCGGAAAAGTCGGTGAATTGGCAATCCGAAAACCTTGGATTGGAATGGCTCGCGGCTTCTGGCAAGAACCGGAAAGATATTTGGAAACGTATTGGTCGCGCTTTGAACACATCTGGGTTCACGGCGATTGGACGATGCAGGACGCGGACGGTCATTTTTACATTTTAGGCAGAAGTGACGACACTTTGAAGGTCGCCGGCAAACGAGTCGGTCCGGCGGAAATCGAAAGCCTTTTGGTCGCGCATCCATTGGTTACGGAAGCCGCCGTTATCGGCGTTCCCGACGAACTGAAAGGCACGGCAATGGTCGCATTTTGTGTTCTTAATTGGAGCGCAGGCATCTTGCCTGCAATGAGCGCACAGCGCGAAAATGATGTTGACGATTCGGAAACGAAAGAAATTGCAGACAATCTGTCCGCGCTCCAATTAGAACTCAAACAATTCGTCGCCAAAGATATGGGCAAACCGCTCGCGCCGTCGCGGATTCATTTCGTCTCCGCTTTACCGAAAACGCGCAACGCCAAAGTGATGCGCCGCGTGATTCGTTCTGCATATTTGGGCGAAGACGCAGGCGATTTATCGGCTTTGGAAAATCCGTCGGCGGTTGATGAAATAAAAAATGTGGCGAACGATTGATATTTTGCGCGTCATCTTTGACACGAATGTTTTAGCGGCGGCTTCGCGCTCAAATCGCGGCGCGTCATATACTTAGGACTTTCTCATTTTAAGAAAAATTTTATCCCGAAGCCGAACACCGGATTATCACGAGCGGAGAACGCGCCGTCGGCAGAGAATATGTCAATCGTGATGAGAAGGAAATCTTACTTGTGGAAATATTCCGATGAAGAAAATCGTTCTCGCAAGTCAATCGAAAATAATCATCCGCGATGCCGGAGATAAAGACGTTCCGTTTTTTGAAGAACTTTATTTCAAAACGCGCCGCAGCGAATTTATCCAAATCGGTTGGGATGAAATCCAACTTGAAAAGTTTCTGCAAATGCAGTTCAATATGCAAACGCAAAGCTATAAAATGCAGTTTCCCGATGCGCGGATTTCCGTTATCGAATCCGGCGGAGCGGCGGTCGGCAGATTGATTACGACCGGCGAAATCAGGCTGGTTGATATTGCCGTTCTGCCCGAATCGCGTAATCACGGTATCGGAAGTTTTGTTTTGAATCGGCTTTTGGATGAAGCGCGAAGTAAAGAAAAATCGGTGGACTTGCAGGTTTTGAAATCCAATGTCGCGGCGACTCGTTTATACGAACGATTCTGTTTTGAAAAAACCGGCGAGAATGAATTATATTTTATGATGCGGTGGCGGAAATCGTCGGGTTAAATTAAAATATCCCGGAACAAAAATATTTATGATGACACAACCCGGACACGGCGATTACGCCGGACAACTGAACACAACATTTCGCGTCGTTGAAACGGCTGAATTTTTGGAACTCGAATTGGTCGAAGTCAGCGATCTGAAAACCGGCGGCGGTCAGGAATATTTCTCGCTCACCTTTCTCGGCGATAAAGATAAGCTGCTGCCGCAAAAATTGTATGCTCTCGACCACGAAACACTCGGACAAAAGGAGATTTTTCTCGTGCCGGTACGAAGAGAGGAAGACGGGATAAAATACGAAGCCGTCTTTAATCGCCTGACAAAAAATTAATCTTCAAACTTACAAACGGTTATTAAGGTTTTTGAACGAAACTCCGGTTTAATTTTTTCCGCCGGATATAAACTCTCCATCTTGACATTTCCAAATATTTTTGTTACTGTGGCTTCGCAATTTCTTTAATTATCTTCTTTAATCGGGTAATTTAATAGGGAGAGATTCTTATGTCCCTCAAGTTAGTTTCCGTTTCCCATTCTGATTATTCGCTCTTATTTGGGATTTATATTTCATCGAGAGCGGAGGAATTAAACTTTGTCCCGTGGACGGATGAACA
Source organism: Pyrinomonadaceae bacterium (assembly GCA_050998795.1). Classification (GTDB taxonomy): domain Bacteria; phylum Acidobacteriota; class Blastocatellia; order Pyrinomonadales; family Pyrinomonadaceae. The sequence goes on from JBPCPU010000054.1 coordinate 4,588, forward strand.
AAAAAACGCTTTTCTCGAAGCTCAATTTCAGGCTCAAACCAACCACTATTATTCCACCTATTCAGACGGCTCCTTCGATCTTATCAAACTGGAAAACGAAACGGCGGGCAGATTATTTCGGGCTGAACTCGACGACGAGATCAGAATCATAGATTTAACCCTTTTGCCGCAGTGTCGTAACCGCGGCATCGGCACACTGCTTCTTTCGGATGTTTTGGAAAGCGGCGCAAACAAAAAAAATCAGTGACGATTTATCTCGACACATACAGTCCGGCGCAGACTTTGTTTTCGTGGCTCGGTTTTATTGCGGTCGCCGATGACAGAGTTTATTGTCTGCAGGAACGTAAGTTTTGAGAAAAGACAAGCAAGGGTTCGGTAGTTAAAACAGCAGGTGAAACCGTCTAGCCGGATTTTCCGGCGCGAAACGGTTTTTGTGGTTTAGTCTAAAACTTTGGGAGAAAAAAATTATGTCAGAACCATTTATCGGTGAAATAAAAGTGTTCGGCGGAAACTTCGCTATTGAAGGTTACGCCTTTTGCGACGGGTCGTTAATGGCGATTGCCGATAACGACGCTTTGTTTTCGCTGATCGGAACAACCTACGGCGGCGACGGGCAAACTACTTTCGGTTTGCCCGATCTGCGCGGACGGATTCCGATTCATATGGGAACCGGTCCCGGCTTATCCGCCCGTCCGCTCGGACAATCGAGCGGCAGTGAAACCGTTTCATTAACCGTCAACGATCTTCCGCCGCATAATCACGCGGTTCTCGCCGATTCGAATCCCGGATCATCGGGCAATCCGCAAGGCAATATCGTCGCCGGTTCAACAACGACGACATACAACAAGACAGCAATTAATAATTCGATGGGCAGTCTGAGCCTCGGACAAAGCGGCGGTTCATCGCAGCCGCACGATAATATAATGCCCTTTCAATGCGTAAATTACATCATTGCGCTATACGGCGTTTATCCGCCGAGAACTTAGATTATCGAATCTGATTTCCGCAGCAACATCATTTAAAAAGTAAAATTTAGAAAGAGGAGAACAATTTCATGTCAGAACCATTTATAGGCGAAATAAGAATCGTGGCATTCGACTTCGCCCCGAGGGGCTGGGCGCAATGCAACGGTCAATTGCTGCCGATCAATCAAAATCAGGCGTTGTTTTCTATTCTCGGAACGACTTACGGAGGAAACGGAACAACTAATTTCGCTCTGCCGGAGATGAGAGGCAGAGTTCCGATTCATTATGAGCAAGGTGTTACTGATCTGGGTCAAAAGAGCGGATCCGAGTCAGTCGCATTGAACACAAACGAGATTCCCCCGCATAGCCATCAGTTAAATGCTTCCAAGCAAGGCGGCTCCGAATTTACTCCGGTTGACTATTATCTGCCGACTTCGGATATAACGCTTTACGCTCCGCCAGGTGCCGGAAACTCCGCAATGGCGGCTAATGAAGTTTCCAATACCGGCGGAGGTCAGGCGCATAATAATATGCAGCCGTATCTAGTCTTAAATGTGGTTATCGCTTTGACGGGAGTATTCCCTTCGAGAAATTAAAGGAGAAAAAAATTATGGCAGATTCATATATCGGTGAAATAAGAATGTTCGGGGGAAATTTCGCACCGCGCTCATGGGCGCAGTGTGACGGTCAGATAATGGCGATTTCTCAAAACACGGCGTTATTTTCACTACTCGGAACAAACTACGGCGGCGATGGAAAGACGAATTTCGCTCTGCCGAATCTGAAGAGCCGTGCGGCGATGAGCTTTGGAAGCGGTCCCGGTTTAACCAGTCGTTCTCTCGGCGAAACCGGCGGCGAAACGGCGGTAACTTTGACGGGCGGGCAATCGCCGCCGCACAAACATCTGATGCAGTGTAATGACACGGCTGGAGATTCGACCAATCCGCAAGACGCGACATTCGGCGTGGTTGGCGGACGCGGCAGACCGCCGTTCTACGCAAATGAAGCCCCGCCTCCTCAAAACACCATTGTTCCGATGGCGCAGCAGGCTATCGGCAGCACCGGCGGAAATCAGGCGCATAATAATCAGCAGCCGTATCAGGCTGTAAATTTTATTATTTGTTTGCAGGGCGCTTATCCGCCGCGCAGTTAGTTTCCGACCTTTATGTTAAATAATCTCGCGGCAGATGTCCGGGAGTTCCGACACATAAACTATTGTGTCTTTCAATTTTTTAAGTCTTAAGGAGAGTTTTATGAAAAAATCAACTTACAAATTCAATAGTCGTCAACGTCTTTTATTGGCGTTATTATGTATCGGTCTTCTGACGGGCATCAGCTTTTTAGTAAATTACAAAACCCGGGCAGAATCGGGAAAAGATAATCTGCAATCTCAAAAAAACAATTACGCGCTGAAAAGTTTCAGTGTGCCGCGCCGCGAATCTCTCAGCGCGGTCAATGTCGGGGAAAGAACTTCGGTGTGGCTTAAATTGCAGGCAGGCAAGCCGCTCGACACGACGTTTTACGGGCGCAATGCGGCAATTTCCGCACTACAAAGCAATCTGGCGGAACCGACTTCGCAGGCTTCGGCGGACATCAATGCCGACGGCTACCCCGATCTGATCAGCGGTTTTCGCAATGCGGCGGGCGGCGGTTTGATCGCTCTGCATCGCGCCAGCCGTGAGGCTTTCGAGCCTCAGGATAAACAGGTTTTAGAAAATTTGCGACGCGGCGTTTTTCCCGCCGCGTTTGAAAAAGACGCGCTTATTCTGGATGTTCCGAGCGCGCCGGATTTTATTTTCGCCGGAAAATTTTCAGAAGATTCGGCGGTTGATCTGGTTTTCGCTTCACGCGGCGGAAGTTCGATTTATCTGATGACTTCGGACGGCAGAGGCGGATTTAACGCGCCGCAGGAAATTGCGGTCAAAGGCGAAATAACCGCCCTTGCTTCGGACAGATTCGATGCTTCCAAGATATATTCGGGGTTGGCAGTCGCTTTAAGAGGCGGAAAATCTTCGAATGTTTCGGTTTTTGACGGAACGGCTGAACTCGTAAAAACCGCGCCGCGCAAATTTCAAATCAAAGGCGATGTCAATTCGCTGATTCTGGCAAACACGGACGGCACGGCACAAGGCAAGGACATTTTCGGTTTGGCGGACGGCGGAATTTTCACGATACCCGGCATCGGAAATCCGAACAGCGCGATCAGCAGGATCGAATTGCCGTTCAGAGCCGCCGACATTGCCGGCGGCGAATTTATCCGCGACCGACAGGCAAAAGCCGAAATTGCCGTTTTATCCGAAGACGGCAATGTTTCATATCTGACGTGCGGAACGCTCGATACGCGACCGTTCACGACCGAAGAAGTGATCGAACAATGGCAGCAAAACGGCGGACGCGGACGCGGCGCATTAACGACTAATAGGACGATTGAGGATTTATCGGATGATTGGTCGGTTGCCGAAACGCATCGGCTCGGTGTTTATTCATTAGACGGAAATTCTTCAAACGGAAACTCTTCGGCGCGGGTTTTGCAAAAAGCACACATCACCGGCAGCGA
>JBPCPU010000060.1:0-24796 GCA_050998795.1 Pyrinomonadaceae bacterium
GTCGTGCCTTCCGGCAAATCGTCGCTCAGATGAACGCCGACCACATCCGGCATTAAAATATAGACAGGCTGTCCGAGCATTCCGGCTTCGGCTTCGATTCCGCCGACGCCCCAGCCGACAATACCCAACCCGTTAATCATCGTCGTGTGCGAATCGGTCCCGACTAAAGTATCGGGAAAATAAACGCCGTCGCGTTCAAACACGCCCTTTGCCAGATATTCGAGATTGACCTGGTGAACGATTCCGATGCCCGGCGGCACGACGCTAAAACCGTCGAACGCCTGCGTTCCCCATTTTAAGAATTTATACCGCTGTTCGTTGCGCTTAAATTCCATTTCCATATTCTTTTGATACGCCTGTTCGTTGCCCGCGTAATCAACCTGCACCGAATGGTCAATCACCAAATCAACGGGAACGAGCGGTTCAATCACGCTGACATCTTTGCCTAATTTTCGCACGGCGGAACGCATCGCGGCTAAATCAACGAGAAGCGGAACGCCCGTGAAATCCTGCAGAATCACACGGGCAACGACAAACGGAACTTCTTCCGTTCTATCGGCGTTTGCGCTCCAGTTTGCAAAATGTTTTACGTCTTCTTCGCTGATTTTTTTGCCTTCGTCAAAGTTTCGCAAAACCGACTCAAGCACGATGCGAATTGAAATCGGCAAGCACGATATTTTGGCGATTCCTTCCGCTTCCAACTGCGGCAAAGAGTAAAAAATGCCGTCCGCGCCGCTTCCGGTTTTGAATGTTTGTTTTGTATTAAAAAGATTATGTGTCATAGAATTTTGGTTTGAAATTTGTTAAAAAATTTGTAATGCTTTGATATTTTAAGTTTAAGTTTGTGTGAATATAACGTCAAGCAAGCCGTCGTTTTGTGTTAAAATAGACAGCTATGACAGGCGAAAAGACAAAAAATCAAATTTCGAATCAACAAAAAATCAAAGAAGAATTAGAGAAAATCTATGCCGAACATCCCGAAGCGCGAAGCGGCTTGGTAGAATTCCAACTTTGGATGAAACTTTTACACAAAAAACAGCGAATCGAAAAATCCGGTGGTAAATCTCAACCGGAATTTTTACCCGATGAAATTATCCATTGATTTTTTTGAAATACGCGCCGGAAATTCTGACGAAACTGGAAAAACTCAGACAAACAACCTGGCTTCCCTTTTCTATTTTCAACAAACAAGTTATATTCAAACTTCAAAATTTGTCCAAAATTTAAAGGGCAAAAAACAAATCTATGAACGACGGCAGTAGTAATGAATTTATCAAGGTTTTCCCTGCAAAAATATGTGCGAAACCTCAAGCGTTTTCCGGCGCGTTTCCGTCGTGGTGCAAGCGAATATAGATTTTACGCCTATCTCGCCGTTTTAGGTCCCGGCATCATCGCCGCCAGCGCGGGTAACGATGCCAGCGGCATCGCCACTTATTCAAGTGTCGGCGCAAGTTTCGGCTATTCGCTGTTGTGGATTTTTATCCCGATTACGCTCAGTCTGATTGTCGTCCAGGAAATGTGCGTCCGAATGGGCGTGGTTACGGGACAAGGCTTGGCGGATTTGATTCGTGAACAATTCGGCGTGCGTTGGACGGCACTCGTCATGCTTGCGCTTTTAATCGCCAACACGGGCGTTATCATCTCCGAATTTGTCGGCATCGCGCAGGCTTCCGAACTTTTCGGCATTTCGCGCTATATTACTATTCCGATTACGGCAGTCGGGATTTGGTGGCTCATCGTCAAAGGCACACAGAAACGCATCGAACAGGTTTTTCTGGCGATGTCGCTGGTTTTTTTCGGTTATGTCATTTCGGCATTTCTGGCAAAACCCGATTGGTCGGAAGTGGCGACGGGAACGATTAGTCCGAGTTTTAATTTAGATTCGGCGTATATTTTTACGATAATGGCGTTGATTGGCACAACCATCACGCCGTTTATGCAGGTTTTCGTGCAATCGTCGGTTATCGAAAAAGGCTTGGACAAAGAAGATTATTCGCTGGCACGGGCGGATGTCGTCGTCGGGACGTTGTTCGCGTGTCTGATTGCCGCGTTTATTATGATTTGCACTGCCGCGACGCTTCATCAACAAGGCATTATCGAACTCGATTCCGCCGCCACCGCCGCCGAAGCACTCACGCCCGTCGCCGGCGTTTATGCGAAATATCTGTTCGGCATCGGACTGTTCGGCGCGGCAATGTTAGCGATGGGCGTTTTGCCGCTTGCCACCGCGTATTCTTTGAGCGAAGCGTTAGGTTTTGAAAAAGGTTTGTCGCATTCCTTTCGGGAAGCCCCGATTTTTCTCGGCATTTTCTCGACGCTGATTGTCGTCGGTGCAATCGTCGCCCTGATTCCGGGCATTCCGCAAATCAAATTATTGATTTTTACTCAATCAATTAACGGACTTCTGCTTCCCGTTATTCTCGTAGCGATTGTTCTGCTGTCAAGCAATCGTGAAATAATGGGCGATTATAAAAATTCTTTTTTATTTAATTGTCTGGCTTGGATTATTACGATTATTGTTTCTTTGCTGTCTCTTTTGTTGATTGGAACAACGATTATTGATATTTTTTAATCACGAAGAAAAATTCGCGGCAATCTAAAATTTTTATGGCTACTTCAGAACTGCAAAAAAGAATTGTTCCGTTTGTCATTGTCATCGGAACGATTTCTTTTCTCCTGCTGTGTGTTCCGTTTGTCGAACCGCTGTTAAAAGACTACATTTCCTCTTTTTTCGGCTCGACTGACAACCAGATGGGCGTAACCGCCGTCAGCCTGTTTGAAAATTTATTTCGCATTATCAAAATCATTTTCTGGATGACTTTGATAATTTCAATTATTCGTTTAATTAACTACCTGATTTTCGGCGCGGCTCTCCGCAACTCCAATACTTATGAACTTTCCGGTTTAGTCAGAAACGTCATTTCCATTATTCTGTATATCGTCGCTTTTTTCATCATTTTTCAAGGTTATTATCCTGAAGTCCCGCTTGCGCCGATTTTTACGGGTTCAACCATTATCGGCGTCGTCATCGGTCTTGCGCTGCAAGATACGCTCGGTAATCTTTTCGCCGGAATTGCACTCCAAGCCGACCAATCTTTCCAAGTCGGCGATGTTATTAATGTTCCGCAAAAAGGTTTCGGAGTCGTCGAAGATGTTTCGTGGCGCGGCGTAAAAATCCGCACGTTTCAAAACAAACTGCTCGTTATCAGCAACAGCGTTCTCGGCAAAGAAGCGATTGAGGTTGCGCCGCGTGAAAACCTCAATGCGCGGCTCGTTTTTTTCAACACGCTTTATGCCAATTCACCGTCGAAAACGATTCAAATCGTCCGCGAAACCGTTCGTCATTGCGAAAATGTTTCGCCAAAAATTCGTCCGGTTGTGCGCGTCCTAAATCTCGGCGACAACGGAATTGATTGGGAAGTTAAATACTGGATTGAAGATTACTCAAAATACAACGACACCGACGCGCTTATTCGTCAGCGCATCTGGTATGCGTTTCAGCGCGAAAATCTCGAATTTGCTTACCCGACGCGCACTATTCACATTGAAACCAAACCACAGGAAAATGTTTTTGTCGAAACCGACAACGCAATTTTTGAACGCTTAAACAGTATCTCGATTTTCTCGCCGCTTGACGATGAAGAAGTCGAATTGCTTGCCAACGCCAGCGCGGTCAGAGTTTTCGCGCCTGATGAAAAAATCGTCCGCAAAGGTCAAAAGGGAAATTCGATGTTTGTCATTCATCGCGGCTCGGTTTTTATTCAGACAATAGAAGACGGCAAGCCGAAGAAAATCAAAACTTTGCACGAAGGCGAATTTTTTGGTGAAATGGGACTTTTCACCGGCGAACCGCGCACGGCAACCGTTATCGCGGAAGAAGAAACCGAAGTTCTGGAAATAAATCACCTGTGCATTAAACCGATTCTCGAAAGCAATCCCGAACTTGTCGAAAGTTTCAGCAAATTAATCGAAGAACGACGTATCCATTTGACCGAACAACACGAAGAACTGACAACCACGAAGCAAATTGAGGCAGTCGGTGTCTTCGATTCCATCAGAAAGTTTTTCGGTTTGAAAAACTAAAGCAATTTTCAGTAAAAAGAAAAATAAATTAACAGGGATTTTTAAGAAGTTGGCAGTAGCAGTGGCAGTGGCAGTGGCAGTGGCAGTAACAATCAAGTATCTTTCCTACTGTCTGCTACTGCAGTCTGCCACTGCTGTCTGCTACTGCTGTCTGCTACTGCTTTATCCCTGTTAATTTATTTCTTTGTATTTCTCCACAAAAAAAATCGTGAGCCGAATTTCTTCGACTCACGACCGTTAAAACATTCAATTAAGTTTTAGTAGATATTAAAATTATACTCGACAACAAACGCGCTTGTAATCGGAACGCCGTTTTTCTTTGCGGGTTCAAAACGAATTTGTCGCGCCGCAGCAATCGCCTGTTCGGTCAAACCGTATGGCAGACCGCTGACCGGCGTAATACTTCCGATTTGTCCTGAAGGTAGGAAAGTAACCCGCAGACGAACCGTTCCTTGAATTTGATTGGTGCGTGCCTGGTCAGTATATCCGGCTCTCGGTTTTGAAATAAATTTGATTTTTTCAGTTATGCCCACCTTCGGCGGTGGCGGCGGTGGAGCATTTCTGGCAACTCTGTCTCTATCACCGTCACCTGTGCCATCGCCGTTACCATTGCCATCACCGCTTCCGCTGCCCGAACCAAGTCCCGAACCCTGACCTGTTCCGCGCCCGCTTCCCTGACCTGTTCCTACACCCGAACCTTGTCCGCCGCCTTTTCCTGTTCCGTTTGAACCAAGCGTATATTTAGAATTCGGGTCGCCGTAAGGCTCATCCGTCGGTTTTACAATTCTATCTCCTTGCGTGGAAGCAACCGGCTGTTTTAATTCAAAATCTTTCTGAACGATTGATTTATCCGGCGCAATTATCGGCTTTTCAGTTTGAGTTGCAAGCCTGCCCTTTGAAGTCGGCGTTTCTTCTTCACGTCCGCCGCCGCCGCCGCCGCCGCCTTTATCGGGATTCTTTTTCGGTGCTTCTTCAACTTCCATCGGCACATTGTCAACCAGCGGCACGGAAAGCATTAAATCTTCTCCGATTGCCCCGACCAGAAGCGGATGATTAAAAATCGAATAAATCATACCGCCGACAGTCAGCGTCAGCATTACAACCATTGCGCCAAGCAGCAGTAAGTTGCGCTGTTTGACATTCTTTTCTTGAATTACGGTAATGTGATAACCGTCGTCCGATGGAATTCGGTTGTTTAGCGCCGGTTGATAACTGTAGTTTTTTGTTTGATATTGATTGCCATTTCCGTTTGCACCGGTCGTCGCCGTTGCCGCAAAAGTTTCGGTTTCGTTCGCCGCATCTTCAAAGTTTCCCGTTTCTGAACCATCGAAAACTTCCGGCTCAACATCATCTTTCAAATCGGAAGCACCGGAAAATGTTTGCGTTTCACCGACAGTCGTAAAAGCCGCCGTATCAGCAACCGACGGTTCAAATTTCGGAGATGTTTCGTAGGCTTCGGGCAAAGATGTCTTAGCTGCAAAATGATTATAATCGGTTACACCCGGCTTAACTTCCGCCATCGCTTCGGCGTTATTTTTAAGCGGATTCATTTCAAACGATTCCATTGCATTGCCGCAATTCGGGCAAAATCCAAACTTTTCGGCAAAACTTTCTTCACACGCCGCGCAATACTTAACTATTTTTCCCATCTTTTTAACCTCTCAAACTTATTGTTTGTTTTCACAAACCTCAAACCAATTCCTCTATTATAAACTTATTATAAACTCGTTTTTTGCAGATGTTAAGTTTTCGGCAACATTTTACTCAACATTTTATAGAATACAACATTTTTATAGATGCCTTAACCGTTTGACGCGATGCCTATTGACATCTAAAATTTTCTTTTCGTTAATCGTGAATCGCAAATTGTTAATCGTTAATCGTTAATCGTTAATCGTAAATCGTTAATCGGAGTTAAATCTCCTTTACATCTACAACGAAAATCGGCAAATACGCAACTAACAATTCACAATTTACAATTAACGATTTACGATTTACGATTCACGATTCAAAATAATGAATATCAAAAACTTTACAATACTGACTTTATTTTTGTTCCTGAGCGTCGGTTTTTCCTTAGCGCAAACTGATAAATTATCCGCGCCGAGACAGGAAAAACTTCTCAACGGGTTAAAACTGCTTACCTGGAACGAGCCGAATGCCGAAAAAGTTACGGTAAAACTGCGGATACACAGCGGTTCGGCGTTTGACCCGCAAGCCAAAGAAGGCACGATGGCACTTTTGAGCGATATTTTGTTTCCCGACGACGCGGCAAAGGAATTTTTTCGTGAAGATTTGGGCGGTAGTATTGATATAGAAAGCAATTACGACTACGTCCAAATCACCGCGACGGCGAACTCCGACCAATTTTTGACAATGCTCGAAACTATTGCCAATGCCGTTACCAAACCGCAAATAGACAAGGAAATAACCGCCAAAGTTATTTCGGCGCGGCTCGCCAAAGTCAAGGAACTCGAAAAAAATCCGGCATATATCGCCGACCTCGCCGTTGCCAAAAGATTATACGGCGATTTTCCCTACGGCAGAGCGCAAACGGGAACAAGTGAATCTTTAACCAAAATTGATTTTGCCGATTTACTTTTTGCCCGACAAAGATTTTTAACGCCGGACAATGCGACACTTGCCGTCGTCGGCAAAGTCAAATCCGATCTGGTCAATCGCGCCGTTCGCCGTTATTTCGGCGCGTGGGAAAAATCCGACAAAAAAGTTCCGGCGACGTTTGCTCAACCTGAAACGCCAAACACTGAGGTTTTTAAAATTTCCTTGAATAACTTAGAAAAGGAATTTTTTCGAAATGCCTCGGAAGGATTTTCCAGAAATGATAAGGATTATTATTCAAATGTCATTATTACAAAGGTTTGGCAATCTCGATTGAGCAAGTTTCCTAACTTATTTTTTAAATATGAGCCGCATTTACTACGCGGAATAATCGTTTGGGGATTTTCGTCTACAGATGATTCTGATGCAAATAATGAAAACAAAACCGAAGTCAAAAAGCAGGAAAACAAGAAAGTAATTAAATCTGAAGAATTTGAAAAAGCAAAAGCCGAATTATTAAATGAGTTGAATTTAAGTAATGTTGCTAATTGGTGGCTTGATGTTGATACCTATAAACTCGTTTCGGTTAAAGACGAACTGCAAAAAGTAAATTCAATCACTTCTGTTGATGTGCAAAGAGTTTTTGATAAACTTCAAAAAGAACCTTCCGTAACTGTTTTTATAGAGAAGATAGAAGAAAAGAAATAGTAACGCAAAGATTCGCAAGGGCTTTGGCAAAGGAACGCAGAGAAAATTTTAATAAATATAATGTCAAACGAAAGAACCGCCGACGAACTGCAACACGCCAAAGACGTGCGCGAGATGTTTTCGCGGATTTCCCCGAAATATGATTTTCTCAATCATTTTTTGTCGGGAAATATTGATAAGCGTTGGCGCAGGTTGGTAACAAAAAAACTCGCAGGTGTTTTGGAAAATGAAAACGCGCTGATTTTAGACGTGGCTTGCGGCACAGGCGATTTGGCTTTAGAACTGCAAAAAAACGCCAAAGCGAAAATCATCGGCACGGATTTTTGCCGTCCGATGCTGACGATTGCAAAGGATAAAAATGCACAGGAAAATCTTTCGATTCCATATCTCGAAGCCGACGGAATGAATTTGTCTTTTTCGGACGAAACTTTCGACGCAGTAACAATTGCCTTCGGTTTGCGAAACTTTTCCAATTGGCAGGACGGTCTGCGAGAGTTGCATCGCATTTTAAAAGTCGGCGGAAAACTTGTAATTTTGGAATTTTCTGCGCCCATTGTGCCGGGTTTTCGCCAAGCCTTTCAATTTTATTTCACCAAAATTTTGCCAAAAATCGGCGGCGTGGTCAGCGGTTCGCCCGGTGCTTACGAATATCTGTCGGAATCGGTGGCGAGATTTCCCGACCAAAAAGGTTTGCTGAAGATGCTGCTCGAAACCGGCTTTTCTGATGTAGAATATAAAAATCTGACCGGCGGAATTGCCGCGATTCATCTTGGAGTAAAACAATGAGCGTAACATTAACGATTTCGGACAAAACTTATAAATCTTTAGAACATCAAGCACAAAAACGTGAGATGAACGGCGTTGAGCAATTTCTTGAAGAATTAACCAAACAGTTTGAAAACGAAGAAGTAGTCGAATGGGAAAAGGAACTAGAACGGCGGCGCGAAGTCGGCAAAGAAATGAGAGAATTTCGGAAAAAGATGAAAGATAAATACGGCGTAATGCCTGACAGCACGGAACTTCTCAGAGAGGATAGAATGCGCGGATGAAAAATATAGTTGTTGATAGCGGCATCACGGTAAAATGGTATATTGAAGAAGACGATTCGCCCATTGCTCAATTGATTTATGACGAATACGAAAGCGGCAAACTTTCATTTCTTGCGCCCGATTTGATTTACGCCGAGTTCGGAAACATTATTTGGAAGAAACTAATTTTCAAAGATCTCGACCGGCAAGAGGCAGATTTCGCCATTCAAAGATTCAAGAAAATTTCCTTTACTCTCACGCCGATAACTTTTCTTTTCGACGACGCTTACCAAATCGCCGTCAAACACAAACGCACATTTTACGATTCGCTTTATCTGGCTTTGAGCATCAGGGAAAATTGCGAATTCGTCACGGCGGACGAAAAGTTTTATAATGCTCTTCGCGCTAACTTTTCTAACATAATTCTTTTGTCGAATTGGCACTAATGAAATACAAAATTCTCAATGTCGCAAAACAAATCGGCTTGCTTTTATTGGTCGTGTGGACTGTTGTTTCTTTGGTTACGCTGCTCATCGAACTCGTGCCGGGCGACCCGTCAACCGCTATTCTCGGCGAACAGGCGACACCGCAACAAATCGCCAATTTTAACGCCAAACACGGACTCGATAAACCGGCGTTTTTCTTTTCCTACAACGGCGAAAAAGGTTTCGATTGGCACGGTGCGGACAACCGTTATCTCGATTATTGGAAAGGCGTTTTGACCGGCGATTTGGGAACGTCTTTTCGCACCGACCGTCCGGTTTTGGATATGATTTTGGAGCGTTATCCGGCAACTATCAAACTTGCTATTGCCGCCTTGATAATCGCCGTCGGCATTGCGATACCGCTTGGCGTTTTGGCGGGCAAAAACAAAAATTCGCTGATTGATAATTTTTCTTCGTTTGTCGCGCTGTTAGGCATCAGTTTGCCGACTTTCGTTATTGGACCTTTTTTAATGTATGTTTTCGCGGTCAAACTCGGCTGGTTTTCGCCGACGGGAAGCGCAAATCCCGAAGACATCGTTTTGCCCGCCGTAACTTTAGGCGCGGCACTTTCGGCGATTTTGACGCGGATGATTCGTTCCTCCGTGATTGAAGAACTCGGCGAAGATTACGTCCGCACGGCACGCGCCAAAGGTTTGAGCGAAAGAAAAGTCGTCTATAAGCACGTTTTGAAAAACGGTCTGATTCCCGTCGTAACGATTTTAGGTTTGCAACTCGGCGTTCTGCTGGCAGGCGCAATCATCACGGAAAAGATTTTCAGTTGGCAAGGTTTAGGGTTATTACTGCTCGACGACGGTATCGGCAAACGCGATTATCGCCTCGTGCAAGGCTGTGTTCTGGTGATTTCCGTAACTTACATCTTAGCAAATTCGCTGACCGATTTGGTTTATCGCTGGTTAGACCCGCGCATTAGATTGTCGTAAAATTTCAATTATGGAAACGAATCTATTAAATGAAATCAAACAACGAGTCGTTTTGCTAACTCCAAACGACCAATTAGCGTTAGCTGATTTTTTGACTGAAAACGCAAAACGAGCAATTTCTGAAAAACCGTCTGAAAATGGAAATACCGATAAATTGCGCCGACGTGAACAAGAATGGATTGAAAAAAATCGAATCGAATATGCCGGTCAATGGGTTGCGCTTGACGGCGATAGATTGTTGAGTTGCGGCGCGGACGGCAGAAAAGTTTATGCTGAAGCAAAAGCCAAAGGTGTAAAAATTCCGTTTGTCGTGCATCTCGAACCGCTTGACGAATTGCCTTTCGGAGGTTGGTAAGAATGTCTTTGACGTTGGAATTTGAAAAGGAGATTTCTTTCAACTTGAACGAAACAGGCATTGAGGTTCCGGTTTGGCTGTATTTGGGAGATAATGCCGTTTCATTCAATGCGAAAGTTGACACGGGCGCGAGTTTTTGCATTTTTGAGCGAATTCACGGCGAAATGCTCGGCTTAACCATCGAAAATGGAACGCCGCAAAATTTCGGCACAAATACCGGCTCATTCCTTGCGTTTGGACATAATGTTTTAATTTCAGTTGCGGAAATTCAATTCAGTTCAACTGTCTTTTTTTATGCTCAAGACGAATTCAGACGCAATGTTTTAGGCAGAACAGGCTGGCTCAACAAGTTAAAAATCGGCATTATTGATTACGACGGAAAATTTTATTTGAGTCATTATGATGATTTTTCTTGAGTAACTTAGAAGTGAAATAATATGAGCGAATACATTACAAAACTAGAAAACGGCGCGTATCGCATCGCGGATACGCGAGTTTCGCTCGATTCGGTGGTTTATTCCTACAAGCGTGGCAATTTGCCCGAAACAATCGTTCGGCAATTTTCTGCGCTGAATTTGGCGCAGGTCTATGGCGCGATTGCTTTTTATCTTTCCAACCGTGAGAAAATTGATGAATATCTGCGACAAAACGAGATTGAATACGAAAAAATGCGGCAACAGGAACGCGCCAAAGACCCGGAATTTTATGCGCGTTTTGATAGAATACGCCAAGAAATGAAAAACAGAATCGCATTGAGCAAATGAAAATTGCCTTTCAAGCCGATAATGACCTCGACCAAACTATTCTCAGAGCAATTTGGCAAATTGAGCCGTTGGTTGATTTTCAAACTGCCGGTGAAATAAACTTACACGGACTCGATGATTTAACGGTTTTGGAACTTGCGGCACTAGAAAAACGCTTGATTGTTTCGTCAGACCAAAGCACAATGCCAACCCATTTTGCTGAATTTATTCAGTCAAACACGAGTTTCGGCTTAATCATCGCGCCGCAAAGTTTGAGTTTGCAAGTTGTGGTTGAGGAGATATTGATGATTTGGACGGCTTCGGAAGCAGAGGAATGGATTAACCGCATTTCGTATATCCCGCTTTAATTTCGTAATATTCAGATATGCAAGACAAATACATTACAAAACTAGAAAACGGCGCGTATCGCATCGCGGATACGAGAGTTTCGCTCGATTCGGTGGTTTATGCGTTTTGGGACGGCGAAACACCCGAAACGATTGTGCATCATTTTCCGGCTTTGCAACTCGAACAAGTTTATGGCGCGATAGCTTTTTACTTAGCAAACCGTCAAGAAATTGACGAATATATGCAGCAAGGTGAAATCGAATTTGAAAAATTGAGTCAAGAGTGGCGCAAAAAAAATGTTTCGCTTTACAAGAAACTTGAAAAGGCGCGGCAAGCGACGGAACTTTCGACAAAATGAAAATACGCTTTCAAGCCGATGCCGATTTGAGCGAAAATATCGTCCGGACTGTAAAGAGCGTCGAGCCGATGATTGATTTTCAAACTGCACATGAAGCCAACCTTTACGGATTGGGCGATGACACTGTTTTAGCATTAGCGGCAAGCGAAAACAGAATTTTAGTTTCGCACGACCGACGAACGATGCCTCATCATTTCGGCGAATTTATTCAACATCAAACTTGTCCCGGTGTTTTTATTGTTCGCAAAAGATTCGAGATGTCGAAAGTAGTCGGGGCAATCGTTTTAGTTTGGTCTGCTTCCGAACCTAAAGAATGGATAAATGTGATTTCAGCATTACCTTTCCCGATTAAATCCAAATGAATCGCTTAACTTACATCGGACTTGCCATTGCCGCAATTTTTATTTTGACGGCGATATTTGCGCCGTTTATTGCGACGCAGGACGTTACCGCGCAGGATTTATTTATGCGTTACGCCGCGCCGTCGGGCGAGCATTGGTTTGGCACGGACGCGCTTGGACGCGATGTTTTTTCACGGGTCGTTTTCGGTGCGCGAATTTCTCTTGAAGTCGGCATTATTGTGGTGGTTGTTTCGTCTATTATCGGAATCTTTGTCGGCGCGATTGCCGGATTTTACGGCGGTTGGGTTGATAAAATTTTGTCGGGTTACATTTTTAACGTCTTTCTCGCCTTTCCGGGTTTGCTGCTGGCGATTGCTCTGGTTGCATTTCTCGGCGCGGGTTTAGGCAAATTGATTCTGGCGTTGTGCGTTATCGGTTGGGTCGGTTATGCGCGGGTGATGCGCGGACAAGTTTTGAAAGTGCGCGAATATGATTTTGTGCAAGCCGCCCGCGCACTCGGCGCAAATAATATGCGGATTTTATTCACGCATATTCTGCCCAACGCGATTCAGCCTTTAATTGTCCAGGCAAGTCTGGGAATGGCGGGCGCGGTTTTGTCTGAAGCATCGCTGTCTTTTTTGGGTTTGGGTATTCCGCCGCCCGCGCCTTCGTGGGGGAATATGATTGAGGAAGGTCGCGGTTTTGATATTCTTTACAATGCGCCGCACGTCTTATTTTTCCCCGCCATTGCCATTGCTTTAACCGTTCTCGCTTTCAACTTTATCGGCGACGGTTTGCGCGAATATCTCGACCCGAAACAACGACGGAGATAATAAAAGTGAGAAGTGATAGGTGAGAAGTGATAGGTGAAGAAAGGTGTTTATTGTTAAGCATTTTGCTTTAACTTTCCAACTATTTCGCCATTCGTTGTTAGTTACACTTTACTTCTCACCTATCACATATCACTTCTCACCTATCACCTATCACATATTGAGTTCAAGATTTATAATCGGCTCGTTTATATGAAGCGGTGAATTGATAGTTATTTCGTCAATAAACAATTTTGCAGCCTCGGCTTCCAACGGTTTTGAGAAGAAATAGCCTTGTCCGTATTCACAGTTTAACCGTTTAAGCTGCACGAGTTGGTCGGCGGTTTCGATGCCTTCGGCGATGACTTTCATCTTGAGGCTTTGCGCCAATTTTATAATCGTATTGACAATTTCGCCGTTTTCCGTGCTTTCCGTCATTCGGCTGACAAAAGAACGGTCAATCTTTAAATAATTTACCGGCAAACGGTGCAGGTAACTGAGCGACGAATAACCCGTGCCGAAGTCATCGAGACTTAGCTCAACGCCGAGTTCACGAAGCCGCGTCATCATTTTTACCGACATCGCGCTGTTTTCCATCAAATGGCTTTCCGTTATTTCCAGCTTCAAACAGTGCGGTTCAAGCCGCGTGGAAATGAGCGCGGCGGTAACTTGTTCGACTAAATCAGGCTGTAAAAACTGTTTGCAGGACAAATTAACGCTCAATTTCAACGACGCTGCCACCGGATTTTTGTCCTGCCATTCGCGCATCTGTCGGCAGCTTTCAAAAAGAATCCATCTGCCGAGCGGAAGAATCAAACCGTTTTCTTCCGCTACCGGAATAAATTCGTTCGGCGAAACCAAGCCGCGTTCGGGATGATTCCATCTGATAAGCGCTTCAAAACCGGCAAGATTATTTGTTTTAATGGCGAATATCGGTTGGTAATAAAGGCAAAACTCGCCGCGTTCAAAGGCTTGCCGAATATCGGTTTCTATTTGCAGTTGCATCAACGCCCGGTCGTGCATCGCCCGGTCAAAAACCTTGTGGCACGCTTTGCCGTTGGCTTTGGCGCAATACATCGCAATATCCGCATCGCGCAGCATATCTTCGGCTTTGGTGTGTCCGATTGTGCTAAGAGCGATACCAATGCTGGCAGACATAAAAATCTCGCCGCCGCCGACATCAAACGGGATTTTTAAATTTTCCTGAATGCGTTCGGCAATCCGTATCGCATCGCTTTCATCATCAAGTTCACTGAGCAAAATCGTGAATTCATCGCCGCCTAAGCGAGCGACTAAATCGCTGGAACGCAAAGCCGATTCGAGCCGCCGCGCTATCAAAATCAGCAGCTCATCGCCTTCCGCGTGACCTAACGAATCATTGACGACTTTAAAACGGTCGAAATCGAGAAACAAAACGGCAAACATTCCGCTCTGGTTGCGCTTTCCGCGTTCAATTCTGAGCCGCAAATGATCAGTAAAAAGAGCGCGATTGGCAAGTCCCGTCAAACTATCGTGGAAAGCATCGTGAAGCATCTGTTCTTCGGCGCATTTGCGTTTGGTAATATCGGTAAAAACACCCATCGAGCCGGTTATGACGCCTTCGTCATTGATAATCGGCGCGCCGCCGAC
This sequence comes from Pyrinomonadaceae bacterium, assembly GCA_050998795.1. GTDB lineage: Bacteria > Acidobacteriota > Blastocatellia > Pyrinomonadales > Pyrinomonadaceae. Next base: position 14,388 of record JBPCPU010000060.1, read on the forward strand.
AATTACCCAAAGCGGTTCACCCGACTTTTTCCTGAGACGTATTTCATAGCTGTCCGAGATACCATCGCGTCTGCGCTTATTGACTTGTTTGATAAAATCACGTCCTTCATAATCGAATAACAATTGAGACCAATCCGTGCCGATTAATTCGTCCGGCTGGTAGCCGACCATCTCGCAGAAACAACCGTTAACAAAATCAATGTAATCCTCATTATTAACCTGCAATAAGCCTTCGCTCATACTTTCGACCAAAGTCCGCATTTTAGATTCGCTTTCACGAAGGGCGGAATCGGCGCGTTTCCGTTCGGTAATGTCTTGAACAGTGCCGAGCAGTTTTAACGGCTTGCCTGTTTGCTTGTCAAAAATCAACTCTGCCTGTCCGTGAACAATGCGCTCGCATCCGTCGGGTAAGATAATGCGATGCTCGATGTTAAAGGCTTTTCTCTGCTCAATCACTTCAATCAATACTTTGCTTATGTGTTCTCTGTCGTCCGGGTGAGCCGCACTATAAAAAACCTCGTTTGAAACCTCAATTTGCCCGGGTTCATAACCAAAGATACGATAAGTTTCATCCGACCACCGCACGGCGTTTTTATTCAGGTCTTCCAAATCCGAGAGGTCCAACTCCCAACTTCCCAGATGAATAATCCGTTGGGCGGCGGCGAGAATGGATTCGCTCTCGCGCAGCGTATCTTCCACCCGCTTGCGTTCGGTGATGTCGTGCATTACAACCACCGCGCCCAGTTTTCGATTCTGCGCATCAATCAGTGCCTGCCCGCTGCAAATAACCGTTCGGGCGGCATTGTTCTTCGGGGCAATCACCATTTCCACATCGCGTACGCTGCCTTCACGTAAAATGCGGAATAACGGCACATCCTTCATTTGCATCTGTGTCTTGCCGTCGGTTTCATAGAGATTGTAATACGCCGCCCATTCTTCCGCCGGAAGAGGCGTTTCAGGCAATCCGTGAAATTCGCGGGTCGCTTTGTTAAAGAGTGTCAATACGCCTTCGGCATCACAGGCGACAATACCGTCGGTCACATTTTCCAGAACCGCCCGCAGAAATTCTTCCTTTTTATTTAAGGCTTCTTCCGTCTTCCTTCTGCCGGAATCATTGATTAAAAGCGATTTTTGAGATTTATGCAGTGTGCGGATGGTCGCCAGCCACGCCATTAGCGAAACAATCAGCATAAGCACAATTATAGTCACCGATAAAGTAGAATAAGGGTAGATTAATAACTGCTCTTTGGAAACAGATTGAATGTTATTGGCTTCATAAAATTCCCACAAAAAAAACAAAATAACCATTACCGTGAGCATAAAAGCAGTAGTCAAATGCAATCGCGGAAAACGGTTTCCAACTACCGCTTCAGAATTTTTTGCCGCCGAATGTAGGGCTGATTTCATTTTAGTAAGTTGATGCACTGCCGCTGATGCAACTCTTTCGTCCTTGCTTGGTTAGTTGAGTAACTTTTTAATATAAAGTCTTTGTTTGAAATTTTTTATTGAGGGATAGATTTGATTAAACCTCTATCGTTAAAAGATATTTACGGCAGGCACATTTTATCAGGAAATTTTCTAAAGCTGTTTCAACTTTCGTTAAAACATTTCGCGTTATTTAGTTTATATCATCAAACTATTTTTGTAAAACATTATTTATTTTGTGCTGTTGAAGTTTAATAATTATTTTGAATATGTTTGTCTTGTGTAACAAAAAAATTTGTTACACTTTTTAAACTAAATAACCCAAGTTGCCAGTTATGAAAATTTTTCAGAATATTGCCCGCGAAACATGCGAAATACACGAAAAAATTAAAATGTTTTCTTTTTTTCGTCTGTTTCGCGTGTTTCGCGGGCAAAAAATCTTCAAATCTTTATTACTGGCAACTTGGGTTAAATAATAATTCTCAAAAACTTGTGATTGCCGTTTCCATCAAAAACATTTCCAAAACTTATCCGCCGTCGTTTCCGCGATTGAAGAAGTCTTTTCGTCTTCCCGTCAAACCTGCGGTTGAAGCATTGAAAGATGTTTCCTTCGACATCAACGAAGGCGAAATTTTCGGACTTATCGGTAAAAACGGCGCGGGCAAAACGACTCTGACTAAAATCATCGCTACGCTGGTGCAGGCGACAAATGGAAATGTTTCGGTCAAAGGTTTTGATTCGGTCAAAGACGAAGTAAAAGTGCGTTCTTTGATTGGTCTGGCGACGGCTGAGGAACGCTCGTTTTATTGGCGGCTGACTTCCGAACAAAATCTGATGTTTTTTGCGCGGCTTTACGGCATTAATGATCAATCGGCGCGGAATCGAATCGCCGAATTATTTGAAGAATTAAATTTAACCGAACTAGCCAAACGCCGTTTTTCTGAAATTTCGACGGGCAACAAACAACGTCTGGCGGTGGCGCGGGCTTTGATTCCAAAGCCGCCGATTCTTCTGCTTGACGAGCCGACGCGCTCGCTCGACCCGCTTGCCGCTTCAAATATGCGTGATTTGATTAACTCGTTAAAAGGCGTTTCCGTCTTGCTGACTTCGCACAATCTCGCGGAAATCGAAGAACTCTGCAACCGCGTGGCAATTATTGCAAAAGGTGAAATACGCGCCGTTGATACGCCCGATAATTTGCGCCGTTCTCACAAACAAACGCAAAATGTTACCGTTGTTTTCAACGGCTTGACAGAAACCGCCGTTCGGGAAAATTTGCCGTTAAAAGACTTTGAAATCGAAGAACAAGCTAATGTTTTCACCTTAAAATTTACCCGCGAAGCCGAAGACGAACTGTTGGGCGAAACTATTGCGTTTTTAACCGGAAAAGGCGCAAGGATTTTTGATGTGGAAACCAAAAAAGCGACGCTTTTAGACGTTTTGGAAAGTTACGAATGATTGCGAAAAATATAAAAATCTTCCCGCTCGGCGATAATGCTTTATCCGTCAGTTTCGGCAGCGAAATATCGCCCGAATTAAACAATCTTGTCTTAAAACTTGCATATTTCTTTGAGCAAAATTCCTTTCAAGGTTTTATCGAAATAGTTCCCGCTTACGCTTCGCTTTCGATTTTTTATGATGTTTTGATTGTGAGAAAAAACTTTCCTGAATTTTCCACCGCCTTTGAAGCCGTGAAAGTTCTGGTGGAAAATGCTTTACAAAATTTAAATGAAATACAGGAAAACAAACCGCCTTTGGTTAAAATTCCGGTGAGTTTTGATAAAGAATTCGCGCCCGATTTGGAGTTTGTTGCTTCAACAAATAATTTAACGCCGCAAAAAGTTATCGAAATTTTCACCGCGCAAACTTATCGGGTTTATATGCTCGGATTTCTTCCCGGCTTTGCGTATATGGGCGAAGTTGACGAAAGAATAGCCGCGCCGCGCAAAACTTTGCCGCGCCTGAAAGTTCCAAAGGGAAGCGTCGGAATCGCGGGCAAACAAACGGGAATTTATTCGCTCGCGTCGCCCGGCGGCTGGCAGATTATCGGCAAAACAAATATCGAACTTTTCACGCCCGAAGCCGAAACACCGACGTTTTTACAAGCCGGTGATACAATCAAATTTTTCCCGGCAAAATTCTAGATTATTTAGAAGTTACGCAGTTGGAAATAAATTGAACGATTCAAACATATTTCCACCGTAAAAACAGCGAATAGTTAATAGTGAACAGCCAATAGCTGCCGAGCGCGTCGTTGTTCGTTATTAACTGTCAACTATTCGCTATCAAACAGAGAAATCCGTTCACCGACTTTTTCAACTGCCTAACTTTTATCATTGTAAAATTCCCATTTCCTTCAAAAGTTTTTCTAAATCGTCCACTTGCGGCAAATGCAAAGTCTGAAATCCGCATTTTGCCGCGCCTTCGACATTTTCTTCGCGGTCGTCAATCATCAGACATTGTTCGCCGATTGTTTGCGTAATCAACAAAACCTTTTGAAAAATGGGCGATTCAGGTTTTTTAACGCCTAAAAAAGACGAACTGAAAAAGTTTGAAAAATAGCGTTTCAAGCCAAACTTTTCAATGCGAAACAAATTTAATTCGAGCGATTCGTTATTCAAAGCGGAAATATGATAATTGCTTTGTGAACACAATTTTTTCAATACATTAATACTGCTTTGATGGATTTGCGATTGGCTTTCCATAAATTCAATAAATTCCGCTCTGGAAAAATCTCTTTTTTTATAAAAAACCACTTCGTTCAGATAATCTTCGCGTGAAATTTTCCCCGTTTCAAATTTTTCGATAACCTGCTTGTGCCGTTCATCACTTTCCTGATAATTATAATTAAAAAGCGCGGCGGCTTTTTCACGTGAAATATGATCCCAACCGTTGGTCAGACACACGCCGCCGAGGTCAAAAAATAAATGTGTAATTTTTGTCATATTTTAGTTTTAGATAAGTTCAACAAAATGAGTCTTATTTTTCAAATGTAGAATTACCGGTCAAAATCAACTTTGTCGTAAATATCTTCAATGGAAAGACTGCAATCAATCGAAGTTAAGACAACTTCGGCATCCTCACCGATAAAATCGTGCAGAAGCCAACTTCCGTCATCTTGCTTTGTATAGCGGGCAACTCTTTTTTTGTCCTGCCAAACTAAAACGTATTCCCGCAAAGATTCAATCAAGCGATAATGGTCAAACTTTGTGCCTTTGTCGTAATCGGCGGTTGACGGTGAAAGAACTTCGACAATTAAAATCGGATTTAACAAAGTGTCTAAATAAGTGTCCCGGGCAAGCTGCGGTTTTCCGCAAACGACAATCACATCGGGATAAGTGTAAAGACCTGTGGCGGGAATGTGAACGCGCAAATCGGATTGATAAGATTTGCACGGGCGTTTTTTTAATTGTATTCCCAAACTGATGTTGATATTTGAAGAAATCGCTGCGTGTTCAAGGCTTGCTCCAGCCATTTCGTAAATCTCACCGTCGAAATACTCATGTTTAATCTCTGCTTTTCGCTCAAACTCAAGATACTCTTCGGGTGAAATATATTTTTTCTTTACTTTTGCCGACATAAACTTATTTTATATCAATTCAGCCGTTTCGCCGTAATGCGGAACTTCCACCGTCCAGCCGTATTCATCGCGGATATGTTGCGCCATCGCTTCGGCGGCTTCGGGTTCGCCGTGCGTCGTGAAAACCCGTTTCGGTGTAACTTTCAAACCTGAAAGCCAGCGCAAAACCGCTTTCCAATCGGCGTGAGCGGAAAAACCTTCAATTTTTTCGACGCGGCAACGCACGGGAATCCAGTTTTTCATAATGCGGACTTCATTCTCGCCGTCTAAAATTCTGCGCCCGGTCGTGCCTGCCGCTTGATAACCGACGAAGATTATCGTCGCCGCGGGATTCGGCAAAACGCGCATCGCGTGATGCAAAACGCGCCCGCCCGTCAACATTCCCGACGCGCTGATAATAATCCGCGTGCCTTTCATATCGTTTATCTTTTTTGAATCATCGCGGCTTGAAGTGGTTGACATCGAACCCGTGCGAAGCGGATGAATTTTTCGCGCCAAAATGCTGGCATATTCTTCGTCGTGTTCTTCATTAAAGCGGTTATAAACCTGCGTCGCCTGTGCCGCCATCGGCGAATCCACAACGACGGGCAGCACCGGAATTTTCTTTTCTTCTTCGAGTTCACGAATCAAATATAAAATCTCCTGAGTTCTGCCGACGGCAAATGCGGGAATCAAAATCGGCGCGTTTCTTTTATTCGCTTCGTTGAGAATTTCAGCAAGCTGCACATCCGAATGAACTTCGCTGTGCAGACGATTGCCGTAAGTTGATTCGCACATCAAATAATCGCAATCGGGCGGCGCGGCAGGGTCATTTAAAATCGGTTGGTCGTAATGTCCCAAATCGCCGGAAAAAAGAAACTTGACCGAATCGCCGTTTTCCCGCGCATTTTCCATTTCAACCAGAACTTCACTTGCGCCCAAAATGTGTCCGGCAACTCTAAAAGAAGCGCGAAAACCTTCGCAAATTTCGCCGGGTTTGCCGTCATTTGCCACCAGCTCAAGCAATTCAAGCGCGGCTTTCGCGTCGTCTTCGTCGTAGAGCGGAAGCGCGGGCGAATGCGAAGTTAAATTGTGTCGGTTGCGGTAATTAGCTTCTTCCTGCTGCAATCTTCCCGAATCGGGAAGCAGAATCCTGAGCAAATCGCCCGTCGCGCGTGAAGTAAAAACTTTGCCCGAAAAACCGAGTTTGACAAGACGCGGCAAATAACCCGTGTGGTCAATATGCGCGTGCGTGATGATAACCGCGTCAATTTCACGGGGGCGAAACGGCGGGTCTTGCCAGTTTTTTTCGCGCAACTCTTTCAAGCCTTGAAAAAGTCCGCAGTCAACCAAAACCTTTTTGCCGTTTGACTCCAAAAGATATTTTGAACCCGTAACGCTTCCGACTCCGCCGTAAAATGATATTGTCGCCATTTGTTTCTCCGTTTATTTTTTTTGAATTGCGTTATGATTTTCCACTTTTTGCCGATAAAATCAAATTCATTGTTTAATTGAAAAAATTTAGTCGGGAAATGTAGAAAAATTTTCGGCGGTGTAATAGAAAGTTGGACTTCTCTATAAATAATATGGTTGCAACATAAGCATCAGAAAAATGTCCTTTTGGTTAATTTGTAAGGTTCGAGTAGGGTATTTATATGAAAATTGCCACAGATGAAAAGGAACTTACTCAAATGGAAACGCGTTGCTAATTATAATGCTCTATATGCACAAGACCGCGCCGTTACGCCGCGCTTTGGGATGAGACAGTTTTCGGACGCACGAAATAGCCGTTTTCAGCGGAGATGTCCGCATTCACTATGTCATCTTTGTGCAAACCAGATGCAACAAAATTAAATTTTTGCAGATTTTATTTCAGAGAGCAGAACAAAAGGTTGTGTTTCATTGTTCTCAGAAGATATTTTGCAAAAATAAAACCTTTTTCCCGTCCTATTATTAAGGAGCTAGAAAATACTGGAGGAAACTAATGAGTATAGAAGATCAAAGACGATTCACAGATGCTGTGGCTAAGGCAAAAGCCGGATTCTGGGGAGGCACCATGCGTTGGTTGACGGATGAATGGAAAGCGGCACTTCATGCTTGCAGCAGGTTAGCCATGTTCGATATGTTGCCAGCATTAAAGGCGATCAATTCTGAAGACAGAAGATTCCTGTTGACAGACGCCCCACGGAATCCTCGCGCCGTCCTTCCTGCTCGCATCCAGCCTTCCCACGACCGGATGAGTGTTTTGGGTCAAGGAGCGTTTGCAAGAATCATATTTGCAATCAGTGTTATCGAGTATGGAGAGATTGAAGATCATGGATTACCAGCAGACCAGGTGAATGATGGTCGAGAATTCTTGGGTTGCACGCGCCTGGACGACGCCGGAGTTCGGGCGACAATTGATAATGCGCTAAACGCGGCAAGACCAATTAGTACCAGCGGCTCATGCTGCGATGCTATTGGAAAGGCATGGACTAAAATTTTGGTGCCACAGAGGCAAGTGCCTGGTGGTTCCTTGATCGCAAATTTAGCGGCTGCCGCACACTATATGCTTTCGCGCTATCATGTATGCGCAGCTAAATCAATTGCATGGCAGATGAAGACCGTTATTGATGGCTACGACGCAGATAAGCGTTTCCACATTGCTACTGGGGACCGAGAACTGAGAGGTGTCGCTATCACAAAAAACCGCCCGTTCCCACCCGATTTCGGTATTAGAAACTGGGCATACAAAGGCGCAGATGAAGGAGAGTTAGATCGCTTGAGATGCAATCCAGACGAGATCCGACCTCCTTTACCTATTGTTAACACACAGGAATTATGAGTTGTTGATGCGTAAATGTTCAGCTAGCAATTGAACGGGTCGATGTTCAACTATTGAGTGTCAGCCGACAGGGTAGAATGTCAAAAACCGCCGGAAGAGTTGATAGAAACACTTCCTTCTGCGGCAAAGCCCAACAAATTATTGGACGTGAGGGCGAAACAGTTTCTCTTTAAAATCTTGCGTGTTAAACTGGGAGTTACGTGAATTCGGTTTCGCCCCACGTCAATTCGGTCGTAATGCCAAATAAAAATCTCACCGCAGAAGCGCAGAGTTTTCGCCGAGTTTCGCTGAGATTTCTCTGCGTCTTATCTCTGCGCCTCGGCGGTAAAAGCATTACTTTTAGTTCACTACCAAATTTTCTAGTTCACATATTCTTTCGGAAACCAAATCACCTTACTGCTTTGCCCTGATTTTGCCTGTTGTTTTCGCAAATGCGCGTTCTGCAAAAGTTGCTGCGCGGTTTCGCCGTCTTTCCAAAAAGTCGCCGCGCCGAAGTTTAATTGCAGATTAATTTTCTCCTGCGGGGAAATTTCAAACGGATTAAAGATAAATGCCTTTTCGATGCGTTCAATGATTTCTCGGGTAACCGCACCGGAAGCCGTCGGCAGAACGGCGAGAAATTCATCGCTCAGAGAACGCGCGAGAAAATCCATTTGCCGCAACTGGCTTTTGATTGTGTTTGCGGCAGAAGCCAAAATTTGGTCGCCGGTCGCGTGTCCGAATTTTTGATTGAGTTCGGTAAAATTTTTAATGTCAACGGTCAAAACCGTCAAAGGTCGTTCGTCACGATTGCGCTGCGATTCGGCAATCTGATTTTCCAAAACCAGATAAAAAGCGCGTTCATTCGGCAAACTTGTCAAAGTATCGGTCAAAGCATTAGTCAAACTGCGCTCAAACGACATCGAACTCAAAAATAACGGTGCAACTCTCGTCCCGACCGCTTCGATTAGCTGAACCGAATTTCGGCTGAAATCAATTTCATTAGTGCCGTAAAGCGTTAAAACGCCGAAAACATCGCCGGAGCGAAAAAGCGGGACAGCCAAACCCGATTCCAAACCTTTTAATGTTTCATCAGGCAGCACTTTTTTATCGGATAATAATTTTTCTTCGTGCTGAATTTTTTGACTGAGAAAGGTTTTTCCCGCCAAACCTCGATGTGAACTCATTTCAAAATTCAACAAATCCCGCGTATTTTCGCCGACCGCGCAGACAACTTTCAAATCCGTATTATTTTCATTAACTAAAAACAACGCGCAAGTCGTGAACGGAATCAGTTCGTTGATGCGGCTCGAAACAAGACGAAACATATCGGGAAATTTGAGCGACGCGCCGAAAAATGTGCCGGCTTCTTCGAGCGCGAGCAGCCGGTTTTCAATTTCCCCGTTAAAAATCGAATCGGAAATTTCCTTTTCTCTTTGACGCGCTTTTTGCTTTTGCCAATTATAAAAGAAAAAACAAAACAATAAGTAGGCGAAAATTATCGCTGAAAAAATTAATATTTTTGCTTGAAAAGTTTGATTAAAATTGGAAACAACGAAAGTAGCAACCAGCGCACAAAGTGAAATCAACGCCAGGACGAAATAGCTGTCGGCAAAAAAAACGGAATTGTTTTTCGACAAATTATCTGTTTCGGAGTTGTCCATAATCTTGAAAAAGATGTTTGCGGGAATCTAAAATTAGTCTTTGAGGAAAACTTCTCCAGTTTGAAAATAACTTTTTATATTAAAGGAAGTCAACATTTGTTTTTGTCCAGATAAATTATAGTTCGATTTGTAAGTTTGACGGCAAAAATATTTTCTCTTTTTTTTCTAAAACCAGCATTTTTAGCAATTTTTGATTTGACTAAAGCGCATTAGAAATCTATATTGACCAATGTTCCTATAAAAAGTGATTGGGACACGACCGCCTAAAACGGTCGTTAAAAATAAATTTAATCTTTGAAGAAGACAGGAGAATATAAATAAAATGAAAAAGACTTTAGCTCTTTCAGGAATGTTAATAATGGGTGCTTTGGGTTTGGCTTGCGAACCGGCATCTAATGTAAATGTCAATATGAATAAAAATATGAATTCAAATATGATGATGAATTCAAATATGTCAACGCCGATGATGAATTCAAATATGTCGACACCGATGATGAATTCAAATATGGGAACGACGAACTCCAACATGATGAGAGATGACAAAATGATGGATAAAAATTCCAACATGATGAAAGATGACAAAATGATGAATAAAAATTCCAACATGATGAAAGATAACAAAATGATGAATAAAAATATGAGGACACCGTAATCTTTTATCTTAATTATCAAATAATTTAGGCACGTTGTTTTCGGACAACGTGCTTTTTTTTGAATCAAGCCAATTGTTCTCTCAATTCCGCCGCCGAAGTTGCCGGCTTTTGACAGGTGAAATTTTCGCAAACATACGCCGTCGGCTTTCCTTCTATCATTTTTCGTTCTTTAAGAAGCGGAATAAGTTCGGCATTTTCCTCAGCATTTTCAGCCAAAACCAAAACTTTATCCGGCAAAAACTGTTGAAAGATTTCCCTTTCGAGTTCATTGCCTTTTTCGCCTAAAATGACAATTTCCTTCATCG
>JBPCPU010000098.1:0-19182 GCA_050998795.1 Pyrinomonadaceae bacterium
AAAAAAATACGCTGTTGGGGGTTTTTTCTTTCCGAGCAAGAGGCGAAAACTTGGGTGTTGGGGGGGAAACACCCCGCCTCTCAACGAACCTTAATTTTTCGCGCAACCTGGTATAAGTCCAAAGTCCTCAGTCCTAAGTCAGGCGTGTTTTCCGACTTAGGACTGAGGACTTTGGACTTTTTTACTGTGCTAAAAAATCAATCTCGAAAGTATCCTCGCCGATAAAGCGCACCTGCGCGTTTTGTGTAAATTGTAAAAATCGGTGGTTCGCCGAGATAATATAAGTTTCGCCCGCCGGAACATCATCAAACCGATAAAAGCCGAACGGATTTGTATAAACCCGCCGTGTTTCGCCGCCCGAATCGGTGAGCGACACTTGCGCCCGGAAAATTCCGCGACCTTTCGCCGTTACAACCCGCCCGCTGACCGTGACGCTTGCCGCCGTCGGCGCAAGGCTGGCGACTATCGCAAACGGTGAAAGCGACGCGAGAGTTGTCGTGCAGAGCGTCGGGTAAGTATTGCCCGCCGCCGTCCGGTTTTGCCATTGATTGGCTTCGAGATGGAAAATCTGCGCCTGACTGAATTGTGCCGGACTGAACGACGGCACGTTGAAACAGACAGTCGGATTGCTCACGGCGGCGGAAGTCGCCACATCGTATAACAATTGAATGTTCGAGAGCGGCGGTAAGCCGGCGGCGGCAAGTGGGATTTCCTGCGTCGTCCGCGTCGCCGCGCCCGCAAAAGTTATCGTCGCGTCGCCGACGGCGGCGGTCGTTCCGGTCGTCGTGGTTTCTTTAAGTTTTCCGGCGATTCCGGCTGACGATGGAAGTGATTTCCGCGTCGGTCAGAGCGCGGTTGTAAAGCGAAGGCTCATCAATTAAACCGGCAAAAGGAGCTGAAGTAGCTGAAGACGTTCTGCCGATGTGGACAGGAAGTGCCGCATTGAAAATTGTTGCCAGATTTACGGAACCCGGCTCAGGCGTGGTGGCGGTTTCCACGCCGTTGATGTAAAACTTGATTTCCTGGGTTGACTGTTTATAAGCGGCGGCGACGTGAGTAAAAGTGTTAGGTTGAATTCTGGTTATGGTAATAATGCCTTTATATACAAACCCGGTCGAATCGCCGTAGACAAAAAATTTTCCTTGCCTGCTGCCGGAGACATCGGCTGAACCAAGTGCAAATAAAAAAGTGGCTTGTTGGTCGTTGTACTGGTCAATTATTCCACGAAGCTGAAGTGTAGAATCGGTAGTGGGCATAATCCAAGCCCCGACGCTTATTTCATTAGTTCCAAAATCAAACGAAGGACTATCGGGAATTTCAACAACATCATCAACGCCGTCAAAGCTGAAACTTTGACTGACTCGCCCGACGGCAAAGCCCGCGCCGTTTAGCAGTGTGCCGTTGTTCGTTCCGGCGATGTCGTTGGCGTTGCCGTCGCCCGCGAACCAAGCGACTTGACCGCTCGGCGCGACGGTCGCCGTCGGTTTGCATTTTCCGGCTGTTCCGGCGTTAAAGATTGCCGCGATTTCCGACGCGGAGAGGGCGCGATTATAAACTGCCGGTTCGTCAATTTGCCCTCTAAATCCAACTGCTACGTCATTGCCGATTCTGATTGGGAAAGGATTCGAGCCGATTGCGGAAATTGTTGTTGGAACTGTATTGTCCAAATTGCCGTTAATGTATGTTCGCAAATTCGAGCCGTCCCAAGTGAAAGCGACGTGCGTAAATGTTCCTGCTGGAATCGTCGCATTGGAAGTAATATCATTTTTCGCTCCTGTATTATCGTAGATTTCAGCAACGAACTTACCGGCGCACTGGATTAGTGTGTGGTAGCCCGTAAAAGTATTCGGCGGAACGGCAGCGTTTTGGACGGTGTGAATAATGCGATAAAAGCCGGAGCAATTTGTATAATCCGGCTTGACCCAGGCTTCAACGGTAATTGCCGTCGGCGGAAATAATGTTTGGCGTTATGGAAAGGTGAAAGTGAACAGGCGATAAAATACTTAGAAGCCATCGAAGCCCGAAACCAGGTCAAACGAGATGAGTTAAAAGGATATTTAGAGAAAAATAAAGGCTACATTATCAATTATGAGAAAAGAAAGGAAGCCAAGAAAGTTATCGGAAGCGGGAGAATGGAAAAACAAAATGATGTGATGGTTGCCCAAAGACAAAAACGCAAAGGAATGTCGTGGTCAAAGAAAGGCTCACGAAATTTAGCCATCGTGACGGCGTATCTCAGTCAAGGCACGAATTATTTACAGTAACTTTTTTTATACATATTCTAAATCTCCTTGTGGGTTTTGCCCAATCTATCAACCAATAAAAAATTGCCGCTTGGCTGGGAGCGCAGGCATCCTGCCTGCAATGAGCGTCGCTTCGACGCGAAAATCGAGTTAAAAATTTGAAGCCCTTCATTTGCAAACGCTCTTTTCGCGCTCCGCGCTCATTGCAGGCAGGATGCCTGCGCTCCCAGCGATTTCGCGCAAACCAGCATTTGACCGTTCGGCGCGTCCAAAGCGTGAATGTCGCTCGTTTCGATTTTTCGTAAAATCTCCCGCGTTCCGATTTGCAGAAAACCGACCGCTTCGTCGAGCGAAAGAAAATCTTCGCTCGACCGGCAATCCGCGCAGAACATCCGAATTTGATGCAGTCGGCGGACAATGATAATTTCGTGCAGCTCGCGGCGGATGAAAACTTTCTTGGTGTTTGACTTCATTTCGGTTAAAATGTTTCGGAACAAATATAAATTTTGGGAAACGATACGGCTTTTATAATTGATGCGGCGCGGGAAAGTCTTCAAATTTTTCTCAAATTTTTCTCATAAATTTCTCAAACGCGCCGGATTAGAGTAAAATCGCTGTGAAGAGAGGTAAAAAATGTCGCAAATAGTAATTGACGTGCCGCCGGAAATTTACATCACGCCGGAAATTATCGAGGGCGTAAAAGAACTCGTGCGCGATGAGATTTTCAGCGAAATGCTGACGCTTGACGACGTGCGCGATTATGAGAGCCGAATCGAGCAGATGGTAACGGAGGCTGACGAGCCGGTGGATAATATTTTTTCGGAGAAACAACAAAAATTTTTGTGAAGACCCGCGTTTTCGGGAAATTCTGTAAAAAATGAATTTGACCGAATGAAAATTGAACCTGTAATTTTAGAAAGTGAAAAAGTCAGACTCGCGCCGCTCGAAATAAATTATCTGGAAAAACTTTACGAAGCCGGTGCGGACGAGTCATTGTGGCTTTGGACGACGAACATTATCAAATCAAAAAAAGATTTGCGGCGATATATTGAAACCGCGCTCGATGAACAAACGAGAAAAGTTTCCGTGCCGTTTGTCACGATTGATAAATCCGCAAACAAAATCGTCGGCTCAACCAGATTCGGCAATATAGACCAGAGAAATCGCCGTGCGGAAATTGGCTGGACGTGGATAAATCCGGCGTGGCAGAGAAGTTTTGTCAATACGGAAGCGAAACTTTTGATGCTGACACACGCTTTTGAAACTTGGGGTTGCGTCCGCGTCGAACTGAAAACCGATGTGCTGAATGAAAAATCCCGCAATGCAATTCTGCGACTCGGCGCAACGCAGGAAGGAATTTTGCGCCGCCACCAGATTACCGACGCGGGTCGCTTTCGTGATACGGTTTATTTCAGTATTATTGATTCGGAATGGCAAAACGTGAAAGCCAATCTGAAAGCAAAATTGAGAGAAATTAAATGAAGATTTTTTTAGGTTTAACAGTTTTTCTAATTTTTCCCGGCGGTTGCTCGTCTTCGGCGAACCAAACTGTCAGTAAGACAAATTCAAATATTGCTAACAATTCCGTCGCCGAAATGCGAAACACAAATGTTGCGGTTTCGACCAATATGGAAGATTTTATGAACCCGAACAATGTTCCGCCCGCGCCCGCAAATTCAGGTTTATCAAATACTCCGACGCAAAAAATAATAAAAGGGAAAACAACTAATGTTGCTCCGATTGACCCGAATGTCCGCAAAATTTTAGCACCCGCGCCGGACAATTCGGAAATTTCAACCGAGATGAACAAACAAGGTCAGCCAATCGAAACGCGCACTTTTAAAAGTAATGCGCTGCTGGCGAAAGTTGAGAGAATTTACATAACTTTAGATAATCCGACGGTTAAGGTTTATCTAAAAAACGGGAAAATTATTGATTTGCCAAAAGGTAGAATTGACAATATTTTTGATGCTTCGGCGAATGAAATTTTGAAAGCCGTCGGCATTGCTCCGCCAAACGAAAATCCGCCGTCCAAAGAAAATGTGGAGAAAAAAGAGAAACAATAAATTTTATTCACACATTTTCGTCTGTTAAGATATAATTCAAATTGTTATGGAAAAGTTCAGTATAATTTGTCCGTGCTGCGAAGCGAATTTGACGATTGACGCAACTACCGGCGCGATTTTGGCGCACGAGGAAAAGAAAAAAGCGCACGGCTCGTTTGAAGATTTGAAAAACGAACTCGGCAAACAAAAAGAATTGCGCGACCGGCTTTTCTCACAGGAAATGTCTTCACAAAAAGACCGCGAACGGCTTTTGGAAGAAAAATTTCAAGAAGCAAAAAAACGCGCTCAAGGCGAACCGAATACACCTTTTAAAAATCCGTTGGACTTAGAATAAACAGTTGGCAGTGGCAATTGGCAGTTGGCACTTTTAACTTGACTGCCAACTGCTACTGCCGACTGCCGACTATTTATTTGCCAACTGCCGACTATTTATTTGTGGAGAAAATTTCACATTATTGTCAGAAATGCCGCGCCGCCAATGAAATCGGCGAAGCCAGTTGTTGGCGTTGCGGAACGCGGCTGATGATTGTTGTTTTTCCGCCTTCGGTGCGCCACGAAGAAAGCATCGCGCCTTCATATTACGAAGACCATCTGCTCGAAAGAGTTTCTCTGCTCGAACTGCGTCTTGCCCAGATTACCGAACAACTCGCAATGGCTTACGAATTTATCAGCCGCGAAGCTAAATCATTTCAAAAAGACCACGCGCTTCTCCAATCTTTTTTTGAAACGCTTCAAAAGGTAAATCCTGACTTATCAGACTTTTTGAGTAAAAATACGCTCGAAATTTTTGATGAGAAAAGGGAAAAACTGAAGGCGGAAAATAAGCAGGAACTGATTGTGATAGAAATACTTGCCAACCACGACAGTAAGCAGGCGGAACTTTTGACGCATCTGCTCAAAGAAAGCATCAAACTTTTAGAAAAAAACGAAGACAAACAAGCATTTCTAACGCTTGAACGCGCCGTGCTTCTCTCGCCAAAAAATGTTCCGCTGCTCGTTTTTATTGCCGAAAAACTTTTTTGCATTGATAAGTTCGACGACGCGCGAAAAAATCTTGAAAAAGCGTTTGAATTTGCGCCGCAAAACGAAAAAGTCTTGCTTCTTCTCGGCGCGATTTTCGCCGACGAAGCCGAAACTGAAAAAGCGCGAAGACTTTTGAGCGTTCTGGTAAATATTCCCGAAAAAACTTTGTGCATCAATTATATTTGGGGAATGCTGGCGGCATTTGAAGAAAATTGGACGGAATCTATTGCCGCCTTTAGGCAATCTTCGGGAAATGAGGAAATTCCCGAAATCCACTGTTTAATCGGCTGTGCTTATTTCCAACTGCAAAATCACAAATCTGCATTGCAGCACCTGCAAAAAGCAGTTTCTTTGGATGTCAAATATGCCGATGCGTGGTTTATGCAAAGCCTGATTTATAACCTTCTCGGTAACGAAGAAAGCGCGAAAAATACCTGGCAAGCGGCGTTTGAATCGAAGGAAGCCGGCGCACAATGTCTGGAATTTTTAAAGGAGAGAGAACAACCCGACTTTGAGACGGCTTTACCGTTTTTGCATTTCAAGAAGGAAAAATATCATCTTTTGACGAAAGGTTCTCTGCGTTTGACCAAGTTTTTCCGTGAGCAAGTTTTCAAATCTATCGAATAAAAATAATCGTGAGCAAAGAAAAAATTATTGTCGCGCTCGACGTGGAAACCGCCAAAAAAGCGCGTGAGATTATCGCGGAACTGCGTGGGGAAGTCGGCGCGTTCAAAATCGGATTGCAACTTTTCACGGCGGCGGGCGCATCTTTTGTTAGTGAAGTTATTGCGTCGGGCATCAAACTTTTTCTTGATGTCAAATTTCACGACATTCCGAATACGGTGGCGAAAGCGTCGGTTGAAGTTGCGCGGCTCGGTGTTTGGATGTTCAATATCCACGCGCTCGGCGGTAGTGAAATGATGCGGAAAGTAGTCGAAGATGTGCGCGAGATTTGCGAAAAAGAAAATTTAATTCAGCCGAAAATTATCGGCGTAACGGTTTTGACAAGTTTTAATCAGGAAACTTTGCGCGAGGTCGGCATCGAAACTGAAATCAACGCGCAAGTTTTGAATTTGGCGCAAATTTCGGCAAAATGTAGTTTGGACGGCGTGGTTGCTTCGCCGTTTGAGGTCAGAGAGATTCGGGAAAATATCAAAAAGAAAGATTTTTTAATCATAACGCCCGGCATTAGAAGTCGAGAGTCGAGAGTCGAGAGTCGAGAGTTTATGAACGAAGACCAAAGACCGAAAACCGAAAACCAAATTGAAACAAATGACGACCAAAAGCGTGTAATGACTCCAACCGAAGCGATTAACGCAGGTTCTGATTATTTGGTGATTGGTCGTCCGATTACGCAAAGTGAAGACAAAATTTCGGCGGTTCGGAAAATTTTACGAGAAATTGAAACTGCATAGACGTTTAAATTAATTGATGAGTAAATTAAAATTTCAAACTCTAAACCTCATAAATAAATCTGCGTTTTTCCGCTTCGGTCTGCGGTTAATTTGTCTTTTGTTTTTATCGGTTTCGGCTTTCGTGATTTTGCAAAATGCGTCGGCGCAAGACCAAATCAAAGCCCGGACACTTTCGCCAACGCCGTTTCGCATCGGTGAACGCCTGACTTATAACATTTCGTTTGAAAAATATAACAACGCGGCTTACGCGGAAATTTATGTTGTTTCGCGCGGTAAATTGGGCGAAAAGGATGCGGTCGAACTGTATTCCAAATTCAAAACCTCTGATTTTGTCAGCGCGGCATTTTATCTTTTGGACGAAGCGCAGACGACATATGCTTCCGCCGAAAGCGGTTTGCCGCTGTATGTCAAAAAAATTTCCAACGCGGGTATTATGCCGAAGGAAACAATTGGTAATTATTTGGTCGTGCCGACCGCTAATTATGATTTATTGACGCTTATTTACCAAACACGAAATACGGGCGGAATCGGAAATTTTCTATTGCAGGAAGACGACAGGAATTACAACGTCAGTTTGCTCAATACGGGAAGCGAAAAGATTAAAACCGGCGCGGGCGATTTTGCGACAAATATCTCAACCGTGAACAGCCGGTTTTTTACTGAAAAAGGCATTACCGATTTACGCATCAATTACAGCGTGGACGAAGCGCATCTGCCGGTTCTGATTCGATTTAAAACCGTCAAAGGAGATTTTCGCGCTGAAATTGCCAGTATTCAGCTTGTCGAAGGAGAAACTACGACCGAGCCGACTCCAACGCCGGTGCAAACGCCGCGCCCGCAACCGACGCCAAAACCGATTGCAACGCCGACACCATATATCGAAAACGCGCCGCTTCTTCCCGATTTGCCGTTTGGGTTGGGAGAAACATTGGATTATCAGGTTTCAACGGACGGAAAATTTCTCGGCATCGTAACGCTGCAAGCCAAAGAACGCAAACAATTTGCCGGACAGGACAGTCTACTTTTGACGGCAATCGTTACCGAAACACAGCCTAATCAACAGATTTTGAACTTAAACGACAGCATTACGGCACAGGTCAATCCCGATTCGCTCGCGCCGCAGCAAATTAATCTGAAATTCAGCAATCTATTCAACAGTTTTAATCAAACCGTGCAGTTTGACCAAAAGGCGGGAACTGCAACATTTAACGGGAAACTTCATCCCGAAGTTCCGGTTGGCACACACAGTATTTTGTCGTTGGCGTATGCAATTCGCGCGTTTAACTTAAAGCCGAGCAAAGACCTGACCAATCCCGTCAACGACACGCGGGTTGCCGTTTTTTTTGGTTCGGATGCCAATGTCTTTATTCTCAGACCTTCGACTGCCGACATAATCAATCTAAAAGGCGAAAAAATTCCGGCGCAGCTTATTTCGGTAACGACCGGAAATCCGCAAATTGATTCGTTAAATCTGCATTTATGGCTTAGTCTTGACGACAAGCGCATACCTTTGCGCTTTACGCTTGGCAGTTATCAAGCCGACCTTGTTTCCGAAAGGCAAATTCCGCCAAAATAAATTGTTTTCATTTATGCGAATCAGGAGTTGAATTAAATTGTTGAAAAATTTAGTTTTCTTTGCGTGCTTTGCTTCTCAAGCGGGAGAGAATTTGTTTCCCGCTTGAGAAGCAAAGCACGCAAAGTGAAGATTTAGCTTAATATCAAATTTTTTAACTCCTGATTCGCATATTTGTGTTAATGTTAAGAATCTTAAAAAACTCGTTATTGAAATCGAAATTTGATTTCAATTAACATACAATTCTTTTAGTCAAATAAAAGATAAAAATTACCGGGCAAAATAATGAATCTAACAAATCTGCCAATCGGCGCCCAAGCGAAAGTCGTGGCGGTCAACGGAAATAAGGCGATAACCAGGCGTTTGATGGAAATGGGCGTTGTGCCGGGCGTTTCGGTGCGCGTGATAAAATCTGCGCCGTTTGGCGACCCGTTGGAAATTCGTGTGCGTGGTTATCATCTGGCAATGCGGAAAAATGAAGCCGACACGATTGAAGTAAATGAAGTCTAAAGTCCAAAGTCCAAAGTCCAAAGTCCAAAGTCCAAAGTCTGAGTTGGTGATTAATCCAATCAAAGGACAAAGGACAAAGGACAAAGGACAATTTACAATTGCTTTGGCTGGAAATCCGAACGCGGGAAAGACTACGCTTTTCAATGCTTTAACCGGAATGCGTCAGAAAGTCGCCAATTATTCAGGCGTAACAGTTGAGCGAAAAGAAGGTTTTTGGCGATTGAACGGAAGTGAAAATACTGCGCGTTTGATTGACCTTCCCGGACTTTACAGCCTCGACGCAACTTCTTTGGACGAACAAATTGCCCGCGACGTTCTGCTCGGAAAAGTTGCGGATTTGCCGAAACCGGACGCGCTTATCGCCGTCGTTGACGCGACTAATCTCGAAAGAAATCTTTATCTTGTTACACAGCTTTTAGAATTCAAAATTCCCGTCGTTGTTGCTTTGACGATGGTTGACACCGCCGAAAAACAAAGTTTGGAAATTGATACGGAAAAATTGTCCAAACTTTTGCAGATTCCGGTTGTGCGCGTCAAAGCCACGCAAAAACAGGGAATTGAAGAACTCGCTAAAAAGGTTTTGCAAGTCGCGCAAACCGAAGCAACGCCGAATTTTGTCTGGCTGTCCGATACCGATTTTACCGATAAGACGAGCGAAGACGATATTCATTTGAGTCTTTCGGACGACAAGGTTGCAAACAAGAAGATTTTTGCGCGTTACAATTTTATTTCTGATGTTTATCAGGAAGCCGTCAAACCAAAAGATACTTTAGAAAGAAGCATTTCCGAAAAGATAGACCGCGTTTTGACGCATAAATTTTTTGGGTTGGTAATTTTAATTGCCATTCTTTTGCTGGTTTTTCAGACGATTTTTTCGTGGGCAAATCTGCCGATGGATTTGCTCGACAAAGGTTTCGGCGCGTTGGGCGATTTTGTCCGCGCCGAAATGCCGGAAGGTATTTTGACCGATTTGCTGGTTGACGGCGTGATTGCCGGAGTCGGCGGTGTGATTGTTTTTCTGCCGCAAATTTTGCTGCTTTTCTTGTTTCTTTCGATTTTGGAAGACACCGGATATATGGCGCGTGCCGCGTTTTTGCTTGATAAATTGATGTCGCGCGTCGGGCTTCACGGCAAAGCGTTTCTGCCGCTTTTGTCGAGTTTTGCGTGTGCGATTCCGGGCATTATGGCGGCGCGGACAATCGAAAATCCGAAAGACAGATTGGCGACGATAATGATTGCGCCGTTTATGAGTTGTTCGGCGCGTCTGCCGGTCTACACGCTGATGATTGCGGCGTTTTTCGCCGGACAAACGGTTTTCGGATTTCTTTCGCTCGGTGCAGTTTTGATTTTGGCGATGTATGCGCTCGGAATTGTTGTTGCCGTCGTCGTCGCTTTTATCTTAAAGCGGACAATTTTAAAATCGCCGACACCGCCGTTTGTAATGGAACTTCCGCCATATCGTCTGCCGAATTTTCGCACGGTTTTCCAAAATATGTTTATCCGCGCCGGACTTTTTCTCAAACGCGCGGGAACGGTAATTTTGGCAATTTCCATTATCTTGTGGGCTTTGACGGCGTTTCCAAGAGTCCAAAGTCCAATGTCCAATGTCCAAAGTCAAGAAGCTGCAACGAGCAACGAACAACCGACAACCGACGAAGGACAACCGGCGATTGACGAATCAGAACAATTACAAAACAGCTACGCGGGAAAACTCGGACATTTTATCGAACCTGTTATTCAGCCGCTTGGATTTGATTGGAAAATCGGCGTGGCGTTGATTGCTTCTTTTGCCGCGCGGGAAGTTCTGGTTTCGACTTTGAGTATTATTTATAATGTCGGCAAAGACTCGGATGCAGAAAGTCAATCATTGATAAGTGCCGTTCGGGACGCGAAAAAAGACGACGGCACAAAGGCTTGGACACCTTTAACGGCTTTGACTTTAATGGTTTTCTTCGTTTTAGCGATGCAGTGTATGTCAACCGTCGCAGTCGTGCGGCGTGAAACAAATTCGTGGGCGTGGGCTTTATTTATGGTCGGTTATATGACAGGTTTGGCATATCTCGCGGCATTTTTAACTTATCAAGGCGGAAGACTTTTAGGTTTCGGATAAATTATTATGAGTTCACATATCGCCAGTCAAGAAATTCTTTCCTCCAAAAGTGTTCGACGCGGGCGACTTCTCGAATACTTTACGATTGGCTGGAATCTGCTTGAAGCGATTGTCGCCATCGGCGCGGGAATTGTATCGGGAAGCGTTTCACTAATTGGATTTGGCATTGATTCTTTGATTGAAACTTCTTCCGCATTCGTCTTGTTATGGCGTTTGCGCGAAGGCGAACCCGGCGAACTACGTGAAAAATTCGCGCTCAAACTCGTCGGTATCAGTTTCTTGCTTCTCGCCGCGTATATCGCTTTTGACGCTGGAAAATCTTTGATAACTTTTGAACCGCCGGAAGTAAGTTATGTCGGAATTGGTTTGGCAGTATTGTCGCTAATTGTGATGCCGCTGTTGGCAAGAGCTAAACGCGGCGTGGCGGAAAATCTCAACAGTCGTGCGATGAAAGCCGATTCGCGGCAAACCGATATTTGCGCGTATCTTTCAGCTATTTTGCTAATTGGTTTGGGATTAAACGCACTTTTTGGTTGGTGGTGGGCGGATTCGGTTGCCGCTTTTGTAATGATTCCGATAATTGTTAAGGAAGGAATCGAAGCCTTGCGCGGCGAAACCTGCGATGATTGTCACGGATAAATTTATGAATTTTCAAATTATAATTGTTGGTTTAATAATTTTCATTGCGCTTCTGTATGTTGGCGCAAATGTTTGGCGCAAGGTCAGATCTTTTTCCGTCAAATCTTCGTGCGGCACGGGCGATTGCGGTTGCGGGACGAAATCGCAAAGCAAAAAATCTTTTGTGCAAATTGGTAAATCGTAGGATATTCATTACAGCAAATCTACAAAGTTCCGATTTTAAAAGCTAAACCGAAATAAAATATTTATTCAACACCTTGCAGAAACATATGAAAAAGCGTTAGCCTTTAAACAAATTCAAAAGGGGGAATGAATTATGTTCAAAAAAATACAAATTAAAAATTTAGCCTGGTTAATTTTTTCGGTTTTGGCATTTGTCAACCTGTCTTGTCAGCAACCTGCAACAAACAGTAATGTTAATACGACAAACGTAAATGCCAATATCAATAGAAATATCAATTCAAATTTAAACGCGAATATTTCAAATGCAAATACGGCAAATGAAACTGGCGCGACGGTTGATACCAAAGAACCTGACCAATATCAGGCGACGGTTTCGCTCCGGCTGGAAACTTCCGGCGACCAAAAAATGACAATGCCGCCGTTGAAGGCGGAAGTTGCGCGTAACGGCGCAAATCGCCGGATGGAAATAACCACGCCGAACGGTGAGAAAATTGTTTATTTAGAAGCAGGCGGAAAACATCTGATTATCGCGCCGCAACGCAAACAATATGGCGAATTGAACAAAGAATCAATGGGTTTTGACATTCAAAATTTGTTGATGCCGGCACAGATAGTTGACCGCATAAAAAATATGAAAGGTGTCGAAAAAGTCGGTGAAGAAAAAGTTGACGGGCGCGACGCGATTAAATATCGTTACGGCGCAACGACCAACACGCAGACCAAAGCCGGAAACGTCGAAACCGAATCATTTATTTTTGTTGATAAAGAAACCGGACTGCCGCTTCGCTCCTTTACAAATTCGCAGTCGCAAGGCGGCAATGTGCAGGGAATCAGCGGTTTAAGTTTGGTAACGGAAGTGAGCAATATTCGGACAACTGCCGACGAAAGTCTGTTTGCCGCTCCGACTGATTATAAACAAGTTGAACCGGAACAAATTCGGCAGCAGGTAAATCAACTTTTGAGTGTCGCAATGGCAATCGTCGGACAAGTGATGAAGAGCGCACAACCGGCGGCAGCACCGATGACAACTACTCCAACTCCGTAAATTAACGGCTAGGTAATTATTGTTCGGCGTATAACCTGAATCTTTGCGCTTAATTGAAGGTAAAGGAGAATGACAATGCTAAAAGTAAAAATCATCGTTTGCTTTGTTTGGATGTTTTGCACCGCTGCGTTATTCTCTTTCCAGACATTTTTACCCGCAACTGCTCAAACTAAAGAAACAATGCTTGGTAAAAAAGTTAAGTTCAATCTAAAGCCGGAAAACGCGCTTGTTGACCGTTTCGATAATGCTATTCAGCAGCGTTTTTTGACCGAGCCATATTTTGGTATTCGGCGTATTCAACCTGTTTATCCGCCGAATCCGCATCTTGAACAGTTCAGCCCAATCAACGACGAAGAAAAGGCGAGCGTTGCCGGTTTCGAGAAAGAAGGCTGGAAGGTTGGCTTATATTTATTCGGACGACGCGCAACGCCGAAGATAGTTGACGGAAAAGAGCAAAAGGAATTTAGCATCAACTATCGCTTGAATAAGCCTTTGCCAATAACAAGAGAACTTAATGAGAAACAATTACCGAAAGCCGAGAAACTGCTCAAAGAAGTCAAAGCCGCATTTCTGGATTTTCAAACGCCAAATAGTCCGAACGAAAATGAATACGAATTTAGTATCGGTAAATGGTCTTATGTTGCCAAACCAGTGCGAGCAGTTAATCAGTCGTGTTTGAAGTGTCACACCGATTACGTTATGACAGAAAAAATTGGAGATGGTAAATACAAATTTAGAAAACGTCAAGTCGGAGATGCGAACGGAGTTGTAGTTTATGGTTTTGTTAAAAATGATTAACCTTTTGCGTCAAAATACGCCGAACAAGTCAATAAACGCGAGGCGAAACCAGCTAAGTTCTTAAAAACCTGCGTGGTTAATTCCAGCTTGAATGTATTTGATTTAGTCCGCGTAAATTCGGTTAATGAGCGTAAGTTTGACTTGCGCTCATTTTTATTTTGCTAAACGAATTCCGGTGAACTGCCAGCGCAGCGGCGGATGGAAGAAATTGCGATAAGTTTTGCGGCTGTGATTCGGCGAAGTTGCGACTGACGCGCCGCGCAAAACCATCTGGTTAATCATAAATTTCCCGTTGTATTCGCCGACTGCGCCAACAGGTTTTGTAAAATTCGGATACGGCAAATAAGCTGAATTCGTCCATTCCCAACGCAAACCCCAATCGAATTCAGTGCTTGCCGCTTCCCATTCAAACTCGGTCGGCAAACGCATTTTTTTCCACTCGGCAAACGCTGACGCTTCGTAAAAAGAAACGTGGCAAACTGCATTTTCGGGTCGCACTTTCCGTAGACCGCCGAGCGTAAAATTCATCCATTCACCGTCAATTTTGTGCCAGTAAAGCGGCGAATTTATTTCGTTTTGCCTGACCCAATCAAGACCTTCGGCGTGCCATAAAAGATAATTTTCATAACCGCCGTCTTCGATAAATTCGATAAATTCGCTGTTGGTTACAAGACTTTTGCTTATCTGAAAATCTTCGAGATAAACTTTGTGCCGCCCGAGTTCATTGTCAAAATGGAAACCTTCGCCCTCAAAACCGATTTCATAAATTCCGCCTTTAATTTCGGCAAAGCCTTTTGTTTCGATTTCGCCTTTTTCGACGAGCGCGAAATCTTCCTTATAAACCGGAAAAGTCGGGTTGACGCTGAACGTATATTTCAAGTCGGTAATTAAAAGTTCCTGATGCTGCTGTTCGTGATTGAGTCCTAAAATAACGAGTTCACGGACATTTTCGGGCAAATCCTGTTTAAGAAATTCGCGCATTTTTCCGTCAACATATTTACGATATTTAAAAACCTGTTTCACCGTCGGACGCGCCAAATCGCCGCGATGGTCGCGCAGAGTTCGCTCGCCGATTGAATTATAATAACTGTTGAAAAGATAGCCGAATTGTTTATCAAATTCCCGATAATCGGACGCAAACTGTTTCAAAATCATTTCCTCGAAAAACCAGGTCGTGTGCGCGATATTCCATTTCGGCGGCGAAACGTCCACAATTGGTTGCGGAATATAATCTTCAATTTCCAAAGGCTCACAAATTTCTTCGGTGTAATTGCGGACGAAAGAATAAAGAGTTTCCAATTCCTGCGGCGTGGTTTTCTGTGCGTGTGTTCCTTGCATACTTTTATTAAAGCAAAAATTACCGCAAAGAAAAAGTTTAAAAGCTGGGAGCGCAGACGGCTCGTCCGCAATAAACGCCGGCAACGTTCATAGAAATTTCGAGTTTATCCGACATCTGATACGGTTTTGACAAACAAATTAAGCAATAGTTTAGAGGCGGTCTTTGACCGCCAAATGATGGGTAGTTCGACGGTTGGCGGTCAAAGACCGCCTCTAAACGAAAGACTCTATTGCACATCTGCTATGTAGAAACCGTATGAGTTTCAGATAAAACATTTACGTCGCTTCGGCGACGTTTGCGGACGAGCCGCCCGCGCTCCCGAAGAATTTATTTGCCGAATTTTTCGTATTCCGCATAAACCGCAATTTTCCGCAATGATTCTTGAGAAATTTTCCCCAGATAATAATCTTTTGCGTTGAGATTTGCCTGTAAAACAGGAACTGAAGTCGAATCGGCAATTTCACCGAGCGCGAAAGCCGCTTCGCGTTTGGTATCTTCTGATTCGTTTGCGTTTTGCAAACTCTGAATCAAAACATTATTGGCATTGCGAAAAACGGGAAAGTTTTCGATTAGTTTAAGATATTGAGGTTTTTCGATTGGATTGTGTTTGTCGGGCAAAAAGTTTTCGGGCGTGAGAACTTTTGTTTCATTTGTTTGAATAATCTGCGCGATTTGTCCGATGGAACGCGCTGCGCTGCGCCGCAAAAATTCATCTTCTGATTTTGGTTTTTTCTGCAAAATTGTAATCAAAGCATCAACCGCCGAAGCATCACCGATTTCGCCGAGCGCAACAATTGCCGCATTTTTGACATCTGAAATTTTAT
Organism: Pyrinomonadaceae bacterium; assembly: GCA_050998795.1. GTDB lineage: Bacteria > Acidobacteriota > Blastocatellia > Pyrinomonadales > Pyrinomonadaceae. Next base: position 15,769 of record JBPCPU010000098.1, read on the forward strand.
CTTTTTGGAAAACTTGAATCAAAAAGTTGACGGCATCTCGATTGCGGACTTTGCCGAGCGCATACACAGTTTCGCGTCTGACTAATTCTTTTTTATCGTTTAAAAGCGGAAGCAAAACCTTCAATGCTTCGTCTTTCGGCAGAAAAATCACGGAAAACGCGGCGGTTGCGCGGATAATTTCATTTGAATCCTGCAAAGCGGGAATAGCAATTCGTGATGCTTCTTTAGTTTCGAGATTTCTGATTTGAAAAAGCGCGTCGCGTTTTTGCTCAACATTTCCCGATTGGATTCTTCGTTCTAAAAAACTCTTTCCGGCACTCCAATCAATTTGTGCTTGAGTTAATATAACATTTTGCGCGAAAATGTTTCCCGCAAAGGCGCAAAGCACGCAAAGAAATATCGAGCATTGAAAAAACAATTTCAAATTCGTAATTCGTAATTCGTAATTCGTAATTCGCATTTTAAGCGGAACGCTGTGCATTTTGCCGCCGAACCTTTTCCCATTCAAACACTTGACGGGCGCGTTTGTTCTCGTAAGCGTCCGACAGCGATACGATTAAATCGTCGTTTGTCGAATTTTCTCGTTGTTTGGAAATGCGTGTGGAAAGAAGTCGGGAAATATAATTTATAACGGCTAAAGTTTCGTTTTCGTTTAGTTTGTTAATTTCGTTGGATATATTATTTGTTTGTTTGACCATCTTCTTGCCTCCAATTTCTCGGGCAGACAGTCAAACGGCAAACTAAAATTTCAAGTTTCGACTGTCTGCAAAGTTGTTTTTCTCATTATTTATTCTTTCTTTCAGTAAAACTCCTAAATTTTAGGATTTTTTTAAAATAGCACGAAGCCGTCTTCAAATCAATAAATCGGTTATGAAAATTAGGCAAATAAATATCAAACTACACTGGACGCTATTGTTTTTTTATCCGAATCACGCCATTCGCGGTTGTCAGCTTGAGTGTTGCATCTCCATTGCCTATTTGTGCGGAAAGGCTTTGCGCTCTTGACGGAGCGTTTCTTTCAACATTTTGCAGCGGAATTTCAGAATTGAACGCGCCGAAACCGTAAGAAGCATATACCTTGAAGGAAGAACTTTGCGGAATTGACAAAGTGATTGAGCCGTTTGATGTGCCGAAACTGTATTGACCGCCGCTCAAAAATTCGCCGTTGAAATTTATCGAACCCGTATTTGAACCGACTTCGATTTGTCTTTGCCCGACATTTTTTAACGTAATCGCGCCGTTGCCGGTTTTCGCTTTGAAAATATCGCCGATTTCGCCGGGGCTAATATCAAACGCAACGATATTGCCCGTCGTGCTGAGAAGTGTCATCGCGCCGCTCGATTTTTCAACCGTTACGTCGCCTTCGTAAGTTTTTGCTTCGATACCGCGCGAAATGTTGTTCAAAAAAATATCGCCGCCCAAATTATCAACCGTTACTTTTCCAACCGAATCAATCGTCGTTTCGCTTTCACGACTTTTGACATTGACGATTGCGTTGCGCGGCACATCGAGTTCAATTAAATCACCTGAAAGACATTCGTCAGGATTTGTTTCTTTATTTGTCGTCGGGTCAAATCCCAGGACTTTTATCCAAACCGGACTGGCGTTTTGCTTGCTTTTTTCTAAAACCGTAAAGCCAACTTGACTTCCATTGCTGACAAAAGCACGAACTTCGCTGCGTTCCCAACCGTTGACTTTAAGTTTTCCTTCCGAAACACATAATGAAATGTTCACATTTGTGCTAACCAAAATTGATTTTTCGGCGGGAGTTTCGCTTTCATTTTGAATTTTCCTGCCGACTTTCCAACCCGGCTTTGGAAATTCAGCTTTGGGACGTATTGCAGCTTTCGGCTTCGGCGGAATCTCGGTTTGACCCGGAACGAGGGAAAAAGGCGCAAAGATTAAAAGCGCAAATGTTATAACGCTTAATTTTCTTAAAAATTTATCTTTATGATTCATCTTTCCTTTTTCACTTTTTCACTTTTTCACTTTTTCACTTTAAACTCGCCATCAACTCCGACTTATCCGCAACCGAATTGAGCAAATCAATTTTGTTTTGATACGAAGCGCGAAGCACTTCTTTGGCAGCTTCATTTTTCGGGTTTTTCTTTACTTCCGCCTGCATTTTCTTGATGGCGTCGTCAACCACCGCTAAATCTTTCTCAAATGCAAACCGCGCCGAAGGCTTCAAAATCTCGTCTTTCCGACTGTCAACCGATTTCGTCAAAGTTGCAATTGTCTTAATATAACTTTCTTCGCCCAAAAGATTTTCGTTTGCCATTCGCGGTTCTTTGTCGTTTGCAGGATTTTTGGTTTCAGGCTCAAACTTTGGCTGTTTATTAGCTTTCAAATTGTTTTGTGCTTTAGCGAAAGTGGTTTTAATAACTTGATAATCCTTTTTATTCTGCTTCGTTTCCTCAACTTTTGTTTCCGGCAAAGCATCATTTTGCGGAGTTTGATTGATGTTTATGTCGGGTTTGGAAACGGGCAAAATCACACTTGATTTGTTTGGAGTAATTTGCGTGATAGAAGTAGTATTTTGATTATTTCGCAAACTCAAAACCGCAACAAAAAGCCCGAACACAATGAGCATACTGGCAAAGGCGATGGAAGTTGGGTTTGAAACGAATGCAAAAACTTTTTGCCACAACGATTTTTCCTCTTTTCCAATCGAATGGTTAATTTTTGACCACAAACGCTGTGTCGGAACAAGCGTATTTAATTCGCTTTCCAAAGCCGCAAATGCAAACGCCGATTCTTCTCCGGCTTCCGCCATCAAAACGGCGCAATCGCTGCACACGGCAACGTGCCGCGCCACATTTTCCGACACAGCGGAAGCGAGTTCGCCGTCTAAAAAGGCTTGAATCGTTCCAATCTCAAAACATTTTTCTCTCATAAAACTTTCCCGATTTTGTCGTAATGACGGACAAATTCTTTTCTTGCCCGCGCTACGAAAGTCCCGATGCTCGTTTCATTGAGCGACAGAGTTTCGGCAATTTCCTTATACGATAAACCTTGCTGTTTCAGCACCAGACAACTTCGCAAAGGCTCTTTTATCAAACCCAAAGCGCGATGAACTTCTTTCGCCTGTTCGCGCTGTTCCAATTCCTTTTCCGCCGTCAAATGGCTGACTTCGTCTATTTCTTTGACGTAATTATCCTCGCGTGTGTTGGCTCTTAAATTGCCGCGCTAAAGTGTTTCGCGCCACGTTCAAAGCCACGCGAATCAGCCACGGGCGAAGCATTTCCGCCTCGGCAATCGCGTCTAAATTATGATAAAGCCGCAGAAAAACTTCCTGCGTAACGTCTTCGGCAATCGCCGCGTCCCGCACGACCGACCGCGCCGCCCGAAAGACAACTCGATGGTGAAGCGTGAATGCCTCATCAAATACAATCGTTTCTTTCGCCGCTGCTG